>JAFUUX010000118.1 GCA_017471325.1 Lachnospiraceae bacterium | reverse complement strand
TGCATTGGCATACATCAGTTTAATACAAACCATGGAGATATCAATGGCTTTTTCTATCTGACTTTTATTGGCTATTTTCATCCGACTCATAATGGTTAATTCTTTCCGTCCTCGGTTGGCTAAAATCACCCGACGCTAACAGTGACTGGTTGATTCGGAGATTTAAAGTAAAGATGTTGGCAGGTATTATAGGGATATATGCAGTTTCATTCTGTATGTTTACAACTTATTATTTTACGGATTATAATGAGGCAATGTACAGGATATGGTTTGGTGGATTTCAAGAGACCTTGGATCAGGCGATGCAGTATAAAGGAGCCATGATACATATGACGGATATCATTTATCCGAATGCGCTGTTGCAAATGGAGGTTCCACCCAGCAAGTTGGAAATGGATAAGTACCGGCAAGATGGAGAGTTTCGGTTTGAATATATCCCGGAGGAGGAGTTTGAGAGTTTTGAATACTATCCTGGGGATGTATATATATGCCGGGATGACAATGAGTGGATGGCAGATTTCTTTAAAAGAAATGGAATGGAAACACAACAATACGGTACATTTATATTAGGCTATACTTCGGACTAGGGAGTGCTTCCTGTTTTCTTTCAGACTTTACAATTGAAGTATCTCTCTCAATCGGATAGAATACGGGGGATGAATGATACAGAGATTGTAAAACTGAATACTCTCCGCAGGGTGGACATCACAGGAAGTTCAAAGGGCTTGCAAAAAACATGATAAACACTGGCTCGACTTCTAAAGTTGATAAGTATTCGCACGTACTCAGGTTTGAAGAAGAATGATACCCCCCCCTAATTCACCAGTTCATCCAGATTATCCCAGCCGTTCCAACTTTCGTTAAATTCATCATAATCATAATATTCACTGCCGTCATATTCGACCAGAAACTTGCTGAGCCATTCCACATAGCGTTTGTCGATGCCGACATTTGCATAGACTTTTTCCAAAGAGTGGTAAAAGCGGTTATCCCCATAAGGCAGCGTAACGGATAAGCCGGTCAGGCCGATGTTGTCATCGGTGCAATTGTAGTAGGCAACGGCTGCAGCCAGGCGGGAGACCAGCCCTTTGGTCAGTTTGGAATCAATGGAAACTGCCATGGCCAGCATGTCCGTGATATAGTATTCCGTGAGGTCGGAAGACACCCGGGGCCGCGCGCGGCCGGTGCGTGCCACTTCCCGGCTGAAATTGGTGGTCAGCAGGGCGGCTTCATTGGCATACGCAAAGTTCATCCAGCTTTCAAACGCGGACGGGATATAACGCTCATCGATCAGCGCCAGCGTGGAACTGTCACCATCATGGCTCTTCTGGTTAGCATAGACCATATCGTCGATCAGAATGGTTGCCAGGGAAACGGTATCCAGAGAGGTATTTTCGGTTAAGGCGGTCAGCCAGCCTTCATAAGACCAGCCCAAAGCAGACTCAAAATCTTCTGATAATATGCAGTAATCACAGTAATCATATAATGCGTAGCAGATCTCGATCGAAGACATGATGCAGGCATCCATCCCGATAAAATCAAACAGCACGCCGCTTTCTTTTAAGGCGGTCTGCATTTCGTCAATGGTAAGCGCCGCGTTGTAATTCTGGAACTGATCCCAGCCAAAACCGTCCACGGCACCGCCGCCATGATCCCATAGGATCAGGAAATAACGGTCGGCCGGGTAATTAGCTGCGGACCAGGTAATGAAGTCACTTAAAGTTTCCGGAACCGTGCAGTCCAGCTGGCGCAGACTGTCATCTGCCAGAAGAAGATCATCTTCCTGCAGCAGCCAGCGCTGGGTGTGATCATTGGCGATGCCAAATTTCTGCCACTCCTGCGTTCCGAGAGTTTCGATCACAATATTGACACGGTCGCTATAGGGTGCTTTGAGCATCTCACGGATATCATCCGTGGCAAAACCGTAATCCGTTTCCAGATTGGAGCCGTTCATATAGATCATGATCGTGACGGTATCCTGTCCGTTTCCGATCGGAGTGACCAGGGGCTGGCGGACCAGACGGTTTTGTACAGCCGCGATGCGGGTACCATCCGCAGGTGTTTCTTCCGTACCTTTTGCATTTTCGGCAGCCAGCGCATCCGCATAGCGCCCGCGTTCCCCGCCGTGCAGGCGTCCTCGGGAGGCGGTGGCGTGCAGGCGGCCACGGCTGCCTGCACGTGCTGCTTCCCGGGCTTTGTTTGTGAAAAGCACGGAAAAAACCACGGTATAGACTACCAGGATGCTTAAGATCACGGAAAAAATGATTATGATATTTCGTTTTGTATCTTGTGTTTCCATACGAAACAGTATAGCAGAAGAATGTTGATTTGAACAGTTACCAGAAAAAACAATATCTGCCGGAATAGTTTTATGAAGTGAAAAAAGGAAAGATAAAACTGTATTGAGAAGAATTGCGCGTGAAAATATGGGCAGATAATTGAAACTTGAAGTGAATTATGATACAATACTAAAGATTATGACTTGCGGGTTTTGCAGATCCGCCTGTGTTATACTTGTTCAACTTATTAATCGACGGAGGCAGTACATGTATTTATTGTATATCGATCCCGGAACGGGAAGCATGCTTTTTGCGGCATTGATTGGTATTTTTTCAACACTTTTGTTCTTTTTTCAAAAGTTATGGATCAAATTTAAATTTGTTTTAAGCGGCGGCCGCATCAAAGATAAAACATCGGATGAGAAATTGCCATATGTGATCTTCAGTGAAGGGAAAAGTTACTGGAATGTGTTCAAACCGGTCTGTGAGGAGTTTGAGAAGCGGGGGATCGATTGCGAGTATTATACGGCAGATGAAAAGGATCCGGCACTGGAACAGGGATATGAGCATGTGCACACGACTTTTATCGGGGACGGCAACAAGGCATTTGCACGGCTGAATCTGCTGAATGCCCGTGTGCTGCTGGCGACCACGCCCGGGTTGGAAGTTTATCAGTGGAAGCGCTCTAAAAACGTTGGAAAATATGTGCATATCTTCCATTCTCTGGATGAAGGCACGGCATACCGTATGTTCGGACTGGACTTTTACGATTCCGTGCTGCTGGTAGGGGATTTCCAGGAACGCTACATCCGAAAACTGGAGGAACTGCGCGGCATTCCGCAGAAAGACCTGCAGGTGGTAGGCTGTACCTATATGGATGGCCTGCTGGCACGCCGCGATCAGGAGGGCACGGAGGCACAGGAGAAAAAACAGCGTACCGTACTGCTGGCACCGTCCTGGGGTGAGATTTCCGTACTGAACCGGTATAAGGAGAAACTGATCGACGCATTGCTGGCTACGGATTATAAAGTGGTGATCCGCCCGCATCCGCAGTCATTTAAGGTAGAGATGGATATCCTGCAGCCGCTGATGGACAAATACGGCGATAAGGTAGAATGGAACCGTGATGCGGACAACTTTGATATTTTAAACCGCTCGGATATCCTGATCAGTGAGTTTTCCAGCGTGGTGTTTGACTTCGCGTTTGTGTTTGATAAGCCGGTGCTCTGCTTTGCCGGCGGTCAGTCGGATATGGCACCCTATGATGCGGCCTGGATCGATGAAGAACCCTGGAAACAGCAGGTATTCCCGAAACTGGGCATGATGATCACGGAGGATGATTTCGGCAGATTTCAGACATTGATGGACGATCTGATCCAGAGCAGCGAGTATCAGAAGAGCCGTGACGATCTGCGGGAGGCCAGTTGGCAGAACCGCGGACATTCCGCAGAGGGGATTGTGGATTATCTGGTAGAAAGCGCGGAACAACTGCAAAAAGAAGAAGAGGAAAAGGCAAGACAGGCAGAGGCGGAACTGGCCAAAGCATCCAAAGGCAGAAAAAAAGAGGCAGAGGCGAAATAAGGAATGGCAGCAGGTGATTACGATCCGAAACAAATGAAGAGTGTGATCACGGACGGTGTGTCCCAGGTGACACATACGGTGCAGAGTGCGCTTCAAAGCGGGGATTACAGCAACTTAAGCAGAAACGTATCCGCAGAACTGGAGGAATTGTTCAGCAATATCGGACGCACGGTCAGCGGACCGCTGCCGCCGGGAGGGGCGAGAGCAAACCATATTCCGGGTTACCGCAATTTAAGCAATGGCGCAAACTGGAAAAATACCCAGACCTATCAGCGTGTGCACGATATCAATCAGGACAGACTGCGGCAGGCACAGGGTGTGCCGCGGGCGGTGACGCCGGTCATGCAGGGGGCGGCTTCCGGGAAGTCAGTATATTATAAGGACATGAACTCTTCTAAAACAGGTGCATTGGCCGGTGCGATCATCGGATATTCGTTTTTTGCATTTACGGTGTTTCCCTTTATCATTACGGTTCTCGGTGCGATCGCGGGAGGGGCGGGAGTATTTGCGACCGTTTTCCTCATGGTGCTTTTGGGGTTTATCCCGGCAGCATCTCTGATCGGTGCCATCGCGGGTACGGCGCATCTGAGCCGCATCAAACGGTTTGAAAAGTATCTTACGGTATTGCAGGATAAAACCTATGCTGCGGTAAAGAAACTGGCAGCTGAGACTGGAAAAGACGAGGAGACCACAGCGAAGGATCTCATGGCGATGATCCGTGACGGCTGGTTTAAACAGGGGCATATGGATGATGATCAGGAAACCCTCATCACCAGCAATGAAACTTATGAGCAGTATCTGCAGACCATACGGGCGGCGGCGGAAAAAGCGCAGATCGCCAGGCAGCAGCAGGAGCAGGACGGCTTGACAGAGGAGCAGAGGGCCATCATCCGGCAGGGTGAACTATATATTCAGGAGATCAGGGAATGTAACGTCGGGATCCCGGATGTGGACATCAGTGCCAAACTGGATCGCATGGAGAATTCCGTGCGTGTGATCGTGGATCGGGCAAAGCAGAAACCGGAACTGACCGTGGAAATGCACCGGCTGATGAACTATTATCTGCCGACCATGGTGAAACTGCTGCGATCCTATATCGATCTGGATCAGCAGGGAAAAAGCAGCGTCAATATCGAGAAGTCCAAGAAAGAGATCGAGGATACGATCGATGTGATGAATGAAGCGTTTGACCGCCTGTTTGACAGCCTTTTTGAGGATACGAGCCTGGATATCGAAACGGATGCGGAGGTGATCCGCACGCTGCTGGCGCAGGAGGGGCTGACAGGGCATGATTTTACATCAAATGCGAATATCACGGAGATGATCCCGGGAACGGGAAATCAATAAATCTACCAAAACATTAACGAGGAGGGTTTGAGCAATGGCAGAAAACAGTTTGGAAAATGCTGGGGGGATGGCAGTACCGACACTTACCTTAAATCCCTTTGGAACCGCTGAAGAAGAAAAGAAAGAAGAGATCCAGCTGACAACGAAAGCGGAAGTAGCGGATGCGAAAGAAGTGATCGAGCAGCAGCTGACACCGGAAGAGATGAAGATGGTGGATGATTTTGCGGCGCAGATCGATATCACGGACAGCAGCACGGTCATGACCTATGGTGCGGCAACGCAGCAGAAGATGGCGGATTTCTCTAATAAAGCGCTGGACAATGTACGTACAAAGGATATGGGAGAGATCGGAGACCTGCTCACCGGCGTTGTATCTGAATTGAAGGGCTTTAATAATGAAGAAGAAAAAGGCATCAAGGGCTTCTTCAAAAAACAGAGCAACAAAATGGAGATGATGAAGAGCAAGTATGACAAGACGGAAGTAAACATCAACCGTATCGTTGGCATCCTGCAGGAGCATGAAACCCGCCTGATGAAGGATTCGGCGACACTGGACAAGATGTATGACATGAACCTGACATATTATAAGGAACTGTCCATGTACATCATTGCCGGCAAGAAGAAACTGGCGGAAGCAGAGAATGTGATCCTTCCGCAGATGCGTGAAAAGGCACAGACCAGCGGACTGCCGGAGGATGCGCAGGCGGCAAAGGATTATCAGGATATGTGTGAGCGCTTTTCCAAGAAACTGGTGGATCTGGAACTGACCAGGACCATCGCGATGCAGACAGCGCCGCAGATCCGCATGATCCAGTCCAATGATATCCAGATGGTGGACAAGATCCGTTCTACGGTGGTCAATACCATTCCTTTGTGGAAGAGCCAGATGGTCATTGCGCTGGGCATCCATAATGCGACAGAGGCGGCCAAAGCACAGCGCGCGGTAACGGATGTGACCAACCAGATGCTCTTAAAGAACGCGGAAGCGCTGAAGATCGCTACGATCGAGACCGAGAAGGAGGCACAGCGCGGTATCGTGGATCTGGAAACCCTAAACAAGACAAACCAGAACCTGATCTCGACCTTTGATGAGGTAATGAAGATCCAGGCGGAGGGGCGTGAGAAGCGGAAGCAGGCCGAAGCAGAGATGGCACGCATGGAAACGGAGCTGAAGAATAAACTGCTTGAGGTGCGTGACCGTAAGGTATAAGTTTTTATGACGGATATTGTTTTCTTATTTTGCACTTTAATACTGTCCGTTTCCTGCATGGTGTATTTTCTGAGCAGGAAGGAACTGCAGAGGGCGCAGAGCAGGATCTTTTTGTGGATCCTGCTCAATGTTGCGTTTTCTGCGGTTACGGACATTATCAGCAATTATATTGAAAATGCACTGGTTGCCACGGGCACTTTGTTTGTGATACAGTACGCAACACAGGTCATTTTTCTGGTGGCGCACCAGACGCTCAGTCCGTTTTATTCCATGTATATCATGATGGTCAACGGTGTAGGCGTGAAACGCAGAAAGCGCTTTTTTGCGCAGTTTTTGCTGCCGATGTTTGTGGCGATACTGCTGGTGCTGACCAATCCCCTGACCAACTGGCTGTTTTATTATGACGCGCAGTCAAATTTCCAGCGCGCACCGCTGGAATATCTCATCTATGCGATCAGCGGTTTTTATCTGATTGTCAGCATGTATTATATGATCCGTTACCGGAAAGCAGTATCCAGAACGACCAACCTGGCGCTCTGGTATTTTTTCAGTTTTACGCTTGTAGGTATCGTGATCCAGTTTTTGTACCCGGATCTTAAGGTGGAGTTGTTTGCGGAGTCCATTTCCATGCTCGGGGTGATGCTGACGGTGGAGAATGAGGACGAGTTCATTGACGGCACATCCCATGTGTACAACCGCAGGGCCTTTCAGAATGACAATATCCGTATGATACGGACGCATCATAAATATGCCGTGATCTGCCTGAACATGACCAATATGCGTTTTTATACACGCATGCTGGATTACAACGATATGACGGAAGTGATCCGTCTGATGGTGGTGTGGCTGCGGGAGCAGGATAAGGATATCACGGTATACCGCGTGACACCGAACAACCTGGCACTGATCGTACTGTATCACGATGTGGAGCAGGTAGGCGCGATCGTTGATAAGATCGAAGAACGATTTGCAGGCGGCTGGGTATTTAAGAATGTATCGTTGGATCTGAATGTCCTGATCCGTGTGGCCATGGTGCCGGAGGAACTTTCTGAACCGGATCTGCTGCTGGAACTGGCGGAGGAAAATGCTGAGGTGGAGCATCTGGGAGTGCAGGTGCAGCGTGGGAAGGAACTGTATTTCATCACGCGGCGTGTGCAGGTGGAGGAAGCCCTGAAACGCGCTTTGTCGGAAGGACGTTTTGAAGTGTATTATCAGCCAATCTGGGACGCGGAAAAAAATGAGATCTGTTCGGCAGAAGCGTTGCTGCGTCTGAAAGATCCGGAACTGGGCAGCCTTTCCCCGGAGGAACTGATCCCCATCGCAGAACGCAACGGCATGATCAGTGAGATCGGTCTGGTGGTCTTTGAGGAGGTATGCGCTTTCCTTTCGGAAAAACGTGTCAAGCGGCTGGGACTGAAATATATCGAGGTGAATTTAAGCATCTATCAGCTCATTCTGGGTAATACGCTGGAACGTTTTGAAGAATTGATGAAGCAGTATGATATCAGGCCGGAGCAGATCAATCTGGAGATCACGGAGACGGCATCCGTAAATGCGGCATCTTCACCGGTAGGCGTGATCAACGATATGAAGCGTGCCGGTTTTACATTCTCGCTGGACGATTACGGGACAGGCTATTCCAACCTGACCTATATCATCAGCATGGATTTCTTAAACATCAAGTCTGACAAGGGTTTGTTGTGGGATGCGGATAAAAACAGGAATTCCAAAATGCTGCTGGGAGACACGATCCGTATGCTGCGGCGTCTGGGTGTGAATGTGATCCAGGAGGGTGTGGAGACCAAGTACCAGTTGGATTTTGTACTTGAAGCCGGTGCCAATCTGATCCAGGGCTTTTATTTCTCGCAGCCGCTGCGGCCGGATGCGTTTATTGATTATGTGGAGAAGTTTAATTCCAGACAGATCAAGATGTAGGCATGTGCCCGTTGGAAATTCTAACACCTGATTTGTGCTATTATTACAATATGCAAAGACAATAAAAGAATGTATTTTGTATAATGAGCGTGTTGTACTTTGACAGCCTGATATGGGATTTTGTCGTGACTAAAAATGACATTATTTCACATTACCCGGCGTAATCTCATGTAAGAAAATGAAAACCCGAAAGCCTTGTAAAATAAGGACTTTCGGGCTGATCATTAACATTTTGGGGAATGGAGCCGAAGGGGATCGAACCCTCGACCTCAGCGTTGCGAACGCTGCGCTCTCCCAACTGAGCTACGACCCCGTTTTTGAAAGCGTTTTTATTCTAGCACACTTGCCGGAAAAAAGCAAGTTAAATTGTAACTATTCAGAACCCGTGGGGTTCTGAATAGTTACGTTAAATTAAAATAAAGCATGAATGACAGGATGAAAAAAGAAGAAAAGCCACAGGAAGCAGAGAAAAAAGAGCAGAACCGGCAGGCGACGGATTATGATTTTATACGGGAACAGATCAAAGAACGGCCGGTCAACCGCAAAAAGCTGATCCGCAGGACACTTCTGACTGCGGGGATGGCTGTTTTGTTCGGCCTGATCGCCTGCATTACCTTCCTTTTACTGGAGCCGGTATTCAGCAAGCTGCTCAGTTCCGGGGAAGAAACGGAACTGAAGGTGGTATCGCTCCCGGAGCAGGCGGTGGAGGAAGAACCGGTGCAGGCTTCCGTGATCCCGGCTGATGAAGAAGAACCGGAACAGATCGTTATTGAAACCCCCATCGAGAACATGAGTTTAAATGACGAAGATGTGGTGAGCGGCAATGGCACGGCGGAAAGCAGTGCAAGCCTGAATCAGGCGGAAGTAGCCGCAAATGTGCCGCTGATTCCGGAGGATACCATAATCTACGAAACGGTTCCGTTAGAGCCTGAGGACTACCGCTTGCTGTACCGGAAACTGTATGCACTTTCGGAGGAGGTGCAGAAAAGCCAGGTGGTCGTGACCGGCGTGCATGCAGATATGGACTGGCTGAACGAGCCGTATATGTCCACGCAGCAGACCATGGGGCTGATCATTGCGGAAAACGGTTATGAATTACTGATCCTGGCGGATTCCAAAAAACTGACAGGCGCGGAATCGATCCGTGTGACTTTTTGCGACGGCAGCAGCGGAGAACTGCAGGAAAAGTCAGTGGACAGCGATACAGGATTGGGCGTATATGCCATACGATTGCTTTCGGTAGGTGTATCGACAAGGGAAAAGATCGCGGTGGCAGTCCTTGGAACATCCTATGTCAGCAGCATCCTGGGAAATGCCGTGATGGCAGTGGGCAATCCGCTGGGGAGTACATCGATCTGTTATGGCGCGGTGACTTCCATGGGGACGACTGTCAGTATGCGGGATGCAGTTTATCAGATCCTGACGACCGATATTTATGGGAGTAAAAATGCCAGCGGTATCCTGGTCAATATGCGCGGGCAGGTGGTAGGGATCATTTGCCAGGATTATAATGCAGAGGGCATGGAGAACATGATCCATGCGTATGGCATCAGCAGCGTGCGCAAGATGATCGAGAATATGTCAAATGATGTGGAGCGGCCTTATCTGGGGCTGCGCATCATGGATGTGACGCAGGAGGCGGCAAAGGAACTGAATCTGCCGCAGGGGGTGTATGTCAGCCAGGTGGAGTTGGATTCCCCGGCCATGAGCGCAGGACTGGCAAAGGGCGACATCATTCAGAAGATCGGCGGCAGCCAGACACAGACCGTGAGTGAATATATGAATGCGCTGCAGGGGCGCCAGGCGGGGGATGTGGTCGAGGTGTCCTATGCACGCTTAAGCGGGACGGAATACAGGACGATGGAAGTCACCATAACTCTGGGAGTACTGGAATAACTGAAATCAAAGGAATGACAGACGGAAAGGAAGGAAGACATGAGGTACATCAAAGATCTGGCGGAGGGCAATAAGATCCAGGGCATTTACTATTGCAAGTCCAAGCTTTCCACAGAGACAAAGAACGGAAAACCATATGAGAGTGTAATGCTGCAGGACAAGACAGGTATGCTGGATGCAAAGGTATGGGAACCCTACAGCCCGGCCATCCACGAATATGAGGCGGGAGATTACATCGAAGTCACAGGGGATGTGATCATGTTTAACAACGCCAGGCAGGCAAAACTTTCCAGGATACGCAGGTGCCGGGAGGATGAGTATGATCCGGCAGACTATATGCCTATGACCAGGAAAAATATTGACGGCATGTATACGGAACTGCTCGGGCTGGTGGATTCGGTGAGCAATCCTTTTATAAAGCGGCTTTTGGATGCGTTTTTCCGTGATGAGGCATTTGCGAAAGAATTCAAAAAAGCATCGGCTGCAAAAACCGTGCACCATGGCTTTATCGGGGGGCTTTTGGAGCATTCTCTGAACGTGGCATCCTTATGCAGCCATATGTGTGAAATGTATCCGGTACTGAACAGAAATCTGCTGGTGGGTGCAGCGCTTTTGCATGATGTGGGTAAAGTGCGGGAACTGTCGGCGTTCCCGGAGAATGATTATACAGACGAGGGACAGCTTCTGGGACACATCATTATCGGTGCGCAGATGGTGGCAGAGCAGATCAGACAGATTGAGGGATTTCCGGCGGAACTGTCTGCAGAGATACAGCACTGCATCCTGGCGCATCATGGGGAACTGGAATACGGTTCACCCAAAAAACCGGCGATCATTGAGGCGCTGGCGCTGAATCTGGCGGATAATATGGATGCAAAGATAGAAACATTTACGGAAGTGCTGGAAAACAATGAGAAGGAAGGCTGGCTGGGATATAATAAATTTCTGGACAGCAATTTAAAGCGTACACGGGATTATGGAATATAAAAAGAATGACTGTCTGACAGTACAGATAGAAGATATGGGAAATGAAGGTGAAGGCATCGGCAGGGTGGATGGCTTCATCTTGTTTGTGAAGGATGCCGTGATCGGGGATACCGTGCGTGTCAAGATCATGAAGGCAAAGAAGAACTATGCTTATGCGCATTTAGAGGAGATCCTGGAGCCGTCACCTTACCGGCAGACCCCCAGATGTCCGGTCTGCAGGCAGTGCGGCGGCTGTCAGCTGCAGGCGCTTTCCTACGAAAAGCAATTGGAATATAAGCAGAATAAGATCCGGGGCAGCCTGATCCGGCTGGGTGGGTTTGCTGAGGATACAGTGGATGCGGTCATGGAGCCGATCCTTGGGATGAACGGGGAAGGGGAGGAACCCTTTCACTATAGAAACAAGGCGCAGTATCCGGTGGGCAGGAACAGGGCTGGGGATATCATTACCGGTTTTTATGCGGCACATAGCCACAGTATCGTGCCAAATACGGATTGTGCTCTGGGGGCAGGAGAAAACCGGAAGATCCTGGAAGAAGTGCTCGCCTATATGAAAGAAAACCGGGTAAGCGCCTATGATGAGGAAAGTGGGAAGGGGATCGTGCGGCATATCCTGATACGCAAGGGGTTTGCGAGCGGTGAGATCATGGTGTGCCTGGTGATCAATCGGAAGCAGGTGCAGGATGGAAAATGGCTGCCGGCGCAGGAGGATCTGATCAGGCGCCTGCGGGCGGTTTTCGGAATGGCATCGATCTCTGTAAGCTGCAATACGGAGCGGAATAATGTGATCATGGGAAATTGCGCCTATACCCTATGGGGAAAGGAACAGATCAGTGATACGATCCGGATGCGGGATATGCGAAAAACCGGCTTTCCGTTTACCGGGGATAAGCTGCATTTTGGTATTTCACCGCTGTCCTTCTATCAGGTCAATCCGCTGCAGACGGAGAAACTTTACAGTACGGCATTGGAATACGCGGATCTGCATGGCACGGAAAGCGTATGGGACCTTTACTGCGGCATCGGGACCATATCTTTATTTATGGCGAAGCGTGCCGGGAGAGTGTATGGCGTGGAGATCGTGCCGGAAGCCATTGCGGATGCGGGAAGGAATGCGCAGGAGAACGGCATCCATAATGCGGCGTTTTTTGTGGGAAAAGCGGAAGAGGTATTGCCGGCTTTTTATGAGAAACAGTCGGTTGCTTATGCCGGCGCAGCCCAAAAGGGTGGGCGGCATCTGTCTCAAGAGGAGGCGCTGCCGGGGATTACCGGTGAAGGCGGGTGGCAGTCTGATATGCTGCACCCGGATGTGATCGTGGTGGACCCGCCCAGAAAAGGCTGCGACAGCGCATGCCTGGATACGATCCTGAAAATGCAGCCCTCGCGTGTGGTGTATGTGAGCTGCGATCCGGCTACCCTGGCCAGGGATCTGAAGATCCTGTGCGCAGGTGGATACGTACTGAAGAGAGTGCGCGGCTGTGATATGTTTCCGCAGAGCGGGCATGTGGAGACTGTGTGCCTCTTGAGCAACCGAAAACCAGATGCGAGAGTAAAGATCGATGTGGATCTGGAAGATTACTACCGTATCAAGGACGAACAGAAAAAGAATAAAGCCTCAGAATAAAATAAAACACCGAACTTAAAGCGA
>JAFUUX010000034.1 GCA_017471325.1 Lachnospiraceae bacterium | reverse complement strand
GCGCAATAAATAATTGCGCTTACTATAACGCTCCGCGAGGATGCGCACGGATTTTGTAAGGAAATATGCCGCTTTCAGCGGCCAAAATCCGGCGCAGTAAACGACAAAACGAAAATAGTTTTGTCGTTTACTATACTTTTAGTATCTTACCACACATTTTTCACTCCGACAACAGTATTCATTTTCTTATCCATTCTGCCGATATAACAGATAACGATACAAGCGTGGGGGGATAGTGTCCTATGAGCAAACTCTTTCTTTATCTGGAAATGATCCTCGCCACCCCGGGCGCCAAGCTGCACCGGGGCTTTCGCCGCCTGCGCAGAAGCCGCGACCTCACCGGCGCCTTCCTGATCATCGTGATCCTGCTGGTATCCGGCATGCTGCTCTGGCATCTGCGCAGCAGCGGCACCCATCTGCTCCTGTTTGCCGGAGCCGCCCTTACGGTATTGCTCTTTTTCCTGTTCTTTCCCCTGCTGCGCGGCACCGACACGCTGCTGGGCATCGGCGAGATGGTCACCTATCCCTTCTCCAACAGTTACGAACAGTGCCGGGAAACCTTAAAGGATATGCAGGAACATCCCGAACTCTATACAGCGCAGCGTACCGATCTGCAAAAGGACCGTGCCCCCCAAAAGCAGACCGCCGGCAGCGCGGATGCGCACGCCCGCGACACCCGTTCCCAAAGCCGCCGGAATACGCAGAACGGCCGGGATGCCGCAGCGCAGGACCGCCAGGATACCGGGGCGCAGCGGCAGCAAAAGGACCGGAACCCTCAAAGCGCGGATACGCAAAAACAGTACCGCGCGCAAAACCGCCAGGATACGGATCCCCGAAAACAGCACGCCCAAAACGCCGGCGCGCAGAACGACCGGAGCAGTACGGATGCCCATCACCGGCGTACCCGCCGCAGCACTCCGAAAGCCACCCCTCTGGAAGAGGCCAAATCGGTATTTGGCGTGGAACTGCCCTTTACCGCAGATGAGATCAGACAGCGCCGCAACCTGCTGTTAAAAAAATACCACCCGGACAATCCGGATGGCTCTGAAGAGATGTGCAAAAAGATCAACGAATGGTATGCCCTGCTGTTGAAATACGCATCCTGAAAGATCCGGGCATCTGCCGCTGTGCTTCGGCAGTCTTGCTGTTCTCACCTCATTTGATCAATAAAAACCAGTATCGCGGTGTATCCTGCATCGTTACCGGTCTGCTGTCTTTTCCATGATGAATGCTACAGTCTGCCGCCACTGCTCTGCCGCAGGGATCGCCGCCGCGCCGTCCCCCTTCTGTATGCCATAATCCCCAAACTGCGCGTGATTGCCGCCCGCGATCGTCAGTTCTGCCGCACCGGCCGGCCAGAAAGCCCTGCCGCTTTCATAGTTTTCCCACCGCATCACCCTGTCCTCACTGCCCGTCACCGAGCAGAAGGAAAGTTTTGCCAGCGGCGCCGTCGGGTAGGCTGCCAGCAGCACCAGTCCCGTAAGCTTCCCTGCATTTTCCGACGCATAGGATGCCGCCATGGCACCGCCCAGGGAATGCCCGCCCACATAATATTCTTCATAGCCGTAGTTTCCGATATATCTGTCTGCTGCCGCCTTATCCAGAAACGCCATGCGCAGCGGCATCCGTACCAGGATGCAGTCCAGTCCTTCCATGGCCAGCTGCCGGCAGAGCGGCGCGTATGCCTTTTCATCCACCTTTGCCCCGGGATAAAAGATCAGGACACTTTTCTCTCCCGCTCCGTCAAACAAAATGCCCCCGTCGATCTGCCCTACCGACACACCGCTGCCGCTCTGCAGAGCCTGCAGCGCCGCATCCCCGCAATGGTAATAGGCGCCAAAATATGCCACGCCGCCCGATACAAAAAATACAAGCCAGGTCAGCAGGGTAAAAAACGCCCGTTTTTTCTTTGACACCGCTTTTTGGGACAGCCGCACCGCCAATGCGACAAGCCCTACCGCAAAAAGAACCGAGATCACTGCTGCTGTCAGGCTGATCAATACTGCTTTCATCTTTTATCCGTATCCTTAATAGTTACCCCGGTATTCCGTATTTCCGCACCAGTTCCGTATACTCCTTTAAACTGATGTATCTGCCGCCCATGCTTTCCAGATGATCCGTATGGAACTGGCAGTCGATAAAGGCAAACTCCGCTTCCGCCAGCACCTGCGCCAGGCGGATCAGCGCCAGTTTGGACGCATTTGGCGCCTTGGAAAACATGCTCTCGCCAAAAAAACAGCGCCCGATGCGCACGCCGTACAGCCCGCCGATCAGCCGCCCGCCGTCCCATACTTCCGCGCTGGACGCATAGCCCAGCTGAAACAGCCTGCCATAGGCTTCCTCCATATCGTCATTGATCCAGGTGCCCTCCTGCTCGCGCAATTGCCGGCAGGCATGCATCACCTCCGGAAATGCCGTATCAAAGCGCACTTCCCAGTCCGTCTTTCTCATAAATTTCTTCATGGAAGCAGAGATATGGATCTCCCTGGGAAAGATCACAAAGCGCTCTTTCGGACACCACCACAAAACCGGCGGCTCATTGTACCACGGAAAGATCCCATGCAGATACGCGTTGACCAGCCTTGCCGGTGACAGATCCCCGCCCACCGCCAGCAATCCGTCCTCCTCCGCATCCTCCGGCGGCGGAAAAATATTCAGTTCATCATCCAGGCGGTAGATCACTATTCACTCCCGTCATTTTCGGAAGAGTAAAACTCTTCCCCCGTATCCAGACAGATCGCTGCCAGGCGTCCGCCCTTAAAACAGGAACCGCAATCGATCGCGATGTGATTGTTTGCCCTGTAGATATATCCCGGCTTCGGATTTTCCTCGATCAGCTGCGTGGGCGTATGCCCGGATACCACATACACATCGTCAAAATACTGTTCTTCAAAATCCGCCCGGTCCCACACCAGTTCCATCAGGGAATAGTCTTCCATCTCCTTTTCCGGCGAAAAATTCCCCAGTCCCGCATGCACCAGCAGATATTTCTGTCCGTTTACTTCCAGTTCCTCATAAACCAGAAAATCCCTGAGATAATCATAGACTTCCTGCTGCCTCTCACGGTCCAGCCGGCGAAACTCATCTGTTGTAGTCATGCTGCCATTCCCCTGCCAGATCAGCAGGTCATTGATCGCCTCCGAATCCAGTTCCTCGATGTTTTGGTCTGTGATCTCTTTCATCAGATACTTCATGCACTGCAGCGCCATCAATTCATGATTTCCAAGGATCGGGATCGCATTCGGCATCTCCATCAGTTTCAGCAATACCTTGACCGGATGCGGCCCCCGGTCGATCACATCCCCGATCAGATACAGCGTATCCGTATCCTTCAGATCGATCTTTTCCAACAACTCCATGAATTTGTCATATTCTCCATGGATATCCCCCATGACATATGTTGCCATATAACCCCTTTTACCCCTGTTTCATATGATTCCCTGTCGGGTCAGGATCTGTTCATCAACAGATCAGAAATTTATTTTGCAGTTGTTCTTTAATACTGCTTGATGATCTCCACTTTGATATGCGGATATACGTTATCCGCAAAGGTATCCGCATCCTCCGGCTTGCCTGCGATCGTCCCGTAATGCGTGGGGATCGCCCGCTCCGGTTCGATGGCATTTGCCAGTTCGGCCGCCTTTTTGGCATCCATGGTATAGGTGCCGCCCACCGGCACCAGCAGGATATCACATTTCACCTGCTTTGCCTCTTTGGTCAGGTCGGTATCCCCTGTGATGTAGATGCGTTTGCCGCCCATGCGCAGGATATACCCCACCCATTCCGCGCTCTTGGGATGGAACGGTTTCAACAGGTTATAGGCCGGCACCGTTTCAAATTCCATCTTGTTCACTTCGTGATAAGTACCCGGTTTTACCGTATAGATCCTGGCCACGGAAGATGCAAGGGCTTCCGCTTTGCCTGCCATTTTTTCCGGAACTACCAGGATCGTGCCCTCTTTGCACACTCTTTGGATATCCTCCGGCGAAAAATGGTCATAATGGTCATGCGTGATGAAAATAAAATCCGCATCATGCGGCTCCTCCCGCAGCTGGAACGGATCCAGATAGACCGTCTTTGAACTGCTTTGGATACGAATGCTGCTATGTGTCAATACCTCGATGTTTTTCAACATGTCAGTTCCCCTTCCCTGCCATCCCCAAATGATATCTTTAGATAGTGTAGCATACTTTTTATGGTTTTTCTACTGTCTGTTTCACCTCTTTTATGTGTCCTTTTTCTTTCTTCGGGCTGTTCTGAAGAGCAGGATGGGCCGTATAGATACCCTATAGAAACGCACGCCACCGAAAACGCAAAAAAGCCGAAAACTGATACCATCAGTCTTTCGGCTTTTGTAACTGTCAGAGCCCCCCGGATCCTGACAGTTACAGCACTTTTTACATATTCTATCACACAAAGTGCAAGCATGAGAGAATACATGCAGTTAATCTTCCATTTTTTGAAAGTTTTCCAAAATGGAAACGATCTCTTTCCTTAAAGCCGCCGGTTTTTCTACCACCATCGAACTTCCATAACTAAACACCCAGCGTAAAAAGGCTTCTTTTCCATATACGATATCTTCATAATACAGAAAACCGCCTTTTTCATACAGTTTTCCGTTTTTTCTGTTTTCCAGATCTTTTCTGACTGACCGCCCTACATTCCCCCTGCCATGCATCGCATAGATCTTCACCTTTACTTTAAGCGGCTGATCATGGATATCCAGCCCCCACAGATTATGGATGACCGCGAGTTTGTTTTCGATATCGTCCGGCCAGTCGCATTTCTTTTCCACCTGTACCGTTTCCAGTTGATCTGCCCGGAATGCCCGGATCTCATCATTCTCACAGAACAGGACCGCATACAGATTTTCCGTTGCATCATATAGCAGTTTCACCGGCATGATCACATAAACCTTTTTCTCTTTTTTCAGTCTTACTTTGATCTTTTTGTGTGCTTTTATGGCATTCCGGATCTCATAAAGCATATCCCTGATCTGTTTTTCATCAGATATGATAAAGCGGTAACTGTCCTTGATCAGAAACGGCCTGTATTTTCTTTTCTTTCCCCGCCCCGCCCATACGATCTGTTCCAGGACTTCTTCTTCATCCCTGGTCAATGGGATACTCACGCCTTCACCAATATCCGACAATTCCAGAGCCGCCGTATCATAATCCCCTTTCAGCATATCTTTTCTGAGCGCGTTCCAGTCACACCTGTTTTCCTTCAGATACCGGTCGGAAATGATCTCGTCATCAGAAACCAGCAAAAACCTGTTCTCAGCCACCTCTGCCAGACAGGAGATATCCGAACGGAATGTTTCGATCGGAACATCCGCCCGGCAATAAATATCCCGCAGAGGAATACGGTATTCCCCACCCACCCGGATCTCCTGTTTTAATTCTTCTATGATAAAAAAGTATTTCTGCAGTCTGTTGTATGGGTTAGCCAGTTCATGCATTCTGTTTTTTCACCTCTGTACACACAGGATCCGGTATCCCGGTCTGTTCTGAATAGTTGCGCAGCATCAGTTCAATGGAATCCGCTTTTTTCTTTTTTAAGATATCGGATCGGATGATCCTGTATTTTCCGGTAAACTGTCTTAAAAAGCGAAAGAAATCATCCAGCCCCATAATATCATCGTAATATATGATCCGGTCATCTTCTATTTCTATATGCGCCCCGCTTTCTTTTCTGTATTCACACAGATCTTCCAAACGTTCCTCGATATAGTCTTCCCGCAAAAACGAAACAGAGACTTTTCCTTTTTCCATGTCATGGCTGTTCCCGATACTGAACATTTTATGAAATACACTCATATATTCCCTGCTCTGATAACTGCGGTTTACCCCCTTCTCTTCTTCTACTTTTCTTATTTTTTCCGCATCTATAAAGATCATTAACTCTTTTTTTGACGGGCCGGATACGGCATCCGCCTTTATGACCGCGCCGCTGCCGCATTTTTTTCCTATGATATATAACTTGTCTTTTTCCGGGCAATAACATACCAGGCCGACAGCTATGGTATTCTGAATCTCCGCTCCGCCCTTGCCCCGGTAACTGATCCTGACCGGCTTATGGATATAGTCCACTGTATACAATGATTCAAGCAATTCCCTGATCCTGTTAAAAACCGAGTATTTCCTGCCCAGCACCACATACGCATCATCGTCTTTGTCGCCGTTTTCAAGAATGGTATTGATCTTTTCATAGATCGAGGCGATCTGTTTTTGACCGTAGTGCCCGGGCGGCAGTACGGACAGTCTTTCCAGGTATTCAAAGGCTGTATCCATATCCAGGTACTTATCTACCGGTATCTTTTTTCTTCCCGGATAATACCTTCCATCGATCAGGCACAGTTCACCTTCCTTTTCCAGTTCATCGATCATGGAATAGTATTTGGATAGTCCTCTTACTCCAACCGCATCCGTAATCTCTTCCCTGGCTTCCTCATCCAAAATGTTTTTCCCCAACAGGAAAGCCTTATTCTTCTGCTCTCCCGGCCTGATCTTTTGCATGATCAGGTATTTCCTGACCATATCGGCCGTCATCGGTTCGTAGGTATCGGAATCACATTCCAGATAGTAGCCGGTCTCATGTATTACCATTGTTTTCTTTACCGGATTGCCCGCCTGTACGCATCGTTTATAATAATTATTTACGGAATTTCTGTTGCAATCCAGCAGGCGCATCAGTTCACCCGTGGTGACGGGCTTTCCTTCGGCTTTTTTTAACAGTTCTATAAAACGCAGTGTTTTTTCACTTCCGTTTTTTATGGTATCAGCCATGGCTCTCCCTCAGTCCATCACATTCCATGAATAACTGTCAGCCCCCTGTGTTCTGACAGTTGCATCAATGATACATATAAGTCATTAATGCACCCAGATCATCCCTCGTCCTTTTCTGTAGAGCATGATATCTCCTCCGCACGGAAGAACTGAATTGCATGATCTCTTCCCAGCACTGAGCGCTTAGATCTTTCACTTCATTTGCTTTTCTCTTTTTTGCGCTCTCCGTGTATTCCAGCTTACCATACAGGATGATCGCTTTCAAAAGGCCTTCGGGTTCAAAATCAAATGCCGTTTCTGCGCGATGCATAAAATTCTTTGCTTTTTTATCTTCTCCCAATTCCCGCGCGACCAAAGCCAGGTATTTATAGATGATCTCCCACGGATGACCGTTCATCTGCGCTCTCCCGTCAAAACCATATTCGGATACCGTTTTTCCGATCTCCATCAGTTCACTGCACAGATCCGGCTCTGTTTTCAATACATCCATGTAGAATAAATACAAGCCTTTCACATAAACATACAAAGCAAATTTCATGGAAAGCAGCGCGTTTCTCCCTTTTGTCCCTTCTGCGATCAGATAGTGCAGCCACTCTCTGATATTTTCTTTGCCGCCAAAATACTGTTTTGCATATCGCTCAAATTTATCATGGTCTCCGGTTTCCGCGTAATAATGCAGCAGATAAGAAAGAGATATCATCGCATTCGGGTCATTCGTCTCACCGATCGATCTCAGAAAAGCATCTTCCGCCCTGTCATCCCCGGCAAAAGCATATACCTGTCCCAACTGGCTGTATGCTTTTCTGGCACCCATGCCCATTATTTTTTCCCCAAACAGTTCCTGCCGTATTTCCACTACCGCATCCCAGGCCTTTTTTGATCTTTCCGCAATATCTTTTGCCATCGGAAAATTCAGTTCATCACAATAGGCAACCGCTTCACGGTTTGCGACATCCAGACGGTTTTCCAGTGTAACAAAAGGCAGATATTTTCTTGCCCGGTTCAGCGCCTTCTTTGCCTCTTTTGTCCTTGCCAGATGGTTGTATGCCGTAGCCGAGGTATTATAGTAGTCATACAAAATCCGCTTTTCTTCTTCATCCGAAAAGGCGAGGCCGTCTTTCATTTTTTCCAGCTGCTTACAGATAAACAGCAGCCTGTCCTGTTCCAGATTGCTTGTTTTGGAAATATCGCCAAGCGCTTCCACGCACTTTGCAAAGTCTGATATGTTGACTTCCCGTTTCATCTTCTCCAAAAGCAGCGGAAACCACTTCTTTTTATAGTGCTCCGCACAATCCGCCGCCTGCCGCATACCGTCAAACACAAGATTTAACGCCCGGATATAATCTTTGCTGTTTACCGCGGAGGATGCATTTGAATAACAGGTATCAATAGAATCATAATAAAATACCATGTTTTTCTTCCCGCATATAGTATTCATTTTGGTCGGAATACTTCCTATCCGCTCAGTGGAACAATTGTCCCCTATCACGGAACACAACAGGTCTGACATATACAAAAAACCGCTTTGAAGGGTCTCCTCCTCTGCTGCCGTCTGATAACTGATAGATCTCACCGAAAGATCTTCAATCTTCAGATCTTTCCTGCCGGAATGAAAAATCTCTCTTTCTATGCTGGCCCGATAAGTTTCTGTACCTGTAACATAGATCCGGCTTTGCGTTTTATCCAAATGAAATCCCTGGCTTGCAAATTTTTTCTTTTGTTCCACCGTCAGATTGCCCACATATACTCTGGACGGCAGATCAAATGAAACACGGTCTATCCTTTCGATGCAGGGATTATCAAAGATCATCCTGTAGATCACGTCATTGACCATATGGATATACAGATTGCTGTACATCGTATCCCTGGTACTGTCACTGGTTCCGCTCTGCAGAAAATCCTCTTTTCCATTTTTGCTTTTTATATACGCAAATGCATGGTATTCCCCCTGTCTTTTTTCCGCGCACAAGTCATTGCGGTTATAGGTTCCTTTTTCCAGAAATTCTGCCAATGTGCTGCCAAAGTCTTTTTGTACCTTTACCGACCTTCCCCTGCGGGCAACAGGATCATAATGAAACGCTCCCGGAAAAGACTCCTTTGCATTGCTGCATATCTTTTTCAGATAGCATTCGATCCTCTTCAGTTCCCTCTCTTTTTCACCGGCAATATCCTTATCGTCAAATAAAAACCCGGCGATCAGAGAAGTGGTTTTGTCTGTATGATCTTCAAATTTTCCCTGTTCATCAAAAGAGATCGTTATCATTTTCCCACCTCCGGATCATTGTTTCAATTGCTTCATTATGGCATCCCAGTCTATTACATCCCCTAATGTGACACCGCCGCTTTTCCTGTTCTTCTTTTTATAGTCCTCGTAATTCCTACGATCTTCTTTGCTCTCTTTATTTCCTGTACGGTAATTGTTTTTGCCATCACCTTTATCATCTTTCTTTTTATTTTTAGGATCGTCTTTTACCATTGCTTCCACATTCGGTTTTTCCGGATAATACAGCAGTTTGGCAACGGTTTCCAGATACCGTCGTCCTCTGGCCTCCAATGCGATCGGTTCGGCATTGTTCAGTTGATATGTAAATGTATCGGAGATCATACCGCCTTTTTCCGAAATGCCTATGCTTGCACGTTCTTTTTTGCTGCTTCCGATACGCTTCGTACCGCTGCCAAATTCCAGTCTGGCATTTACAAAATATCCCAGCAATATGTTGTACAATATGTTTGGAACATTCTTTCTGTACTTCATATCATAAGTAAAGAAGCGGTCGAACACTTCGCTGTAGATATCAAGCATGCTCCTGTCCTGTTTTACATAGTAGCGGAAGTGCTCTATATAATTCCTTAATTCTGTTACGTCATTATGCTCCTTAATGTTTTCAAATAATTCCAGCCCTGCATTATAGACCTGTTCTTCACTTGTGTAATACGTGCATTCCTCTTTCAATCCTTTCGTATACTTAAGAAATCCTCCTATTTTAGCGCCTGTTGACTGACTTCCGCCTACTTTATCCATTTTATTCTTTTCCGGATCAAAGTAATACAGTTCCAACCCATTGGTATACATTGCGCAGATCTGATATAATACCGCATTATCGATCCTTTTTCCTTTATACTGTATTGTTTTGTATGCTTCCGGTTTTTCCGTATCATTATGCAGGCAGGTATAATGAAATCCCAACTGGTAATACATCAGATCCCGCTCCCGCATATAGATCCAGTTGATCAGCTGTCCCTGCAGTTCATCCGTGATCTCGCTGTAATCCACCAGATCCCGGAATTCTATATGGTTCTTGATCTCCTGAAAGCGTTTGATGGCTTTCTGTTCATCTTCAGTATCAAAAATACCTTTGGTCTGAAATGCCTGTATTTCCTTTTGCACCTGATAGTATTCTTTAAAGTCCGCCCTGTTTACACGGGTAACTATATTACTTAACAGGCTTTCCTCGCCAAACAGTTTGGAGAGAACGATATTCCTGTTCATAACGGGGTTTTCACCATCATAGTAAATACTGATCTTTTGCTCTGCCGTCAGGGTATCATTGCAGAATTCCTTCAGTGCCCAGGCATATTCCCCCTCTTTGTATTCAAAATCCAGATAATTCACAAGATACTTCGCGTAATCCTCCTTATCCTCAAAATAATCCTCCAGAATATTCGAGGTTGTACCGGATAATTTTACACAAAGATCCAAAACGGCATCCATATCCCTGATCTCAACGCCTGCGATCCTGTCCGCAGATACCCTTTGATTTATATTCACACCGGTTTCAGCCGCCCTGCGGTAAATATCCCGGACAAACTGTTTGTAACTGCGCAGGGAACCCAGCAAATGATTTGCCTGCTTCGGGCTAAGGAAACGCCCGACAACATACCACTTCTGCAGTTCGGGGGACAATGCCATTTTATCGCAAAGTTTTTTATAAGGCTGTACCACCCCCGAAAAATCAGGAAGAAACTCTTCCTTTGTACATTTGTTGTCTGCCGAATGTGTATCCGGCTCCAGAAGATACTTCTGCGTTTCTTTTATGTATTGAATGAATGCTTTTTTCAGATTTCCCAGAAGCAGCATTTTATAGTGCTGATAACTGTCCGGATTCCGCTTACTTCCTTCTGCCGACTTTTTACGTCTATTGCCTGCATTCTGCTGATTATACTCCGTCATGATCATCTGGCAGATCTGCGGAAGGGTGATCTCTTTCACGGCGTTTTGTATAGAAAGCACCCTTTGCGCAAAATCATTTTCCGCTTCATATCTCTTATATTCCTCTTTTTTCTGTCTGTCTTTTCGCAGTTCATCTGCGCGCGTTCTGCTATATCCGTTTGCCGCCGCCGTAGAAAACTGCACAAAACGATCCAGCACCTTCTTATCCTGCAGGAAAAGGTTATAATATATTTCCTTAAACATATAATACAGGGCATTATGAAATTTCAGTTTCTGTTCCTCGCTCATGCCTGTTTCATTGATCCCAAGTTCTTTTACCGCCGTATCCGGAAATTTCTTGCGTACAAACACGGCATTGAAAGACGGCACCTGCGATGCGCGCTCAACATGCTCCCGATATAAGCCTGTCAAAGTCTGCTTCAGATCCTTCTGTGAATAAAACATCGGAAGATTGTTGGTATAAAACTTATCCTTCTGAACTGCCGATATCCTTTCCGCCTCATACGCAAACATGGAACTGACCAGATCCCTGATCACTTTATTCCATGATCCCTCGTCATGATTCTCCGTCGCATAATGAAAACTGTCGTTACGCATGGAATAGATCACTGACTTCAAAACATATAACAGATCCGTGTCATCTTTTCCATCCGCCATATATCTGTCAAAAGGAAAATCCTGCCACTGCGATCTTCCGCCAAAAAACTGCAGGATCACTCTCTTTAGATCAATATCTTTTTTCACAAATCTTATGATATTATCCTCTGCCGGCTGACCGTCTTTCATCTTTCCTTTCTCTTTCAGCAGCAGAAAATCCGAATTTTTTTCATCCAGATCAACCGTCTGATGCGCCAGATGCCGGGCAGCAAAGGCAACATAAACAGCGGTTTCTCTCTGCAGCATTTCTTCTGCTTTGATCAGTTCATAATCAAAAGAACTGATCCCGGAAACATATGCTTCATTGATCTTTCCGGGTTCGATCACCTCCGACTTGTCTGCCGTTTCATCCATTGCGTAATTATAGACCGCTTTCCCTATGGCAATGTATTTTACGGACAGGTAGTTCAACATATCTTTCCAGATCTTTTCACTCAGATAGCCTGTCTGCAGTTTATACTCCTGCCCGTTCTTATAATGCGTATAGATCCTTTCCAAAGCGCTTTCCATCCTGTGGATAAAAAACCGGTTCAGCATCCCATCCTCAAAGAACCGTCCGCTATGGTCTTTCTCTGAGAACGGCACACCTGGCTGGTCTTTCTCCGGTATAAGATTCTCAAAGCACCGCCCGTTATTGTCTTTCTCCGCTTCTGCGATCGCCGCTCTGTAACATGCAATATTTTTATTTCGGAATAACTCCCGTATCTTCTCCTCCCTTTCCTTCTCTGCTCTGCGTTTTTCAGACGGATTTTCCGTTTTTACCTCCTTCGGCGCATCGATAAATGCCTCTTTGATCGCTCTATGCCTGGCATGATCTTCCCAGACATCCGGATCCGTCGTTTCCCCTGCCCCGTAAAAATACAGGTTCACAAGCCTCCTTAGACGCAATAACTGTTGGTTTCTATTCTCTGTATTCAGATCAGCATAAGAAGACAGAAATGCATTAAACGCCTCCTGCTCTTCTTTTTTCGTTTTTCCGGCTTTCGTATTCTTCTCCGCGACCGGTATCGCAAAATGTACGTTTTCATTCCCGGCTGTCGGCTGTACCGGCATATTTTTATTCTTTATGGATCTTGCAACCTGTCCTTTCACACGGACACGGTAATAGTCCTCCAGCATCAGATCGATAAAATCCCTCTGTATATCCACATCAGCCGGCACCTGATGATCACGGCAGAATGCTTCCATTAACAGAGCCTTTAATCCCTTTTTCGCAGATTCCCTGCACAGGCTTTTTTTCAGCCTCCGGTTTATGATATCATCTATATTGTGCTCTGTGATCTCTGCCGGGGTGCGGTAAGATGAGATTTCAGACTTCATCCTGCTGAGCAGGTTTTCTTTACAGATAATATTCTGCAGTTCTGCTGCTTTTTGGACATTGCAGCGTATCGGCAGTTCCGTGAAGGCAGGAGACTGTTCTATATGTGATCTGCGGTTTGCAAGGCTTTTTTCCGCATAGGCCTCAAATACGGCATCATTTTCTTTGAGCATCCTGGATAGATTGACCGCCTTTTTCCATATCGAACTGATCATTTTTAACGCTGCTGCATCTTCATCTTTTTTCCCGCTGCTTTTTTCTTCATTAAAGATTGTATACAGCACCTTGGAACGCCTGATACGGTCATCAATATACCGGTCACGATCCTCGGCGCTTTTCCGTCCGATCCCCTGTCTGGACGGATCCGTGTATAATATGCCTTCCTGCACATTCTTCTCTGAAACGATGGCCGTCTTTGCATTAATGGTCAGCTTTCCCTTATTTTCTCTTACTTTTGAAATCTTCATTTTCGTACCCCCTTGGTTGATTTATGAATCGTTATACAATAGTTACATTATAGCATAAATCTTATCGTTTTCATCTTCTGTCATCACCATAGTTTTTCTATGATTTTGTGCAGTTTTCACAAAATCATAGACCGGACTGCCGGGAATTGCTTTGTATTCCGTTCTTTTCTACCGTCTCTCCACCACGATATCAATATCTCCTGCCAATTCCGAGATCACATCACAGATCATCTGTTCCGCCCTGCTATCCGCCCGCGATAAAACCATATCAAAATCCATATGCTCGTTTGCATCCGCCTCCGCCTCTATTAACGCCGTTCTCAGATCCTCCTTTTCATCCCCCTGAAACAATGCGTGACTCTCATCATAAAAACTGATGCTTTCCGGATCTACATACACAAGCTGTACCTCTGACTTTGGCAAGATCACTTTTACGCCATCTCCATTCAGCCTGACACGAACCTGTGAAAAATCTATCCCCGCTCTGGCGTATGCTGAATATGTCATCAAAAATCCATGCTTTGTGATCAGCGGGATATTTCCCTTTTCATATTGAAGCATGCCATCATACGCCAGCTCCGCTGTTGTCAGTTCGCCCATATCCTGAAGTTTCACATTGATATGATCCACATCAATGCGCGGCTCCTTGTCCTCAAAGGCATTTACCATCTGGGCAACCGTACCCTTTACCGGTGCGGAAACAGGATTGGCTCTCCCGGATAAAGATCCGATTCTCCCAAATACAGAAAGTACAACTAAAATGGCTGCTGCAATAATTACTGCATTACTCCTGAAATTGTGATTTTTCATCGTAAAATACCTTCCTTTCTTTTACACTCAGTTTTTGTTCTATATGTATATTATCAATATCTATTTTGCATTTATTGTGCATTTACCGCATCCTTTATGTTGCAGTTTGTTGACACAAAAAAAGAAACCACAAAGGTGGTTTCTTTTCAGTCCGTATCTTTTCTGCAACAGTTGCTTCTATGTTCTGCTTTGCCATAAAAGTTATGGCCAAAGGCCAATGAAGCCCCGTACCAGAATACTGCCATAGCATCAACCGGGGACATCTTCTGCTAATGTCGAAACACCCGGTTATTGCCTACTGTTTCGGGCTTTTCTCCTCAACTCACTCATGATGAAGGACACTGGGAGGCTGATTGTTATTGCCCACTATTTCGGGCTTTTCTCCTCAACTGTAATGGTTCAGTACCATGTGGACTGGGATGGGTTATTGCCCACTATTTCGGGCTTTTCTCCTCAACTGATGGTAAATTTTGAAGAATTGAACGAAAAAAGTTATTGCCCACTATTTCGGGCTTTTCTCCTCAACTTAGTAGTCATGAATGAGGAGGTATTCAATATGGCGGTTATTGCCCACTATTTCGGGCTTTTCTCCTCAACAAGATAACATACGTGTCATCCGTACGTCCTGGGAAGTTATTGCCCACTATTTCGGGCTTTTCTCCTCAACACTGTGGCTTTAAGTGCAATATTTATAGGTTCTTAAAACCCTCTTTGCGCCACATTTTATACATTGTTTCTATATTATACTCCAAATCCACGATAATGTCCATTTTTTCCTTATCTTTCGGCACGCGCCGCATTCCGCATATTTTAAAGGATTCCGGCTTTCTCATAGATCAATTCCTCCGGCGTTCCAAAAGCCGCTATATGACTGTTATCACTTAATATGTATATCCGTATGGAATCCTCCTCTTTATCAAAGTATTCCGGCGTCTTCCTGATAATGCTTTTATACAATTTCTTTGACAATACCGCCTCAAAACAGGATTTCTGCACCCGGTATCCAAATCCACTCAGAAAATCCGCATACCTGGTTCTTCTCTTGTCATTCACTATGTCATAAATCACCAAAACATGATATACAGCTTTATCACTTTTAACCATAGGCATCACCTGATCCTGCACGGAACATATATTCCGGCATCATTCTGCAGGATCGCATCAGCCAACTGATCCGTCTGGTATTTGATCGCCCTTCGGAAACTCATTTCCCTGCCGGTCTTCATATAAGAAGTTTCTGTGTAACTGTCAGACCCCCCTGGGTTCTGAACAGTTACCCGTTACTTACGTTTTCCGCATTCGGTACAGAAATTGCCCTTATTAAAAGTCCCGCAGGCACACATCCAACCGTCCGGTTTAGGGCTCCCGCAGTCTGTGCAGAATTTGCTGAAATTCTCTCTTCCGCAGGAACAGATCCATTTTTCATTTTCCGAAGCGGCTGCCATATACATTCCCATTCCCATCATTGCATTTCCCATAAATCCGGGCAAAATGCCGATGCGTTCTGCCATCTCTCTGCTTATGTCGCTGCTTATGAGTTCTCCCGTCTTTTTGCACTCCTCCAGAAGTTCCTGTACTGTTTTTTCTATTTTCTCAAAGGTCATTCCGGATGCACCGCAATCAAGACAGATCATATGCTCCGCATCTCCTCCGATACTGCTGTCATCAAAGGTCATTACGATAACTGCGCTTGTAAAATGGTCAAATACCTGAGCCGTCTTGATATCAAGTTTTGCAAGTGCAGCGAGTTTTTGTTCAGAAACGAAGTCAGAAACCTTCTTTGCGGTCTCGGGGCTGATACGGTACACACTCTTATCACCATTTCCCCGATCAGAAGTGTAGACCACCATGCCGTCATCTTTCCACTCGATCTTTCTGTGATAAACAGAACCTGAACCCGCCATCATCCCATGCGTGGAAGTATTATAGCAAAATTCCCTGAGCACTCCGTGCAGTTCCTCTACGGATTGCAGTTTCTGCTCTAGTTCTTCTGTTCTTTTCTGTTTTCTCGCTTCTATCAATGGCTCTGTGATCTGCTTTTGATAAAGTTCACTTACTTCATCCGCAAGAATGATGTTTCTGACCTCAGCCCTTCCGCTTATGCCGTTTGCTTTAAGAGCCTCATTCAGAAGGCTTTCCAGTTTCGCGCTCCCTTCTGAAGCCAATGCGATACCGAATTCATCCCATTTCCCGAGGATCTCCGTGATCGCTTGCTCTCCAAATCTTTTCAGACCGGCCTTTCTCTCTTCATCGGTCTGTCCGAATGCTTCCACGGGATAATCTTCTATATAAAAAGAACCGGCAATACGGGCAGAAAACTCCGTATCGCATCCCTTTTCCTTAAACCTGACCGGATTTAAGGTTCCAAAGCCCACGATAATTTCCGGCATGTGTCATCTCCCTCCCCATCCGCTCTTAAGGTATTTTTCCGTCGGGAACATCTTACCCGTTTCATCCGCATATATAGTAAGCGCAATAAATAATTGCGCTTACTATAAAATCTTTCTCTGAAATAAATGATAACTCCCAACTCATTAGTTCTCATCTCCTTCCAATGCTTCATATATCATATTGGCTACTTCATATCCAAGATTAACCGGAACAGCATTTCCTACCTGCTTGTACTGTGACATAACATTTCCGCAAAACTCCCAACTATCCGGAAACGATTGACATCTGGCGTTTTCTCTGACTGTAAAAGGTCTCGCTTCCAAGGGATGACATCTTTCAGTTTGTTTCTGTGACGGTGATGTTAATACCGTTAAAGAAGGTTCATCCATTGACAACTTTCTTAAAATTCCGGTTCTTCCACCTTCCATGTCCCAGCAACTCTTCATATATGCTTTCGCTAATTTCGGATCTATATCTCTCCAATAACCACCTGCTGGTACAAGTTCAAAAAGTTTTCTTTTATTCTCTCCATATGGTACGCCTACACTCTCAGGAACATTTTCCAAAACATCTCTTAATACGGGCTTGTATTCGTGCGCCTCGGGAAATTCAAATGATATTTTTTCTTTTAAATCTTTCCGGATACCTATAGTGATAAGACGTTCTCTCTTTTGCGCTACTCCATAATCCCAGGCATTTAAAACCTGCTTTTGGATATCATATCCCGCACTCTCAAAAATCTCAAGCATAGTCTGATATGTCTTGCCATGATCATGCGTTAATAATCCTCTGACATTTTCAAACAAAAACATCTTTGGCTGTAATTTTTTAAGAAAGATTGCATAGTGATAAAACAATGTTCCTCTTGCATCTTCAAGTCCCAATCTTTTACCTGCATATGAAAATGCCTGACAAGGTGCTCCACCAGATAATAAATCCAATTCACCTTTCCTGATTTCAAAATAATCCTCTAAATCCAATTTGGAAATATTAGCAATATCATCACAAATCACTCTCCAATCAGGCCGGTTCTTCTTTAATGTATCGCATGCATCTCTATCAAATTCTATCAATCCAATTGTCTTAAAGCCGGCATCTTCTACACCCAGAGCTAATCCACCTGCACCTGCGAATAATTCAATAGTTGAAAACTTTTTTTCTTTAATCGGATACACTATATTATAAAATGTATTCTGCATATTCTTTTTAATACGGCGCGGATCATCCGGTTTTTCAGTTATATCAGGAATCAGCCAGGTATTACCCTTTAAAACAGCTCCTTCGATTCTCCCTTCACCGCATAAACAGGTGATTCTTCTTCTGGAAATGTTCCATTTTTCAGCCATTTCGGTAGTCGTTACAAAATTCATATATACCTCCAAACAAAAACATATGTCTACATTATATTCCTTTTAAGGAATATTTTCAACACTTTCTACATCATGGTTTTAATCTCTTTAATGTACTGTATATACATTGTTTTACTGTTATTTCACCACTTATTTATTCATTCTATCATAGCATACGGGGTTATTTATTTCTATATACTCAGCCTTTAGATTTTATAATTAGAAATAAAGCGATATAGACAATGCCCGGAACTGTATAAAGCAAAAAATACACCCTATCAGGTATATTATCCACCGCTTTTCATATATTCACACCCTAACGGGTATAATTTTAACATTATGGCTTGATTTTGTACCCGTAAGGGTGTATTATTCTGGTATGAAACAAAAAAACAGGATCGCGCAATTTATTAAAGAAAAAAGACGTGAAGCAAAACTGACGCAGAAAGAGTTTGCACTCCGCTCCGGACTCGGACTCCGCTTTGTCCGTGAACTGGAACAGGGAAAAGAAACCTTGCGAATGGATAAGGTCAATCAGGCGTTGTCCATGTTTGGAATGGAGGCCGTACCGGGCAGAATACCGCCGGAGGAAGATGATGAACAGTGAATTGCGAAAAGCCAAAATCTTTGTCCAGTCCAGGCACGCAGGTATCCTATGTGAAACGGATGAGGGATATACCTTTACTTATGATCGTGATTACCTGGCCGGTGAAAACGCTTTGGCCGTTTCACTTACGCTGCCGCAGCCAGTCCCATACCGCTTCCGCCGCCTGTGATCACACATACATCCGCCATGTTCCTGCCTCCTCTCCTGTTCCGTATAAAATTCAGGCGATCTTCCCTGTTTCCTTCAGCCACTTTATCTCATCATGGATCGTTTCCCGGTAGGACCTCTCCCAAACTTGCATATCCCACCGATTTCCACTATAATGATATTTGTATATTTTTGGCCTTGGAGGATATTGGCAGCATGGATATCGCAAAAGCATGGTATATATTGGAAATGGAGCCGACGCAGGACGCGTCTGCCGTAAAAGCACGCTACCGCGAACTCCTGCCCGCCCACAATCCGGAGGATGACCCGGAGGGCTTTAAGGCTCTACGGGAAGCTTATGAATTTGTTCTTGCTTATCTGAAGAACGGGGGCGATACCGAAAAAGATGCGGAAGACGAAAAACCGAAAGACGAGATCGACTTGTGGGTGGATCAGATCCGCGAACTGTACCGCTACATGGATCTGCGCACCGATGTACAGGCCTGGAAGGAAAAACTGAACGATCCCCTCTGCATCGGCCTGGATACCACCATGGAAGTACGGGAACGCCTGCTGGTCTTTTTGATGGATCACCACTATCTTCCCATGAAGATCTGGAAGCTTTTGGACGATACTTTCTGCATCGCCGCGGAAAGGGAAGACCTGCTGGAAAAATTTCCCAAAAACTACATTGACTATGTGATCTACCAGACCAAAAATGAAACCTTCGGCTCCTATGCCTTTTTTTCCTATCAGGGGATCGACGAAGCCGAGGCCGAATATGACCGCTATATCGATCAATACTACGGCATCAACGGCCGTGTGCGCGAGCTGGACGATCTGGTGGAAAACGCCCGCCTAAAGGATGCCGACCGGGATGATAAGACCGGTGATACGGTTTTCCTTTCCTGTAAAGAAGTTCTGGCTGCCGATGAAGAACTGGCCCAAAAGGCGGAACAGCTGGAAAAGGATCTGGAACAGCTTGCCGCTTATGAGGTCTACCACCCTTATGAGGATCTGGAACGCCTGCACCTGGCTTTCCTGAAAGAAGAAGACCACATCTGTAAAGGCGGCAGCGAAGAAAGCCTGGCAGATGCCGCCCGCAGGCTTCTGGATAAATATATCCCTGCTGAAGATACTGCGGATACCGAAGAAAACGATGCCCCCGCCGGCGATCCGTATATCCTGCGCGTCTGCGGTGAGGCGCTGGCAGAGTGCGGACGATGGGAGGAAGCCTATCTCTTATGGAAACGCGCACTGGCACAGCTTCCGGAGCACACCACCACGCTTCTGGACACTGCCCGTTACTACCGCCACTCAGGTGATCTGGAAAAGGCCGAAACCATTATCCGCGAAAACATCTCCAGTTTAAACGGCAGTATCCAGATCAAAAACTTTTTCCTGCAGCTTCAGCAGGATATGCACGACCGCTATCAGAAAAAACTGGCGGAAAACCCGGACGATATCGATGCCTATATGGAGTACTGCTGGGCATTGTTCCACAGCAACCGTACCACGGAAACACTGAACGCCCTGGATCAGCATACATATACCGAAGGCACCTCGGCCTATTACGACTATGTGGACATGAAAGGGCGCTGCTATCTGGATCTGAAACGCTATGAAGAAGCCCTGCCCTGGCTGCATGCCTGGGAGAAAGCGCTGAAAGAACTGCCGGATGACGGAAGCGAAAAATATCAGAAACGCAAAAAAACACTGGGCTACCAGTGCTTTACCCTGGCAGACTGCTGTTTCCATCTGGCGATAAAGGGATCGCCGCATGTGCAGTATCAGGATGCGGAAAATTATATCAAAATGGCACTGGAAACCGAAGAAGACAGATCCATGCGCTATCCTTATGAAGACCTGCTCGCCCGCATCTACCTGCGTTCCGGACAGAACCGCGAGTGCGTGGAACTGACCACCGCACAGATCGATAAGGCTCCCGAGTACCTGCCGGGCTACCTGCGGCGGCAGGAAGCTTATTTCAATATGCACAACGGTCAGGGCGTGGTAGATGACTATCACCATATTTTAGACATCTACCGTGATTATTACCGGCCGTATGTCCTTGCGGCCAGAGTATTCCTGATCTACCGGCAGCTTGAGGATACCGCTTCGGTATTAAAAGACGCCGCGGAAAACCACGTCGACCATCCCGCCCTGCGGCTGGAGGAACTGCGCTATCTGCGCCGGATCGACCACAGCGACGAGCGCCGAAAGGAGATCGAGCAAAAGGTCAGGGAACTTTTGGAAAAGATCAAAGACCGGGAGGAAGATCTTGATCTGCCGCCGGATGACCTGATCACCGAGGATGACGCCTGGTTTGAACTGGCTGCTGCCTATACCGAATACGACCTGCATAAGGAAGCCCTGGAGATCGTTTCGGAACGCATCCGCCTGGGTACCGATATGCAGAGTTTTTATATGCTGCGCGCCAATCTGTACCGGATGATGCAAAACTACGCCTACGCGCTGCGCTGCTACAGCGAACTCGCGGTCAAGGATCCGAAAAATGCCGCGATCCCTTATTACCTGGGGATATGCTACCGCAATACCAAAGAGCCGGAAAAAGCCATGAATGCCTTCAAAGCAGCCGTGGCGCTGGATCCGGAAGAAGACCGCGCGATCTACGAACTGACACAGTTATACCGGAGACGTTTTATCGATCATCAGTGCCGCAGCGATTATGACCAGGCGCTCGCTTACTTTGACCGCCTGCTGGAACTAAACCCTTCCGCCTATGTATATTCGGAACGGGCCAATCTGCTGGAGCTGCGCGGGAATTACGCCGAGGCCATAGCAAGCCTCAAGACCGCTCTGGAAAAAGATCCCACCGGTGAAAATTCCGACGACTACCTGCGCTACCGTCTGGGAGATATGTACTTTCTGAACCGGCAGCCCGAAAAAGCGGAGGAGCAGTTCCGCAAAGCCATCGAAGAATTTGGCGGCCGCCAGGCGGCACCCATCATGCAGATCGCCGATCTGTACGGCAGCCGCGGCGACTGGGAAAGCGGACTGCAGTTTATGACGCAGCATTTAAGCGGTCACGAAGGGGACAAAAATTTCCAGACCAAGCGCGGGGAATTTATGGCCGCCTGCGGACACATCCCGGAAGCGGAAGCGCTCTATCTGGAACTGCTGCAGAAAAAGATCCTGACAGAAAAAGATTACTATATCAAACTGCTGAACATGTATGCCCTGGCAGATCCGGCGCATTTTCCGGAGCATATGAAAGCACTGGATCCGAAACTGATCAAAGCAATGAACCTGGGCAGCCATGGCAACCTGCATGCATGGCAGATCGGAATGCCCACCATTCCGTACCATACCGATGCCGGCAAGGAATATCTGAAAAACGCGGCTGAATATTACAGCCTGTATGGTGAGTACTATCTCTTTACCAGGCAGCTGAAACAGGCCAGGAAATGCCTGGAAGCCGCCAGAAGTTTTTACCGGAAACTGGGGAGCAACAACATCGCCAACCACCGCTGGCTGGCACTGTGCTATAAACTGCTGGGGCCGGGAAGGGTTTCCGTCTTCGAACTGCCCCTGGATTCCAAAGAGTATTCCCCGCTGCGCATGCGGGATTACGATAAGATCGCTGCGGAATACGCCCGCACGGCGATCCGGCTCATACTGACACGCATCAAACGCCCGGAGGATGTGGCAAAGCAGGAGAATGAGGATCTTAACACGGAAACGTATTATTTAAACTCCTATGAATGCGACAATCCCCTGCGCTATAAAACACTGGCCACGCTGCACTTATGCATGGGAGATACGCAGACCTGCACGCAGTTTCTGGACGCCATAGGCAGTATGGCACTATGCCTTTCCTGCCGCTATCAGAAATGCTATGATGCAATGCTGAGCCGCGCATACGCCGCTGCAGCTGCCGGTGACATGGCTGCGGCCGCGGACTGTTTCGCACAGGCAAAAGACATCTGCCCGACGGATGTGGAATGCACTTTAAGCGCGTATTACTATACTCGCGCAGGCAAATAAACGGAATCCTGCATATACCGCGGTCGCAAATCAGAAACGGCAATTATAGTAAACGCAATAAATAATTGCGTTTACTATAACGCTCCGCGAGGATGCGCACGGATTTTGTAAGGAAATATGCCGCTTTCAGCGGCCAAAATCCGGCGCAGTAAACGACAAAACGAAAATAGTTTTGTCGTTTACTATAATTTCATTCGCAAGTATTGGAACTTCCGGTATATCACAGGAAACAACAAGAAAAACTGAAAGGATATTTTAGCATGATCATCGGAATTGATTTAGGCACCACCAACAGCCTGGTGGCATATTATACAGAGGACGGTCCAAAGATCATCCCAAACCGCTTAGGCGGGCATTTGACACCCAGCGTGGTGAGCGTGGACGGCGAACAGATCTATGTGGGAGAAGTGGCAAAGGAGCGCATGCAGCTCTACCCGCAGGATAGTGCCGCTGTCTTTAAGCGCACCATGGGCACGGATAAGAAATACCGTCTGGGCACACAGTTTTACCGTTCTGAAGAACTCTCTTCCTTTGTGCTGCGCTCTTTAAAGGAGGATGCGGAAGCGTTTCTGGGAGAAGAAGTGACCGAGGCCGTGATCAGCGTGCCCGCCTATTTTAACGATGCCAGGCGCAAAGCCACCAAACGCGCCGGGGAACTGGCCGGCCTGAAAGTGGAACGCATCATCAGCGAGCCTACCGCCGCCGCCATTGCTTACGGCCTCTACGATATGCAGGATGACGCAAAGATCCTGGTCTTTGACCTGGGGGGCGGCACCTTTGATGTGTCGATCCTGGAACTCTCCGGTCCCATCCTGGAGGTGCGTGCCGTAGCCGGGGATAACTATCTGGGCGGTGAGGATTTTACACGCATCCTGGAAGACATGTGGTTTGCGGGAAACGAAAAAGAGCATCACTTAAACAGAGACAACATGGATGAAAAAACGCTGCGGCATATCCACAAGCAGGCGGAACTGTGCAAACTGGGTTTCTGCAGCAGCAATCTTTCCGTGATGCGCTGCACCATTGACGGGAAAGAGATCGAAAGCAGGTTTACCCTAAACGAATACGAAAATAAGTGCAGCGATCTGCTGGAACGCATCCGCATTCCCGTACGCAAAAGCCTTTCCGATGCCAAACTGCGCTTGAGCGAGATCGACAAAGTGGTGCTGGTGGGCGGTGCCACGAGGCTGCCCATCGTGCGGCATCTGGTCGCAAAACTTTTCCGTTCCCTGCCGGATACTTCCGTAAATCCGGATGAAGCCATCGCCTGCGGCGCCGCCATCCAGGCCGCCATGAAAGAGCGTGTGGACAGCATCCGGGAAGTGATCCTGACGGATGTGTGCCCCTTCACCTTAAGCACCGAAGTCAGCATCGAGCGGGAAAACGGCAGTTTTGAAAGCGGGCATGTCTGCCCCATCATCGAGCGCAATACCGTGATCCCTGCCAGCCGCACGGAAACACTTTATCCCCTGCGGGATAACCAGAATTCCATCCAGGTAACGGTACTGCAGGGCGAAAGCCGCTTTGCGGAAAACAATCTGCAGCTGGGCGTCATGGAGATCGAACTGCCAAAGGGAAAGAAAGAAGATAACAGCGTGGATGTGACCTATACCTACGACATCAACTCCATCCTGGAGGTACAGGTGAAGGTCAACAGCACCGGCGAGATCTTTAAGCAGATCTTAAAGGGACAGGATGTGGATATGACGGATGAAGAGATCGCCGCGCGCATGGAAGAACTGGCCTATCTGAAGATCCCGCCCAGGGAACAGGAAAAAAACAAACTGCTGCTGGTGCGCGGGGAACGGCTTTATGAAGAAAACTTTGGTGAAGACCGCATGGTCATCGAACAGCATATCCGTAAATTTGAACAGGCACTGAATACCCAGGATCCTGTACGGATCGATGCGGCAAGGGATGATTTCAAAGAGTTTCTGGATGAATGGGAAGGGCGGTAACCATACCGCCCTTTCCATCACAATATAACCAGTAAAAACACCGCTTTATTGGAAACATTACCGTCTGTATCACTCACCGTAAATGTCAGATTGTATCTGCCCGACTTTGTTAAGTCATAACTGCCGCTGATACTCAGACGCCTGCGCAGCGAATCAAAATCATCTTTATCGTCCACCAGATCCGATATATAGAGAAAAGGATCAAATTCCTCTCCTTTCTTTAATGTCGCGCCAAATGTATTTAACGTGAGCAGCGGGGAATCCCCATCCGGCGCCACTGCTTCCATCATGGTGCGCACATACATCACCTTCCGCCACGCTGTAGCAATATTATCAGAACGGTCATGCGCTGCATAGATCACCTTGGCCGTTCCGTCCGCCTCCAGCGGGATGATGTCATACACAAACAGGGTATCCGTGACATCCCCATCTGTTTCATCGTAAGCTGTCACCCCCGCCGTCAGAGATGATACTGCCTCCCCCTCCGTATATGTAAGCCCGCCTTCCGGGATATTGATCTGCGGCGGAGTGTTGTCTTTACTGTTCATACCGATCCACAGCACGGCCGCCATCATTATTGAGACCACTCCCAGCAGTACCGGTACTATGATCCTATTCATGATTCCGTATCCTTTTCATGTCTGTTTCCCGCCATTTTTATGATCTGCCTTCACTGCCATAGTCACCATAATAACGTCCATAATAGCGCCCGTAATAACGGCCGTATCTGCTTCTCCGTTCACGGGGCACTTTATTCAATATGATCCCCAGCATCTTGCAGCCTGATTTTTCCATCTGTTCACGGGAGCTGTTGATAAAACGGTAGCTGTCATGCCCGGAAGCCGTCACCAGTATGACACCGTCGCACGTCCTGGCTACCACTGCAGCATCGATCACTTCACCAATGGGCGGTGTATCAATGATCACATAGTCGTAAATCTCCCCCAGTTTATGTACCAGATTTGTAAATCGTTTGCCGCCTAACAGTTCGGAAGGATTGGGCGGCTTATGTCCCGCGAGGATCATATCCAGATTACGCACATTGGTGGTCACGATAACAGAATCAATATTTGCCCGTCCTACCAGATAATGCGAAAGCCCTTCATACTGCCCTTTGATACGGTAGCGACCTATCAAGACCGATTTGCGCAGATCAGCATCAATATAAAACACCCGCTTGCCACTTCCCGCAAGGGACATTGCCAGATTTGCCGAAACAAAACTCTTCCCTTCATCGCGCACACAACTGGTGATAGTGATCACCTTATTATCTTCCCCGGAAAACTCTATATTCGTGCGCATCGCTTTGATCGCCTCCGTCAGAGCATAATCCCCATCCAGCTTTGGCAGTTTCAGCTCTATCTTTTTGATGCCGGGTTTTCCGTTGACGCTGACCGTAGAAGTACGCGGCACGGCATCCAGCAGTTCCGTCTTCGTTCTTTTTGTTTCCTTCGCTTCCTCTCCCTTTGCGTTCTCTTCACTTACCTTCTCGCCCATTGCTACTCCTTATTCCTCTGTACTTCTTTATTTTCAGCAATCGGGATCACGCCCAGTACCGGCAGTCCCACATATTTTTCCACGTCTTCGGAGGTTTTTACCGTATCGTCCATCACAGCATGCAATACCACCAGACCTGCCGCCAGCACAAAGCCCAGCGCCATGCCGATCAGCGTATTCCTCTTTACCCTGGGCTCCGAGGGTGCCAGCGGCAGGCTGGCCTCTTCTACCGTGTTGACCGCATCAATGTTCATGACAGACATGATCTGCTCGCCTACCGCGATCCGGATGCTGTTTGCAATGTCCCTTGCCATGATCGGATCCGTATAGGTCACGGAGATTTTTAAGATACGGGTATTACTGGTATTTGAAACACTGATCAGAGAGCCCAACTGGCTCGCCGTCATATCCAGTTCCAGCTCTGCTATGGTCTTTTCCAATACCGGACGGCTGGTCACCAGCACAACATAATCGTTGGTCAGCTGCGTGCCTACACTCAGATCCGCCGTTGTAATGGCGCCGTTATCCTGTTTCGCCAGCACATACAAGCTGGTCATGGAGGTATACTGGGGCGTCATCACCAGTTCCGATATAAAGAATGCCACCAAGGCACCAAATACCGTCATCAGGATGATCTCGATCTTGTTCCTCCAAAGTGCCCAGAACAGCTCCAGAAGATTGATCTCCAATTCGTCATTATCGTTTTGTCTGATATTGGTTTCCACTAGTTCAGTTCCCCCTCCAACAACAATCTGCCGTTCTCTCGAAAAATTCTGTCCGCATAAGCCCTGCCTGCCCGCTTTTCCACTATGCGGTATGCCTCCTGAAGTTCCGGCCTGCGGTGCCTGGCATCATGCGCATCTGTTCCCACCACATGGATCAGCTGATTGTCTATCATCTTTTTCATGAAGCGTTTATGCAAAAAACCCCGTGGTTTTACGATATCATCCGCATTCACCTGGATCATGGCTCCCATATCCAGCACACGCCCGACCAGGGAAAAGTTCTTTACAATGCATTCGTAACGCTCGATATGTGCCAGCAGGACATCATACCCCCCCATCTGTACGTTGCCGATGCCTCTCTCGATCCTTTCAAAACTGTCTGCCGGCCGGAATTCCACCAGCATCACTTCCGTATCGTGGATGCCGTGCAATTTCTCCGGTGTTTCCGCCAGAACGGATGTGGAATAATCAAACTCACTCCCCAGATACAGTTCCAGTTCAGGATAATGGGCATCAGCCCACTCGCACACCTTCCCATACGCATCCAGGACGGTTTCCCATGGCCGTTCCAGCCAGGGTC
>JAFUUX010000117.1 GCA_017471325.1 Lachnospiraceae bacterium | reverse complement strand
TATTCACAGTCGAATCGCGCACTTGCTGCGCGATTACGACCCAAAACATTCCGGGAGAGAAGGGTTTTGCCCATCGCCGCAGGCGATTTTCATTGGCAAAACCCGTTACTATCACAGCACGAAGGGCTGTGAATAGTAACCGTAGCCGGGAAAACAGATCTGGGAGGAAGAGGATTATGAAGAAAAGGTTTTTGGCAGCAGGTGTTTTAAGTTTTGCGTTGCTGGCAGGCTGCGGCAGCGCGGAAGAGGTAGCGCAGCAGGCAGCCACGGCTGTTGAAAATGTGACAAGGGATGCGTCCACAGTTCAGGATGTGATCGACAATGTAGCAGGCGCGGCAACGGATTTTGCGTCCAGCGAGGAGTTTGCCAACCTGAAAAAAACATTGAATTACAGGGGCGGCCTTTACATTTCTGATCCGAACAATGACCTGCAGATGGCATTGTTTGAAAATAAGGATGCAGGCGCTATGACGGCAGTAGTGACGAAACTGGGTAAGGTATACTACGGCCTGTATCATACGGAGGATGCAACGCTGGAAGACGGTACTGCTTATACAAAACTGTTTATCGAAGCAGCCGGCGAGGATGGCGGAGACAAGGAGTTCGGTTATCACTTTTATGAAGACGGCAGCGGTGTCCTGATAGACGAGGACGGCACCAAATACGAAGCAAAGCCACTGGACGAGAGTGCGGCGCTGGATATGGTGGTGGTTACTTTTGTAGGATTCGGCAGCGAGGTGGCTGCCGGAGCGGAGACAGAAGAGGATTACAGCCCGGCAGCAGAACTGGAGCGCATCAAGGAAGGGCAGACCTATATGGGTGGTCTTTATATTTCCGATCCGCAGAATGACCTGCAGATGTCCCTGTTCCGCAATACTGAGTCCGGTGATCTGGTGGTAGTGATCACAAAACTGGATGCTCTGTATTACGGCATCGTTGACGGTATGGAAGAGGCGACTACGGCAGACGGCAGGACATACAGCAAGTTTACGCTGGAAGGAAAAGAGTTTGGCTACTATTTTGAAGAGGCAGGCGGCATTCTGGTAGATGAGGATGGCACTGTATATGAAGCAAAAGATCTGGATGAGAGCGCGGCATGGGATATGGTGCTGCGTAGTCTGGGCGGCTGATGCAGAGCATGATCCTGTTAACAGCGGAGGAGACGGGAAACCGCCTCCTCTTTTGATAAAAAGAAAGGGTACGGATATGAAGACGATCATATTTGCAACAGGCAATCAGGATAAGGTAAAGGAGATACGGGAAATCCTGGGAGATCTGCCGGTAACTTTTATGACCATGCGTGAAGCCGGTTTTACGGAGGAGATCGAAGAAAACGGGACTACCTTTAGGGAAAACGCGGCGATCAAAGCAGAGGCAGTTGCCGCGTGGATCCGCAGGAATGCGCCGGCTTACGCAGAAGCGATCGTAATGGCGGATGATTCCGGCCTGCAGATCGATGCTATGGGCGGCATGCCGGGGGTGATGAGTCACAGATGGTTGGGCGACCGTACTTATCCGCAGGCAATGATGGATATCATAGAGGAATTAAAGGATGTTGCGGAGGAACAGCGGGGAGCGCGTTTCGTGTGCTCGATCGCAGCCTGCGTGCCGGGGCGGGAGACCATAACGGTGCAGGAAACAGTGGAAGGCAGGGTGGCGCATGAGATCCGCGGAACGGAAGGTTTTGGTTATGATCCTTTCTTTTATGTGCCGGAATACGGCTGCACCACGGCAGAGATGAGCAGGGAGCAGAAAAACGCGATCAGCCATCGCGGCAAGGCCATCCGGGCAATGCGCGACAGACTGCTGGAAGAAGGCGTTTTGTAAAAGGAGTTTTTTATCTATGAAGATTTTGGTGATCAGTGATACACATGGGGATCTGCGCAATCTGGAACGCGTGCTTAAAAACGGTGAACAGTATGATATGCTGATCCATTGCGGGGATATCTGCGGGGATGAGGAAAGGGTGCAGCGCCTTGCCGGCATTCCCTTTTTTGGTGTATCCGGTAATATGGATTTTTCAGGAATCCTGCCTTATGAACGTATCGTGGAGGCAGGCGGAAAAAAGATCTTTGTGGCGCACGGGCACAGGCTGGGCGTGAATTTTGATACAGTGGAACTTGCAGAGGAAGCACTTGCCGAAAAAGCCGATATCGCGCTTTACGGGCATACCCATGTGCCGGAAGTGCATGAACAGGATGGGATCACGATCATGAATCCCGGTTCTCTGTCCTATCCGCGTCAGGCAGGCCGGCAGGCCAGTTTTGGTGTGATCGGGATCGAAGAGAGCGGCAGTATCAGTTTTGACCTGCGGTATCTGCAATAGTCTGTAAAAAGACCGCTCATATGGTAAAAACGGGCGGAAGCGGGCCGGCAGGGCAGTTTTGGGGAAACGCAGGCAGGCGGCTGTAAAGCGCTTATCTTTTTATATGCTTTTTCAGATCGCACGGCGGCGCCTGGCCAGCAGGTATTCGGCCTGCCTTTGCGCCTGCTCCCTGTCATGTCCGCGTAATAAGAAAAAGCCGGCGATCGCTTTTCCGTCATAATCCCCGTAAACCAGGCGGGCACGGCAAAGATAGTATAAGCCTACCGTAGAGACCAGTTCATCAATCTCGGCTATCTTCAGCAGTTCGGAGGCCATGGCCAGAGCGTGTTCCTGCTCGCTTTCCAAAAGCCGGTTCAGATCCCCCAGTGTATGCACGTTCAGATAGTCCAACTGTTCCAGATAGTCTTCGGGATCGGTATCGAGGATCCTGGCGCCTGAGATCAGGCTGATCTCTGTCAGGAGGTGTACCATGCCGTGGCTGCGTTTCATATATTCTTTGAGGGAGACCAGATCCAGATGCAGGTCATCGGCCCGGTCATTTGTGATCCTCTCATATACTTCCTTCTGGTATTCCGTGATCCGGGATTTGATATGCAGAAAAGCTTCATCCGCCAGTTCCAAAAGCCCTGCCACGCGTGAAAATTCACGTCGTACATCCCGCGGGACACCAAACCTGGTTTTATAGCCCAGATCATGCTCGATCTCAGCCCAGGTGTGCTGCAGGACAGAGCGGATCTGGATCTCGAAAGGCAGATCCGACAGCGCATCCGGGTATTCCTGATCCCCGGGCAGCAGACAGATATAATGCAGAGAAAGGTAACCGAAGGCATCCGGCGCGATCATAGCCCTTTTATCGGTGGATCTTTCCCAGTCCACCTGCAGATGGGCTGCCAGTTCGGCGGCGATCAGATCCACCTGATCCGCAAAATAACAGATGACGCGGAAACCGACGATATCTGTCATCATTGACACTGTTGTGTATTTTTCCGGCTTTTTATGCAGTTTGCCCAGAACAGATTCACGGGTTTTGATGCGGTGCGCGACCTGCATTACACCATCTAAATGGCTGCATACCTGATGTTCGATGATATCTGCAGCATACTTTTCCAGCGCGCGGTATGTTTCGAGCATATCGTCATATTCCGATATACGCTGATCCATGATATCCGACATTTTTGATCCCCCATTTCCGTATTGTTGTTTTTCATTTTATCATTTTAAACAATGCTGTACAAGCGGGAAAAGGAAGTAGTCAGGAGTGGGAAAGTATGTTAAAATGAATTGAAGAATAGCAAGGATCCCGGTGGCCGCGAAATGGGCGGCCGCTGTATTATGGGGGCTGCTATCATCGGCGGGGGTTTCGGAAAAGCCGGATCGGCGGTGCTGCGTTTTCATCTGTATTCGGGAAGGCGTATCACCGTGTGTGTGAGCACAAAACTGAAAAATGGCAGGGGACAACTGCAGTAAAAGCAGCGAATCTTGAGAAAAGAGGAAGAGGATATGCATGGGCAACCGATGAGAAAAATGGCACTGGCAATGTCACTGGTATTTACTTTACTGGCGGTCCTGAGCGAACCGCTGCAGGTGATGGCCGGCATGGAAAGCACTGTCACACCGCAGATGTGCAGTGCAGCGTACTGGAATGCGCTTTTTGGAGAGGGTGCTTCCGTAAACCTGATGTCTGCGGCGCAGATCGGGAGGTATAATGCAGCGGCGCTGGCAGCGGCGGGGTGCAATATGAATGACCTGACCGCGATGGATCAGAAATTTGATGCTGCGGACAAGAAGGAAAAACTTGCAGAATCGCTGCTTGCCGAGATGCCGGATAAAGATGTCTATGTAAACGGGATCAGGATCGAGCGGGAAGTATATTACGCATATCTGGCCGAATGCATCAGGACAAGCGGATGGGAAGGCGAGATCAAGCCTTTTTATGCTGTGGCTGTCAGCCAGACACAGATACGCAGCATACCGACACTGGACTATGTCGGTTACAGCGCTGCGGATACGGATGATGAGGCGGTTCTTTCGTCCCTGCGTGTCAATGAGCCTTTTTTGGTCAAACAGTGTGCGGTGGTAAATGGTTATCTTTATTACTGGGGATATTCCAGCAATGTATCCGGCTGGGTAGACGCGATGGATATCGCTTTCTGCGGCAGCAGAGCGGAATGGCTGGATATGTGGCAGGTGGAGCCAGAGGCAAAGGATTTTGTGGTGGTGACCGGTAATTATTTCCATCTGTCCCAGTCATATTACGCGCCGGCAGTTTCAGACCTGCTGCTCACGATGGGAACAACGCTCAAACTGGTGCCGGAGAAAGAGATCCCCGCGAATATTGCGGGGCGCGGAACGTGGAACAATCATGTGGTCTATATTCCCGTCAGGGACGAAAACGGCCACTGCATCAAACAGCCGGTACTGATCGCGCAGAATAAGGATCTCAGCATCGGTTATCTGCCGATGACTTCCGGAAATATCGTTGCGCAGTCATTTAAGTATCTGGGGGATACCTATGGCTGGGGCGGCATGCTGGATTCGGTGGACTGCTCTGCGCTTGTGCGCAATGTATATAAGTGCTTTGGACTGGAAATGCCCAGAAATACAAACTGGCAGAAGTGCGTGCCCGCAACCTGCGTATCCCTGGAGCAGATGTCGGATGAGGAACGCATGGCCGCGATCGCCGGCTGCATCCCGGGGACGCCGCTGTACATGTCGGGACATACCATGATCTATCTGGGAACCGTGAACGGCGTGAATTACGTGATCAGCGCGATGGGCTCAGCGGCAGACAGTACCGGTGAACTGGTGGTGCAGACGCAGAATACTGTGGCCGTTACCCCGCTGACGGTACGGCGGCGCAACGGCACTACCTGGCTGGACAATATCAATGCCTGCGTGACGCCCTGGACAACGCCTTAAGGCTGAACGGGCGTGAGGGAGCGGAATAGTTTTGTCGTTTACTATAAAGCATGCTGTTAACGAAAAAAACTTCAAATGCATTATCTGTAAGCATTTGAAGTTTCCATATTCGCAGCTCGTAGCGGAATCGAACCGCTGTTTCCGCCGTGAGAGGGCGGCGTCTTAACCGCTTGACCAACGAGCCATAAGTGCCGTACTTGATGATAATACTACATTATCAGAGAAAATGCAAGTAAAAATTTAAAAAAATTGCAAAAAAATTAAAAAGACACATTTGATTAAAATAATGCCTGAGAGGAAATACGGGAGATCAAAAGAAAAACTTGCGGGATAAGGCAGCAGTATGTGATAATAAAAACGAAAAAATAAATGCAGCGGCAGGAGGTAGCGGAATGAAGCGTGTTTTTATGATCGTGCTGGACAGTACGGGGATCGGTGAAATGCCGGACGCGGCAGCCTTTGGGGATGCGGGCAGTAATACTTTAAAGAGTGCGGCCAAAAGCGAAAAATTGGATATGCCCAATATGAAACAAATGGGCCTGTTCAATATAGAAGGCGTTGACTGGACGGAAGGCACAGCGGCACCCACGGGGGCATACGCGCGCATGGCAGAGGCTTCGCAGGGAAAAGACACCACAACGGGGCACTGGGAGATGGCAGGCATTATCTCAAAAAATCCCATGCCCACCTATCCGCAGGGTTTTCCCAAGGAGGTCATGGAGGAATTTGAAAGGCAGACCGGGCGGGGCACGCTTGTCAATCTGCCTTATTCCGGTACGGAGGTCATCAACCGCTACGGAGATGAGATGGTGGCTACAGGGAAACTGATCGTATATACATCGGCGGATTCCGTATTTCAGATCGCAGCACATGAAGAGGTAGTGCCGCCGGAGCAGCTGTATGAGTATTGCCGTATCGCCCGGAGGATCCTGCAGGGGGAGCATGCAGTAGGGCGCGTGATCGCGCGGCCGTTCATTGGCGCAGATGGAAATTATACCCGCACGCCGCGCAGACATGATTTTTCGCTGGAACCTACAGGAACGACGATCCTGGATCAGATCCTGGAGGCGGGGCAGAGCGTGCTGGCCGTGGGAAAGATCAAGGATATTTTTGCGGGACGCGGTATTTCGGAATTTGTATATACGGAAAATAATGCCGAGGGGATCGAACGCACGCTGGAATACATGGACCGGGATTTTGAGGGGCTGTGCTTTACCAATCTGGTAGACTGCGACATGATATACGGGCACAGGCGTGATATTGACGGATATGCGGCAGCACTGACCTACTTTGACCATAAACTGCCCGAGATCATGGCAAAACTGCGGCCGGAGGATATGCTGATCATGACAGCAGACCATGGCTGTGATCCCGGTTATGTCAGGACAACGGATCATACACGGGAATATGTGCCGTTTGTGGCTTATGGAAAACCGGTTCCTGCAAGGGATTTTGGCACCAGGGATACTTTTGCGGATATCGGAGCGACGGTGCTGAAGTATCTGGGCATAGAGCGGAGGATTGCCGGCACGCCGATCTTCTAGGCGGAGAGGCTTTTTTGCGGGTATGTAGTTTTGAAAACCACAAGATGAAATATTTGTATTTACATATCTGATCTGATGTGATACAATGAGCAAAGTTTTGTTCCATATATTGTTTTGAACAGAGAGGGGATATTCAGAATGTATAAGATTGTAACGGAAAACACCTGCGACCTGCAACTGGACTGGCTGGCGGCACATGAAGTGGGCGTGCTTTATTTGAGCACGATTGTGGAAAATACGGTATATAATGCAGAAAACCCGATCGACAGTAAGGATTTCTACCGTATGCTGCGGGAAGGGGTTAAGCCTTCCACATCACAGGTAAACGTGGATGAGGCAAAGAAGTATTTTGAGGCACATATAGATGATGCGGATGCTTTTCTCTATATCGGCTTTGCATCCGGATTATCAGGCACGGTAGGAAGCGTCACGGTAGCGATCAATGAACTGCGGGAAAAGTATCCCGAAAAACGTTTTGAGGTGATCGACACGCAGACGGCTTCCGCCAGCGAAGGGCTTATGGTGTGCCGTGCCGTGCAGATGCGTGATGAAGGAAGGAGTCTGGATGAAGTAGCGGCGTGGGTACGGGAATTCAGTCCGAAAGCGTGTACGATCTTTACCGTAGACAATCTGTTTGACTTATGGAGAGGCGGCAGGGTAAAGAAATCCAGCGCGTTTGTGGGCACGCTGGCCGGGATCAAGCCGATCCTGTATCTGGATGATGAAGGAAAGATACAGACCGCTGAAAAGATCAGGGGCCGGAAAAAAGCATTGAATACACTTGTAGATTACATGGAAGAACTGGCAGAGCCGTACCGTGCGGAAAATGAACCGATGATCGTCATTACCCATGGAGATGTGCCGGAGGATGCGGAATACGTAAAGAATGAAGTAGAGAAGCGGCTGGGATATAAACACTTTACGATCAGCAATGTGGGGCCGATCATCGGCACGCATACCGGCGCCAGTCTGGTGGTGCTTTCTTTCTTTGGCACGAAGCGGCACAGATAAATGGTGTGTTTGCGCTGATAAGGCAGTCATTTCGCGATGGGCGTCTGCTCCGGCAGGCGCTTTTTTACTGATCATACAAAAGATCATCACCCGTGGACAGCAGCAAAACCTGTAAAAACCTCGCCGCAGCCATAAGTTAGAAACGACACTTATAGTAAGCGCAATAAATAATTGCGCTTACTATAACGCTCCGCGAGGATGCGCACGGATTTTGTAAGGAAATATGCCGCTTTCAGCGGCCAAAATCCGGCGCAGTAAACGACAAAACGAAAATAGTTTTGTCGTTTA
>JAFUUX010000116.1 GCA_017471325.1 Lachnospiraceae bacterium | reverse complement strand
TAAGCGCAATAAATAATTGCGCTTACTATAACGCTCCGCGAGGATGCGCACGGATTTTGTAAGGAAATATGCCGCTTTCAGCGGCCAAAATCCGGCGCAGTAAACGACAAAACGAAAATAGTTTTGTCGTTTACTATAAGTGCGGTATAAAGCGGAAAACAGAAAACCAGTATGACGAAACAAGCCAAAAAGAAGGAGGGTGAAAAATGGGTTTGAGATTTCGGAAGAGCATCACATTGTGCAAGGGAGTAAAACTGAACCTGGGTACAAAGAGCGCATCCATCAGCGTAGGTACCAAAGGGATCCATCAGAGCATTTCCACATCCGGAAGGACGACCACTTCGATCGGCATTCCGGGGACAGGGGTTTCTTACAGCAAGAGCATCAACCTGAAAAAAGGTTTTGCCGGTCTGTTTCAGAAAAAAGACGACACAAAGACGGGGAAGAAAACTGAGGAGAAGAAAACAGACGGTAAGAAGGCAGAGAGTAAGGCAGACCGGAAGATAGACAGTGCAGCAGCGGTACAGGCGCGGGAAGAGGCAAAAGCAACCTATGAGGCATTTACGGAGCAGGTCGCCTATATGAAATCCCTGCATAAGACCGCGGATGAAGTGATCGACTGGAAAGAGGTATTTGACCGGCCGGCACCGGCGGGCGGGGCATTGGCCGGACTGCGCAGTGATACCAGGGCAGCGCAGGAGGAATGGCAGACCTTACATGAGACTGCAGGAAAAGTGCTGGCCGGAGATGTGGATGCATATCTGGCGGTCATAGAGGAGATGCGGCCCTATGATGATATCCTGGAGTACGGCAGTGATTTTGAAGTGGGCACGGATGATCCGAAACTTTTGGAAGTAGAGTTCCGTGTGAAATCCGCGGAAGTGGTGCCGCCGCAGGAATACGTGCTGGATGCAAAGGGAAACCTGAAGGAAAAGGAGTTATCCCAAACGGCTTATTTTGATCTGGTACAGGATTATGTATGCAGCTGTATCCTGCGGATCGCCCGGGACAGTTTCGCCCTGCTGCCGGTGGAACGCGTGCTGATCCACGCGGCGGATACGCTGCTGAACACCGCTACGGGAAATGATGAAGAGATCACGATCGTATCCGTGATGATCGGGCGGGAAAAACTGGAGCAGATGAACTTTGAGCGGATCGATCCGTCGGACGCGGTAAATTCCTTCCCCTGTAAAATGTGTTTTAAAAAGACCAAAGGCTTTGCGCCGGTAGCGAGATTGGAGGTATGAACATGAAATATGAGATTGATATGGCGGGGCTGTACAACCCGGATGATCTTTATGACCGCCTGGAGGAATATATAGAACTGCCGGAGTATTTCGGGCGCAACCTGGATGCGCTGCATGATGTATTTTCGGAGATCGCGGAAGAAACGGAGTTTATCTTTACCAATGTGCAGGAAGCCGAGGTAATGATGTCAAAATACATGCGCAATTTTAAACGCATGTGTGATGCGCTGCAAAAAGAAAACACGCACCTGCATTTTGCGTTTCAGGCATGATGGTTCCATGGAAATCCGGATCTGAGGAAGGAGCAGCGATGCAGGAATTACAGATGCAGATATCAGGGATCACGCAGAAAGATGGGAAGAAACGGGCGTATGTGTGTTTCCGCGGAAAGGATCGTTTTGCGGAGGGGCATATCCCGGAGTGTGTGATCACAAAGGCGGAAGGCTTCAGCGCGGAGGAAAAGGAACAGTTGGAGGCATATATGAAAAAGAACCTGCCGGAATTAAAGAAGCGGGCGGCACGCATCAATCCCCTGAATGCGATTATGGGCAGAAATTAGGAAGAAGTGCTTGAAAAACGCGGACAGATACATTATACTTGACTTTTAGTTGCAATATACTTAAGGAACTGTTACAAATAACTATACATTTTGGCTTGTCTTTTTTGATCATCTGCTTCATCGAAAAATCATGAC
>JAFUUX010000033.1 GCA_017471325.1 Lachnospiraceae bacterium | reverse complement strand
TTTTGTCGTTTACTGCGCCGGATTTTGGCCGCTGAAAGCGGCATATTTCCTTACAAAATCCGTGCGCATCCTCGCGGAGCGTTATAGTAAGCGCAATTACTTATTGCGCTTACTATAGAATCAGTTTCCTTCAAACTCTGTTGCACCTGCTCCGATTTTCACAACAAATACGTCTCAGATGCCCTGCATATACCGATCACTCCTCATTGCCAAACAGCCTTCTCTTCCGCTCGATCATCGCCTCAATGTCCGATAAATAAAGGCTCAGATCCTTGTGCGTGTCGCACCTCTCGATCCTTCCGGAGCCATCCGTGAACACTCTTTTGCTCACCGTTCCCGCCCCGATGGCGTAGATAGACTGCACTTCCTCCATGATAAGGATATTGTAAAGCCCGTACCGGCCTTCGCGCGCAAATCCCGTATTCTCCAAAGCCCCTGCCATATTTTTCTGACGGTAAAGGTAATAAGGCTTCATGCCCAGGGCTGCTGCCGTCTCCTGTCCCAACTGCATCGCCCGCTCATAGTCCAGTCCGGTGATCTGGCCGTGTTCCCGGATCCAGTCCTTCATACGTGAGGCTCTCTTGACAGCCAGCGAGTGCACTGTCAGGCTGTCCGGTGCCAGTCCGCGCACCTTAGCAAAAGTATGTTCCACATCAGCGATCGTCTCGCCCGGCAGTCCCAGGATCAGATCCATATTGATATTATCAAAGCCCTCTGCCCTGGCCAGTGCAAATGCTTCATATAACTGCTCCACGGTATGATGCCGCCCGATCAGTTTCAGCGTCGCATCACTGAAGGTCTGCGGATTCACCGAGATCCGGCTGACACCGTACTTTTTCATCACCTGCAGTTTCTCCGCCGTGATGCTGTCCGGCCGTCCGGCCTCTACCGTATATTCCTGCACAGTCTCCATCGGAAGCAGGCTGTGTATCCCGTCCAGCAATACCTCCAGCTCTGCTGCCGAAAGCGCTGTCGGCGTCCCCCCGCCGATATAGACAGTATCCAGGCGCTTATCCGACATGATCTCTGCCGCTGCCGCCATCTCCTGCTTCACGCCGTCCAGATAAGCCCCCACCTGCTTTTGCTTTGCGGCGATAGGATAAGATAAAAAGGAACAATACAGACAGGTAGACGGACAGAACGGAATGCCGATATAAATGCTGTACCCCTCCTGCCCCTGTCCTTCATAGCGAAACGGCTCCAATATCCGGTCTTCCAGCATGGCGATCCGGTATCCCAGTTCCGCTTTCTGCGCGGACACGCGGTACTCTGCCGCCATGCTGCGGCAGACTGCCTGCATTTCCTCCTCTTCCGAAAGGATATCGCCCCGCGCGATCTCTTTTGCCTTCGCCATGATCAGTTTGGTAGGGCGCACGCCGGAAAGTGCCCCCCAGGGCAGCGTCCGGCCGGCATATGCCGCCAGCGTATCATAAAAAAACAGTTTCCACGCATGTTTAAAATCCGCGCTCTTTCCTCCTGCCGGCGGCGTAAAAACATATGCCTGATCCTCCGGCAGGATCTCTCCGCGCGCAAAAGAAACGCTCCCTGTTTCCCTCTCCGCATCCATCACGATGCGGATCGTATCTGCAGGAAGCGGCTCTGTCAGGTCTGTGACCAGCATCTGCTTACTTTCCGTTCCCGGGTAAAACGAGGTGATCATTGCGTGGCTGTCATACTCCAGCCCCTCCCGGTTATACTGTATTGTGATCATCTTTCTCTCTCTTCATCTGGTTTTCTTAATGAAAGAACGGGTTGTTCTGCTTTTCATGTCCCACGGTCGTGGCCGGCCCGTGCCCCGGATACAACCTGGTCTCCTCCGGCAGGGTAAAGATCTTTTCCTCTACGGATGCCAATAGTTTCTTCATATTTCCGGTCGGGAAATCCGTGCGTCCGATGGACTCCGCAAAGATCGTGTCCCCGCAGATCAGGATGCCTGCCTCCTCAAAATAGAAGCAGCAGCCGCCCACCGTATGCCCCGGCGTAGCGATCACGCGGCACTTCTTTCCGCTGTATTCCAGTTCATCCCCGTCATGGAAAAAGCCGTCCGCCTGCACGGTCACGGGTTTATGCATCTGCGCGGAAATGTTCACATAAGGATCCTCCAGCAATACTTTTTCCGCTTCCATCGCATACACCTTGGCACCGCTGGCTTTTCGCAGGGCATCCACGCCGCTGATATGGTCGTAATGGCCATGCGTCAGCAGGATCACTTCTATATGGAAGCCATGCTCCTGCATCTTTTCATAGATATAATCCCCCTGCGTGGCCGGATCAAAAAAGATCACACTGCTTTCACCTTCACGATAGATAAAATAGCAGTTTGTCATGCCGCTGCCCAAGGTCGTTTTTCCGATCTTCAATTCTGCCATAATGACTCCTTCCCCTGTGGACGATTGTCAAAAAAACTGTTTATTCCTTCTGGCGCTCTACCTGTATCACATCCGGTATGGAACGCAGTTTGTCGATAATGCGGTTCAGTTCCTCACGGCTGGAAACCTCAAAGCCCATGATCATGGTAGCCGTGCCCTGTTTGCTGGTCTTGATGTTCATCGACTGGATATCGATGCCCTTATCCGTCATTGCTTTGGATACATCTGCCAAAAGCCCCGATCTGTTATTTGCATAAATGTTCAGACCCACCGAATATTTATCCGCCAGTTCCTCCCGCGCCAGTTCCCATTCCGTTTCGATCAGGCGCTCCCGCTCCAGTTCCGGCATCAGCACCACATTATTGCAGTCCGTGCGGTGTATGGTCACACCGTTCCCTCTGGTGATATAGCCCACGATCTCGTCCCCCGGCAGTGGGTTGCAGCATTTCGGAAAACGCACTTCCACATCCCGCATTCCCTTTACGATCACGCCGGCGCCTTTATGGCCTCTTGGCAGCATTCTGGGCTTGGGCGGCGCCTGCTGGATCTCGTTTAAGACTTCTTCATCCGTAACGGTCTTCTTATGGTCGGCATCATAAAGTTCCTGCAGTTTGTTGACCAACTGCCCCTCCTTTAATGCCCCGTGCCCGACGGCAGCCATCAGATTATCCCAGTCCTTAAAGCCGTATTTCTTCAGCAGGACTTCCGTATATTCCTTTTTCATCAGCAGGGACTGGTCGATCGCCTTGCCCTTACAGTAATTGGCCATCATCTCCCTGCCGCGCACGATATTTTCTTCTTTAAATTCGCTCTTAAACCACTGATTGATCTTGCTCCTGGCCTGCGGGGATTTCACAAGTGCCAGCCAGTCACGGCTGGGTCCTTTAGAATTCTGGCTGGTCAGGATCTCGATGCAGTCGCCGTTTTTGATCTCGTAGTTGATCGTCACCAGTTTGCCGTTTACCCTGGCTCCGATCATCTTATTGCCCACAGCCGAATGTATGCTGTATGCAAAATCGATCGGTGTGGAACCCGCAGGCAGGTTCTTGACATCACCAGTGGGGGTAAAGCAATACACACTGTCGGAAAAAAGATCCAGATCGCTCTTGAGCATGTTCATGAACTCTTTATTATCCGACATATCCCGCTGCCACTCCAGGATCTGCCGCAGCCAGGTCAGTTTCTCTTCCTCCTGCAGTTCCGGTTTCCTTCCGTCCGAGGCTTCTTTATACTTCCAATGCGCCGCGATACCGTATTCCGCCGTGCGGTGCATCTCGAAAGTACGGATCTGTATCTCAAAAGGTACGCCATTCTGTCCGATCAGCGTGGTGTGCAGCGACTGGTACATATTCTCTTTCGGCACTGCGATATAGTCCTTAAAACGCCCCGGGATCGGCTTATAGATCTCATGGATCACGCCCAGTGCAGCGTAGCAGTCCTTGACGGAAGCTACAATGATACGCACGGCAAACAGATCATAGATCTGGTCTATAGTCTTGTTCTGGTTCTTCATTTTTTTGTAGATGCTGAAGAAATGCTTCACGCGGCCGTCGATCTTGGCCTCAATGCCCGCATCCCGGATATGCTTGCGCACTTCATCCACGATATTCTGTACATTCTGTTCCCGCACGGATTTCCGCTCCGCGATCTGTACAGACAGACTGTGATACGCCTCCGGCTCCAGATATTTTAAACTCAGATCCTCCAGTTCTACTTTGATCTTGGAGATACCGAGCCGCTGTGCGATGGGCGCATAGATATCTATGGTCTCCCTGGAGATATCCTGCTGTTTCTCCGGCCGCATATATGCCAAAGTACGCATATTATGCAGGCGGTCTGCCAGTTTGATCATGATCACGCGGATATCCTTTGCCATAGCCAGAAACATCTTGCGCAGGTTTGCTGCCTGCATATCCAGCTTATCCAGCGTATACTGAAGCTTGGAGAGTTTTGTCACGCCGTCTACCAGAAGTGCCACATCTTCCCCGAATTCCGCCTTCAGTTCTTCGATCGTCATGACCGTATCTTCCACCACATCATGTAAAAGCCCCGCCGCTATGGTTTCCTTATCCATCTCCATATCCGCCAGGATGATAGCCACGCAGATCGGATGGATGATATAAGGCTCCCCTGATTTGCGCTTCTGGTCTTTATGGAAATTCCGGGCCGTTATATAGGCTTTTTCGATCAGCGAGATATCATCTGAGGGATGGTAACGGTGCACCCGTTTGATCAGTTC
>JAFUUX010000032.1 GCA_017471325.1 Lachnospiraceae bacterium | reverse complement strand
TAAACGACAAAACTATTTTCGTTTTGTCGTTTACTGCGCCGGATTTTGGCCGCTGAAAGCGGCATATTTCCTTACAAAATCCGTGCGCATCCTCGCGGAGCGTTATAGTAAGCGCAATTATTTATTGCGCTTACTATATTTCTTATAGCAAACGACAAAAGCATTTGTAACTGTTCAGAACCCCCTGGGTTCTGAACAGTTACCCTTTTTATTGCTTGTCCGGCTCCGCATATGCTCCGTGGCCGTAAGCCGCAGTGACCATATGTACTACCTGCCTGTCCCTGCCGTCAATGCGCATCGTTTCGGACAGTTCCGGACATAGTGTAAAACCACAGGCTTCATAAGAACGAATCGCCCTTGTATTATCCGCCAGGGCGCGCAGTGTCACCTCCCGCATCCCCATATCGCCAAAGGCATACGTAAGCGCCAGCTGCAGCACTTCTGTCCCGTAACCCTGCCCCAGTACGTCCTCTTCGCCGATAAAGATGCCAAACTCCGCGCTGCCTGCCTCCCTGTCTATATTGGAAAAATACTGGCTGCCGATCTCCCGCTCCCCTTCTCTGAGCACGATGATGAACTGCTCCACCCTGCCCGTGCCCACCTGCTCTTTCAGCCACTTCTCATGGTCCTGCCGCGTGACCGGCTGCCGGTATAGAAAGCGCTCTACCACATGCGGCATATTTCTCCACTTTATGATCTGCTCCGTATCCGCCTCCGTGATGCGGCGCAGATATAAGCACTCACCTTCGATCCTGTCCCTTCTCATCCAATACTCCGGTTCAAAAACTATATCATAACCATCCAAAACACCCGCGGTATGTTCTGCACCGTTACACCTTATCCTTCCAATCGGTAGATCTCAAATACCGTCTCGCCGGCCTGCAAAACGCACTCCTGCACCAGCTGCACCGCCTGTGTTCCGTACTGCTCCCGCAAAAAGTCCTGCAGCTGCGCCGGGCGCAGCCCCACATCCCTGCGGCATACATAGTACGCACCGCCCCCGGCAAACAGTTCCTGCACCTTAGTATAGCCAAAGCGCTGCAGTTTTTCCCGCTGCAGCGGACTGCCATACAGCCAGCCGCCCAACAACAGCACATTTCCATCCGAAGCATCGGCGCATCCCGCTGAAACGGTACGGTTCACTGCCGTATAGGTTTCCATCAGGAACAGACGCTCCGGGTACTCCGACACATAAGAGTATATCACATCCTGCTGCCGATTAACAGAACTTTGTATCTGCGTATCCGCCTGCATCTTCATCCAGGCACTCACGGCCACCGGCAGACACAGCAGCGCCGCCACCGGCAGAAGCCATCTTTGCCGCCCTGCCGCTTTCCATAGCACCGCCAGCAGAAATACAATGCAGATCTGATAGAGCGAATCCGTAACCCGCTCCGGCATCCGCCCCCGCCATAAGAGCCAGCCATAGATCAGGAAATGCCCCGCCATGCAGCCAAACAGCGGCAAAAGCAGGCGGTATTTCTTCTGCCGCAGCACCACCACGGTTCCGCCGGCTCCCAGCGCCAGCAGCAGCCAGCCATACGGGACTTTCCCGGAAAGTCCCAGGGTGCGCACCCGCAGATCATAGATAACATTCCGAAACTTCTGCATTTTTGATGCTGCCCTGGACGGCTCCTCAAAATCCGCCATGGCGTCCATGCGCGCGGTATCCGCCGCCGGATCCGGCAGCAGGTCAAAATGCCTGTAAAGCGGATAAGCGGCTTCGGATACACCCAGACTCCGGTAATAAGCCTTCGCCTCTTCGCTCTCCCAGACGAGCGTATAGTCATACAGCCGTGTGCGCGCTGCATTTAACTTACGAAAGGCCTGCCAGTCCTCCCCTGCATACGCCAGCCGGTCCAGCCCAAACAATGCCAGCCACACAGCCGCCGCCGCAATGCATACGGGCAGCATCTGCGCGATCGTCTGTCTGCGTTCTGCCGCATCCGGCAGAAGCAGGAACCGGTAAAGCGCTGCCAGACCCAGAAACGGGCAGAGCATATAAAATACCTGGGAACGCAGCTGGTCACAGAGCAGCAGCAGAAGCAGCGCTGCGATCACCGCCCGCGTTTTTTCCCTGGGCTTTGCCTGCTGCGGCGCTGTCATCAAAAGAAACAGGCCGGCAGCGCCTGCGCAGGCAGCAGCCATGGTATAATGCGGCAGCAGCAGTTCCCCCGCAAGAAAAGGCAGGAGCATGGCCCAGCCGCAGAGCAGCGCAGCCGGCACTTCCCGAAGCACTACTGCACGTTTCGCCGGTTCCGCGCCTCCATCCGATGCGCTTTTCAGCCACAGTTCCGTGCACCGCTGCAGAAACAGATACGCACACAGCGCAAAGGTCCCGCAGAGCAAAAGACCAAACCATGGGCATTCCGGAAACAAACGGTATAGAAAGGATACGATAAAAGACAGCGGCGCGCGCAGATACACCGTATGCAGATCCGGCCGGCCGGTATAGGAACCGGAAAGGATCGCCTGGATCTGCAGGTCATCATTTAAGATATAAAGGGGCTTTTTTACGGCCGCCAGGACAGAAAACAGCAATACACTCAAAAGCGCAGGCAGCCGGGATATCCAATTCGATGCTTTTTTCATCCGGATCTACTTATAAAACTCCCTGATCTGATCTATGATATAAAGGTTTTGCTCTTCGCGCAGGCCGTAATACAAAGGCAGCCTGGTAAGACGCTCGCTCTCCTTTGTCGTATAGAGGTCTTCCCCATGGAAACGTCCGTACTTCTTTCCGGCCGGCGAGGTATGCAGCGGGATGTAATGGAACACGGACAGGATATTCTTCTCTTTCAGAAAATCGATCAGCGCCGTGCGCTCCGCAAAATCCTTTGCCTTGATGTAAAACATATGCGCGTTGTGCTCACAGCCTGCCGGGATCTGCGGCAGTTCGATCCGCCCCGCCTCCTGCAGAGGCTTTAAGCCTTCATAGTAGGTATTCCAGATCTTTTTGCGCGCTTCATTGATCTGATCCGCGATCTCCAGCTGCGCATACAGATAGGCAGCATTCATGTCACTGGGCAGATAGGAAGAACCGGCCTCCTGCCAGGTGTATTTATCCACCTGCCCGCGGAAATAACGGCTGCGGTCCGTCCCCTTTTCACGGATGATCTCTGCCCGCTCGATAAAGCGCTCATCACGCATGAGCAGCGCGCCGCCCTCACCCATGCTGTAATTCTTGGTCTCATGGAAACTGTAGCAGCCCAGGTCGCCGATGGTGCCCAGTGCCCTGCCCTTATAGGAAGACATCACACCCTGGGCCGCATCCTCGATCACATACAATCCATGTTTTTTTGCGGTCTCCATGATCGTATCCATCTCACAGGCCACGCCGGCATAGTGTACCGGCACGATCGCCTTCGTCTTTTCCGTGATGGCTGCCTCGATCAGTTTCTCGTCCATGTTCATGGTATCCGGCCGGATATCCACAAATACCGCCTTTGCACCGCGCAGCACAAAAGCGTCTGCCGTGGAAACAAAGGTAAAGGAAGGCATGATCACCTCATCCCCCTCCTTCACATCGATCAGCAGTGCCGCCAGTTCCGTAGCATGGGTGCAGGAAGTCGTCAGCAGGCATTTTTTTACCTGCATGCGCTCCTCAAACCAGGCATTGCATTTCTTTGTAAACTCTCCATCCCCGCAGATCTTCTCCGCTTCTATGCACTGCCTGATATATTCCAGTTCTTTTCCCGTATGCGGCGGGACATTAAAATTAATCCGCTTTTCCATATAATATAAACTCCTCATTCTGATATTTTATTTCATATCCATTATTATATATGAAATCCTGCAATAGGGAATACTTTTTTTGCATATCCCCGCAATAATCCGGCATATCCGCCGCCATCACGATGACCGGCTCCGATCCGCTTTTTCCGGCCTCCTGCAGTTCCTCCTCCATATCCCCGTAGGAATAACTGTCCAGATCCGGCCACAGATTGGATAGTGCCGGTGCCAGGTGAAGTGCATAATGCAGTCCCGGCAGATTGCCGTAGGTGATCATGGACGCGTCCGAAGGCGCTGCCGCCGTCAGCCCCTCGATCGCCTCCTTGTGCGCTGCTGAGGTGCGCATCCCCCGTAACGGAACATTTTCGCTGACCACTGCATCCCGCCTGCTGCCGTCCTCCCCGTCTTTAAACACATAGGTCCCGGAAAAAAGTACAGCCTGCACGGTAAACAGGGTGATAAAACAAAGCCCCATGCAGGCCAGCGGCCAGAACCATGCCTTCTTTTTCTGCCGCCGCAGCATTTTTCCGAACAACGCAAGCCCCAAAGGCGCTGTAAAAAACATCTGGTTCAGCACCGCGTATAAATGGTTATTGCTCCCCAGCGGTGCGATCAGCAATAAAAGCAGCGCAAAGACTGCCAGATCCCGGTCGCTGCGGCTCCCGTCTTCCCTGCCCGGAAACAGGGCCGTTCCCGCAAAAAGCAGCAAAAGAGCCAAAAGCAGCACCGTGCCAATGCCATAGATGCAGCCATTATTATAATACTTCACGGTAAACACGCCGTTTCTGTAATAGTAAAGAAACAAAAGCGCAACACCGCACAGGTAAAGCACTTTTTTGGCTGCCAAAAAACGGTCCCGGAAAAGAGCAAACATCACCGTACCAAGCACAAGCCCTCCGAGCATCGGCAGGAAATGCCCCGCTCCAAACAGATAGCCCCCCAGGATCAGCCTAAGCATCGCGCCCATGGAATAGCCGCCCGCATCTCCTGCGGAAGATGTAAATAATCCGCTCACCCACTGCACCATCCCCTGCAGCCCCGCTGCCACACCTGCCGCGCCGCCATTTTCCAGCCCGGATAATACCAGCAGCAGAAACGCGGCTGCCACGCCGCACAGATAACCGCCAATGCAGACGAGGGTATCCCGCACCGCAGGATGTCCTTCTCCCTTTTTTGCATCGCAGTACCAGACAAAAAGCACCAGCGCGCAGTATGCGAGGTTGGAGATCCGCACCAGAAGGGACAGCCCCAAAAACACACCCGCCGCAAATAACCTGCCCCTTTTTTCCGTTTCCCGCCAGCCGGACAGCAGGCTTGCCGACGCCGCCAAAAGAAAATATGACAGGTAATTATACAGGATCACGGACGGACACCAGCATAAGCCCAGCGCGATCACTTCCCCCCAGAAGAGAATGACCGGATGTATCCGCCCGCGCAGTGCATGATAAGCCAAAAGCGCCGCTGCGACCGGAAAAAGCCGCGTCAGCACGTTCATCCACAGCATACGCCCCCCGCAAATATTCAAAAGAAGATATCCCGTCAGGTTGGACAGATAGGTGGCATACAGCCAGTCTCCGCGCAGTGTTTTGAAGTATGCATAATTTCCCAGGCTGTATGTCGTATCCGACAGATCTGCCCCATCAAAAGCCCCGGCTAAGCCAAACAAAAGCAAAAGCAGCGGAAATGCCACCTGCACGATAAGCCGTTGCTCCGTAAAGCGGCATATCCATGTATACGCCTTCTGCCACATTGTCTGTCCGCTTTTGTTCTGCTCCACCTTCAGCCTTTCTTTTCCAAAAAGATCTTGCGGGTGATAAAGTTATAGACCATGACCACGCCCGTTGCTGCGATCTTTGCGCCGGCAGTTGCCAGATTTTCCGTGATCAGCGCATTCAGCCAGCCCCACTTTGCATAGACCTGTTCCATGCAAAGCCAGAGGATCGCTTCATTCAGCAGCAGTCCGCCTGCGCTCAGCGCCACAAAGACCACAAATTCCGCACGGCGGTCCCTCTCGTCGTTCCGTTCAAAAACAAAACGGAAACTTAAGATATAGTTCGCGATCACCGAGATCAGAAAGCCGCAGATCCCCGCGACCAGATAATGCACGCCGATCACCTTCAGCACCATCACGACGCCAAAATCAATAAAGAAACAGATAAACCCCACGATCCCGAATTTCACGATCTGATCCAGTAATTTTTTCATCAGAAACTCCCAAAGCCTCCTGCCGATACCGTTTTCCCAAACAGCAGCATTCCTGTTGATCTGCCAGCCCCGTTTCGGGCTGTCCTATGCTCGCGCGGGCAAATATACGCCCCCCGCATATCCTTTGCAAGATCAGTTCCGGTAAAACACCCGGTACCATTCCGCAAATTTCCGCAGCCCATCCCGCAGCGGCGTGGCCGGCCGAAAGCCGTAGTCCCGCTCCAGTGCCGAGGTATCCGCATAGGTAACTGCCACATCTCCCGGCTGCATGGGCAGCAGTTCCTCATGTGCCTTCACATCAAAATCCTGCGGCAGCACGCCTGCGCGCACCAGTTCTTCGGAAAGCGTATCGATAAACTCCATCAGATCCACCGGGGAAGAATTACCGATATTGTACAGCGCATAGGGCGGCAGCGGCAGGCCGTCCCCGCCCGTCCCGCGCTCCGGCGCGCCCTGCATCACGAGACTCACGCCTTTGGTCACATCATCCACATATGTAAAATCCCGCTTGCAGTTGCCGTAATTAAAGATCTGTATCGGCTTTCCCGCGCAAAGTTTCTGCGTAAAGCCGAAATATGCCATATCCGGCCGCCCCGCAGGGCCGTACACCGTAAAGAAGCGCAGGCCGGTGGACGGTATCTCGTACAGTTTACTGTAGGCATGTGCCAGCAGTTCATCCGTCTTTTTGGTCGCGGCATAGAGCGAGATGGGGTGCTCCGTGGGATCCTCCGTACTGTAGGGGATCTTTGCGTTTGCCCCGTAGATCGACGAACTGGAAGCGTAGATTAGATGCGCCACGCCCTCCGCGCCATTGTCATAACTATGCCGGCAGGCTTCCAGGATATTGTAAAAGCCGACAACATTTGCCTCGATATAGGCATCCGGGTTTTCGATGGAATAACGCACGCCCGCCTGGGCCGCCAGATTTACGACCACATAAAAGGCGTGCTCCGCAAACAGTTTTCTGACCAATCCGGCATCCGCTATGCTGCCGCGCACAAAACTCCATTCCGAAGCCGATGCTGCTGCCGCCTCCGCGATCTGCCGCAGGCGGTATTCTTTGACAGACACATCATAATAATCATTTACGGTATCCAGACCGACGATGCGCGTCCCCCTGCATTCCCTTAAAAGGCGCAGCACCAGATTGGCCCCGATAAGGCCGGCGGCGCCGGTCACCAGGATGGTACGGCCATTTAATTCAAGTTTCTTCATCTATGTGTTTCTCCTCTGTAAACACCGGTTTATATCTGAGTAAATCCGGTCAGCTAACGCATGTGAGACTCTAAGGGCTAACGCCCTAAGACTCTCATCAGGATGCCGATCCCGTAACCGGCCAAAATACGATCCGTTACGCGGCCGGTTTCTTAAATACCAGCAGTTTGCTCAAAATATAATTCAGCACGATGACTACGATGCTGACGATCACATATTTGGACAGGATCTCATTCACATGCAGCACCACGACCAGCAGCAGCATCAGCCCCTCATCCACGCCAAAGGAAAACAGACGCGCGCCGACGAATGCCGCAAACTCCTTTGCCACTTCCCGAATGCCTGTCTTCTGACTATGGAAAACAAAACTGCGGTTGGTGACGTATGCAAAGAGCACGGAAAACACCCACGAAACCGCATTTGCAAATCCGACACGCAGCGCTTCCTCCATATCCTTAAAAACACCCTGGGCAAAGATCGGATACGTCACCCACGCAACCACCGTGGTCAGAAAACCGACGATCAGATAATCCCAGACTTCCTTCTTTGCAAAATAGATGCCCATGCCCCAGTCGATCAGCCGCTCTGCCAGATCGAACAGCCTGCTCCGCAGAAAATCCACGATAATGCCGATGATAAAGAGCACCAGCACACTAAAGAGCAGATGCAGAACGCGTGCCGGACCATAAATTTTGCCCACGCCGAACCATTCCGGCCAGGCATAGCGCAGCAGCAGATGCTCATGCAGCAGATACACGCCAAAAGTATAGGGCGCGATCCGTGCCAGGAAACCGACCACCGGATTCTGCTTTGGCTGCCACTGCGCAAAGCAGCAGAACAGTCCCACAGAGCCCGCCAGCACGAAAAGGGAATTATAATCATCCGGCAGTTCCATGGCCTGCGCAAAACCCTTCCCTTTAAAATAGCCCATCAGCAGCATGCCGGGCAGCACCAGCACGGCAGCACCAAGGTACAGGAGCAGCCCCCGCCCCTTCTTTTGCAGAAACGGGATGCCATGCAGCCGCAGATAAGCTGCCAGGATGTATAAGGTCAGAAACCAGAGGATACCATAGCCGTGATCGTCCATTCCCAGTTCCACCGGCAATACCGATTTGGCCAGGGATGTAAAACAGAGCAGTCCCAGCAAAAGCGTCCCGTGCTGCTGTTTGGACAGCGCGCGGATGCCCCTGCCCAGAAACGGCGAAAACAGATACATCAGCACATAGGCGCTGGCGAACCAGTAATGCGTGTTCACCACCGGCAGGCAGAAAAACTGGATATTGTAAAAATTCAGATACGTATCCGGATCCGCGATCCCGGCAAGCAGACACACCGCTGCAACCAGCACGCTGTAAAAGAAGACCTGACACCATAGTTTCGCAAGACGCCGCAGGGTAAACCTGCTGTCGATCAGAAAATATCCGCTGATCATCACATAGAGATTGACCGAGACAAGGCAAAGGGCCTCCAGCAGCCAGAACGCGATATTGCTTCCGCTGCGATCTGTATCCAGCCCCTGCAGCAGACCGCCTTTGTCCAGATAGTGCAGGGTGATCACCATCAGCATGGAAAGCACCCGCAGCAGTTCAAACTGCGGCCGGCGGTCTTTTTCCCGCTTTGTCCGTACCACTGCCGTCGGACCGTCCAGCATTTTTTTATACACGGTCTTTTCTTCGGATTCCTCCGTTTTCTGATAGCCCAGGCACTCAAATACTTTATGGGATGCCGCATTCCCCGGCTTTACCTCCGCGATCAGGCGGGTATATTTTCCTGCCAGTTTCTTTTCAAGCAGCAAAAGCATCTCCCGCGCGATGCCATGTCCGCGGTATTCCTCTGCCACACTGTAGCTGATGATGCCGCATCCGGCATCCTCCGGATCTGCTCCCACGCGCACCTGCCCCACCGGCAGCAGAAAATCCATGCAGACAAAACTATCGATGCTTTCTTCCTTCAGCATCCAGTCGAACCAGGATACATGCTCTTCCCATGAGATCTGCGCTGTCTGAAAAGACGCGCTGCGCACCGCCGGATCATTTGCCCAGCGGTAGAACATTTTTTTGTCGGTTTCCAGTGTTTTTCTCAGATAATAAGGCATTTGCTATACTCTTTCCTCCTGATGCAGCAGGCGGTATTTCAGTTCCGCGATCTCCCAGTCCTTTTCCGTATCGATATCCTGCACGGCCATCTCGTCCTGCAGAAAAGCCGCCGTATGTGTCATGACCACGCGTTTCTCCCGCAGAAAAGAGGATACCCGCAGACAATAAAACTGCCCGCAGTCGTGATACTCCGGCTCCAGATCCTGGGACCGTTTTAACTGATCCTCCGGATAATGCGGTGTCAGTTCCCCGTTTCTCAGTAACAGCGCCCTGCGGGGCGGGAAGGAAAACTGTACCACCGGCATAACGGTATCCGCCTCACGATCAGATAATGTCTGCATGGCCGATCTTAACGCATCTTTGGTGATAAAAGGTGCCGTAGGATAAATGCAGCAGACCGCGTCAAAATGTTCTCCCCGCTTTTCATATTCCAAAAGCACCTCTAACAGCACATCCGCCGTGGTGGAATGGTCATCCGCATTGACCGCGCTGCGCAGAAAAGGCACTTCCGCCCCGGCTGCTTTTGCCGTCTCCGCGATCTGCGCATCCTCCGTCGATACCATGACCGTATCAAAGATCCCGCTCTCCAAAGCCGCGCGGATCGAATAGGTGATGATGGGCTGTCCCAGAAATTCCCTGATATTTTTCCGCGGGATGCGCTTGCTGCCGCCCCGCGCCGTGATCACTGCCAGATTTTTCATTTTCCCAACCTTTTGATAATGCTCCGATAACCAAACAGCAGTACATAATATACAAAGAACAGCAGATTGGACTTCATATGCAGACGCACCAGTTTCTGCTCCTCCGCCGATACCATTTTCCTGAAATACGGATTCCGCGGCAGCTCCGGATACTGCGTCAGGATCATGCGCCGCAATCGTGCCGTATGCCGCGGGCTGCGGCTTTTCCCGCTGTACATATAGGAAAACAGGGTGGTAAAATAAGCCAGTTCGGAATAACGGAAGAAAATCTCCTCCGGGTACTGTTCCAGAAAGCCGCGTTCCCTGCACTCCCGCAAAAGCAGTTCCCCGGCGCGCATCCGATCGGTGCATTTCGCCCAGCTCACATGATGCGTCGTGGAATCCGCCACCGTCAGGTAGTAATACAGCGGCTCCGCCACCCGTTCAAAGTGCGTAAAATACAGCGACCATAACGGTGACGCGCAATTGTCCTCATAAAAGATGTCTTCCGGAAATGCCAGATGGTTCTTTTCCAGCAGTTCCCGCCGGTAGATCTTCACCACCATGCTGCCGGAACGAAGCACCAGTTTCTTGTGTTTTTCCGCATCCAGTATGCCTGTCTGGTCTGCGGTATTGTTCTCCACCACCCGTCCCGGCGTAAATGTATATCTCTCCACCAGGGAATAGTCACACCCTACCACATCCGCACCGGTCTCCTGCGCTTTTTGCAGCAGTTTTTCATACATCTGCGGCGCCACGAAATCATCACTGTCCACAAAGCCGATCCACTCCCCGGCAGCCGCTTCCATGCCGCGGTTCCTGGCTCCGCCCTGCCGGTGGTTTTCCGTACAGCAGATGGCTTTGAACCTGCCCGGCTGCGTTTCTGCCAGGCGTTTTTCATATTCTTTCAGGATCTGCGGCGATTCATCCGATGACGCATCATCCACGGCTATGATCTCGTAATCCTCTATGGTCTGCGCCAGCAGGGAATCCAGGCAGTGTTTTAATTTATCTTCTGCGGCCATATTATAGACCGGCACGATGATGGACAAACGCATTTCTTACTCTACACCCAACAGCGCTTTCGCTATGCGCTCCGCTCCTTTTGCATCCACCAGGCGCTGCAGCCTGCGGGACATCTCCTGCCGCACCGCCGGCTCCCGCATCTGCCGGAACTGTTCCCGGAAAAGTTCTCCCCGAAAACCGTCCCTGTGGATATATCCGCCAAACAAAAACAAGCCCTCCCGCACAAACGCCTCTGCATTAAGGATCTGGTTGTCCGCCAGGACATAACAGATTCCCGGCGTGCCGGTGGCCGCCAGTTCGTATAATGTGGTGCCTGCTGCCGTGACCACCAGATCACTGTCCAGCAAAACTGCTTTTAAATCCGGCAGCGGCTCGCTGATCCTCACATCCGGCATATTTTCAGCCCGTTTAAGAAGCGCCGGCAGATCCGGATCCAGCGCTCCCGCGATCAGCGTAAACTGCATGCCGCCCCACTCCTCTTTCTGCTGTTCCGCCAGTTCCAGAAACTGCGGCAGGAAATGCACCGGATCGGTGCCCCCGCTGATGACCAGTACATTCTTTAAAGATCCACGTATCTGTCTTTTGGGGATCTCCTGGTAGATACGGTCCAAAGGCATATAGTCTCCGCCCAGCAGAAGCCGCGCATGCGGGTATTCCCCTGCATAGTCGTGATCCGCCGCATACATCCCGTAACAGATCAGGATATCACAGGGCCAGATCCGCTCGTGCAGATCGTCGATATAAGCCACCTGCAGGATCTCCTGCATGGCACGCATATAGTTTTCGCTCACAAAATAACTGTCGATCAAAAGTGTGGCCGCGTCCGTCTTTTCCGTGATGCCCTGCTGCCGCAGCCAGTCCCGCATCTGCGGGATCTCTTCATCAAACGCATCAAAGGGCCTGTCCAGACAGACCACCTGAAAGCCTCTCTCCCGCGGCAGTTTTTCTGAAACCGGCTCTGCCACGATAAATACCGGCTCCGCGCCCTGCGCTCTTGCCGCCTCTGCGATGTTTAAGCAGCGCCGCATATGCCCGGTGGCCGTGACCGCGTTTGCTTCGGTCCGGATCAGAAGTCTGCGCGGCATCAGTGGATATCCACCGTCTTTAACAGTTCGCGGATCTGTTCCACGCTAAGCCACTCCGTATTGTTCCCGGAACTGTAGGAAAAGCCTTCCGGTACTTTCTGCCCCGTAGGCTTCGGCATGCGGCTATTGCTCCACACCATCTGCGGATATACGATATAATGCTTCTCGTATTCATAGGTGGTCATGGAATCCTCTACCGTCACCATGATCTCGTGCAGTTTCTCGCCTTCCCGGATCCCTACGACCGGCTTTTTGCAGCCCGGCAGCATGGCTTCTGCCAGATCCGTGATCTTGAAGGAAGGGATCTTGCTGATAAAAGTCTCACCGCCGACAGATTCCTCCAGCGCCTTGATCACAAGCTGCACGCCTTCTTCCAGAGAGATCCAGAAACGTGTCATGCGCTCATCCGTGATCGGCAGTTCCGTGCCGCCGTGATTGATGATATTTTGGAAAAACGGGATGACCGAGCCCCGGCTGCCCGCCACATTGCCATAACGAACGATGGAAAATGCCAGATCCCCGGCACCGGCATACGCATTGGCCGCGATAAAGAGTTTGTCCGAAACCAGTTTGGTACCGCCATACAGATTCACCGGATTGACCGCTTTGTCCGTAGACAGCGCCACCACTTTCTTTACGCTGCTGTCCAGCGCCGCCTCGATCACGTTCATGGCGCCATGGATATTTGTCTTGATGGCCTCATTCGGATTGTATTCGCAGGCCGGCACCTGCTTTAAAGCCGCCGCGTGCACGATATAGTCCACGCCGTTCAGCGCCCGGCGCAGACGCTCCTGGTCACGCACATCACCGATAAAGAAACGCAGACGCTTTCCGTATTCCTTAAATTCATTCTGCATCACAAACTGCTTATATTCATCCCTGGAATAGATGATCACCTTTTTCACTTTGGTATTATCCAGGACATAGCGGGTAAAGCATTTCCCGAAGGAACCGGTTCCGCCTGTCACCAATACTGTTTTTTCATCCAAGATCATCGATCTGCCCTCCTGTCCGCAAAGACACATATTTCATTGATTATATCATACTTCCGGCCATTATGCCAACTCTGCCGCCGCATCTTTCAGCGCCAGCGCGATCACCTGATCCATATCGATATAGCGGTAATTCCCCAGGCGCCCGCCAAACAGCACTTCCTTATGCTGCTCTGCCAGTTCCCGGTACTTTGCGTACAGCGCGTTGTTTTTCTCATCGTTCATCGGGTAATATGGCTCATCGCCCCGCTGCCACTGTGCCGGGTATTCCCTTGTGATCACCGTTTTCGGATTGGTCTCTCCCTGCTGGCAGCCGAATTCAAAATGCTTATGCTCTATGATGCGCGTATAGGGAACCTCATACTCCGTATAGTTTACCACCGCATTGCCCTGATAATTCTCGATATCCAGTACTTCCGTTTCAAAACACAGGCTGCGGTATTCCAGTGTGCCGAAGCATTCCTCAAAATACCGGTCGATCATGCCGGTAAAGACACGCTTTTTTGCCAGGCTGTCATAATACGCCCGATCCGCAAAATAATCCACGCCGGTACGCACCTCTGTCCCCTCCAGTATTTTTTCCACCATGGCCGTAAACCCGCCGACCGGGATGCCCTGATACAGATTGTTGAAATAATTGTTATCATATACAAAACGCACCGGCAGCCTGCGGATGATAAAGGCCGGCAGTTCCGTGCATTTCCGCCCCCACTGCTTTTCCGTATAACCCTTTACCAGTTTTTCATAGATATCCCGCCCCACCAGGCTGATGGCCTGTTCTTCCAGATTTTTCGGTTCCGTGATGCCGGCCTCGCGGATCTGCTCCGCGATCTTTGCTTTCGCCTCCGCCGGGGTTTTGACACCCCACATGCGGCTGAAGGTATTCATATTAAAAGGCAGATTATACAATTCGTCTTTGTAGCGCGCAATGGGGCTGTTCGTATAACGGTTCATCTCCGCAAAACGCTGCACAAACTCCCACACCTGCTTATCCGAGGTGTGAAAAATATGCGCCCCGTACCGGTGCACCTGTATCCCCTCCACTTCTTCCGTATAGATATTGCCGGCAATATGGTCTCTCCTTTCGATCACCAACACCTTTTTCCCGGCGGCTTTGGCGGCATGTGCAAATACCGCACCGTAAATGCCTGCCCCGATGACCAGATAATCATACTCCATTTTCTTTTTCCTCCTCCGTGAAATGCACCTTTTTAATATCTGGCTGTGTCCGGTGCCGATCCCGTAACCGACCTGAGGAACGGTCGCTAACGGTATCTGGCTCCTCTGTTTAATGCACTACCAACACACCTCTATACCCCGGGCTGTTTCCGGGCACCGCGCAGTGTTTCCATATCTCTCCTGACCGCATCCAGATCCGCATAACTCTCTATCTTCTTTTCCTCCCAGTATCTGCGGCTGCGAAAGCCCCTGTACAAAAGCCATGCCGGCACATCTAACGCCCGCGCCATCCTAAACTCATTTTCCGTATCCCCGACGATCCACATCTGCGCGTCCTCCTTGCGCAGTTCTTTCGCCGCGGATATCTTTTCTTTTGCGGCATCCGCCGGATCTGCAACGATCACCTGCGCCGCATAGCGCGAGATCCCCAGCCGCCCAAGTTCCCGGTGCAATGCCTCTGCGTCCTGCCGCGCCGTCAGATATACCGTTTGATATCCGCACGCCTCCAGCCATTGCAGAAAAGGGATCGCATCCGGGTATAATACATCTTTCTGCAGGTACTGCTCCGCCTCGATCTGCGCAGTCCACCTTTTTTGCAGTGCTGCCGCCTGCGCCTCCTCCAGCCCCAGCACCTGCGTCAGATACTGCTTTCCGGAATGTCCGTCTGCCTTATAACGCATATATGTTTCCCTGTCAAAGCCCTTTGGCTCACCATACCTCTCCTGCAGCAAAAAAAGCATCAGTGCCGCATGGCGCTCCGCGGAATCGATCAAGGTGCCGTCCAGATCCAACAGACAGATCATCGCACCACAACCTCCTGATATACCCGAAGCACATGCTTTACCTCCGGATCCGGCTGCAACCATTCCTCCTCTACCGGCACACCCAAAAGATATGCCACCAATGCGCGCGACAGCTGAAAGCCGGCCGCCTCGGACAGACCGCCCCCCGCGGCGATCCTCAGATTCACATCCATCACCAGCCATTCCCCGTCACATTTGACAAACTGGATATTAAAAGCCGGCGGGAAAGGACACAATGCCGCAAACTGCTCCACCCGTTCCTGCAATACCGGCAGCACGGGAAAACATGCTTTGGTACACACGCCGCTCTTCGACTCCAGGCGCTGCCGCACGATACTCCGGACGTTTTTTCCGTCAGAAAAACCCTCTACGGTGACCTCCTGTACTTCCCCGGGCAGATCCCCCCTGCCGGTCAGATCCGGCTGCAGCACGCTCGTTTCCGAAGAGAGCGTGGGCAGCAATACCGCCAATTCCTGACCGTTCAGATGTTTTAAGCCGATGGAGCCAAAGCCGTCCCGCTGTTTTAACACATATCGATCCGCCGCCGCTAAAGACAGTTTCTCCTGATCCGGCCGGCAGACCGGCACTGCCGGGATCTGATGCTCCCTGCAGAATTCATACAGATGCCATTTGTCATTCAGCATCGCTTCCGTCTGCATGCAAGGTGACGCACTCGTGATGCGCAATGCCGCAAATTCCGCACGGTCGGGTGCAAAAAAAGTCTGCTCCCAGGGGATCAGCGGAATGATCGCGTCGATCCCGTGCTCCTGCAGCAAACGATACATATATTCCGCGTATCCGGGCGTATTGACCGGCGGCACCTGCACAAATACATCCGCAAGCGTCGCTGCCGCCACCAGTTCTTTGGGATTGATATCCGAGATATACAGTTCTGCACTGTCCGCAAAATACTGTTTTACTGTTTTACTGATCCGCCAGCCGGAACCCGTTCCTCCGGCCGTGATCCATATTTTCTTTTTCGCGCTCATAGTCCATATCTTACACTATAAAAGGGATTTTGTCTATTTTGAAAAAAGCATGTAACTGTTCAGCCCCCAGGTTTCCGGACAGTTTCAAAGGCATAAAAGAACCCCCATCTTTTGGAGATGGGGGAGTTTTTCATCAATCCGTAAACATCTGTACCCAGTAATATTTGTAATAACTGTTGCTGTCCTGTACGCATCCCACGCCGATCCTGCCAAAGTTTCCGTTCAATATGTTCGCCCGGTGTCCCGGTGAATTCATCCAGGCATTGACCACTTCCGCAGGATTCTTCTGGCCGGCCGCCACATTCTCCCCGGCCCAGTGGTAACCGATGCCATACTCCGCAAAAATGGTGAAACAACTGCTGCCATCCGGCCTGGTATGGCTCTGCTTATATACCATTTCCCGGGAACGTGCCTGTGCCGCTGCCGACAGTGCCGTATCTTTTGACAAAGGTGAAAGACCGGCTTTTGCTCTTTCCTGGTTCACCAGGGAAATGACCTGATCTGTGTAGGAATCCCCTGTGGAAACCGCCGTATTGGATGCCGTCACGGTTGCCGCCGGCTGTGGTGCCGCTGCCGCTGCGTGGCCTAAACGCCCTTCCGCCTTTCCGGCGCTCATATAATGGGTATAATACAAGGTCAGCTGATTTCCAAAAACCGCCTTTAAATCCGGATATGCGCTCATGTAGTAATGAACATCGAAATCCGCGTTCCCCTGGCGGCCTTCTGCCATGCCTTTGGTCAGAAAATGTGTCAGCAATGCTGTTTCATCCGTGCCGTATACCGCTTTCAGATCCGGGTATTTTGCCGCGTAAAAAGCCGCGTCAAAGATCGCCGCATAGGCATCTGCCGCCCCGGCCGCCTGCGCCTGCATGGAAAACTGTGCTGAGAACAAAACGGATGCCGATACCAGGATCAGCAAAGATAGCATCGCAAGTTGTCTTTTTGCACTAAAAAAAAGTCTCTTTTTCATAATCTCAGTCTCCCGCCTCCTCCCATAACTACCGGCTGCCGATGCGCCGCATAGTCAATTTACAAGGCTATTGTATCAAATGCTGCCGCATTATGTCAACGCTCTTTATTTATTCATAACGATAAATTATTGTTTCATGTTTTGTGCACTTTTGAGCTTTTTCCTGATAAGCATGCCTTCCCGGAATCCCATACAAAAACCCGGCTTTCTGCCGGGGTGTAAAATCCTTTTGTATATGAAAAATCCCCATCTTTCGATGAGGATTTCCGTTTTAATCCGTAAACAACTGTGTCCAGTAATATTCATATTCACCATTGCTGTCTATTACCAGGCCGATACCGATATGTCCGAATGCCGGATCCATGATGTTTTCTCTGTGGCTCGGGGATGCCATCCAGTCGTCCACTACTTCTTTTGCGCTTGTCTGACCTGCTGCAATGTTCTCGCCTGCGCAATCATAGTCAATACCATACTCATCACAAATTTTCAATCCTCTTTGTCCGTTCGGTCTGGTATGACTCTGCACTTCTACGATCTCCTCTGCCCTCACCTGCGCTGCTGCGCCAAGTGCATCGTATCTCTGCAGAGGTGCCAGGCCTTCTTTTGCTCTTTCCTGATTTACCAGAGCGATCACCTGATCGATCATATCAGAGTTTGTACCTGCAGCCTGAACCTGCGGTGCGCAGAAAGCAAATACAGCCACAACCAGCATTACTGCTAAAACGATAATGTTTTTATTTATATTTAAGTTGTCGCTCTTCTTCATCATTTCCACCCTCTCTTAACGGACTTCTTCGTCTTTAATGGCTGATTTGTTTTCTGAACAAGTACATTTTACCAAACTGTACATGCATTAGTCAATAGTTTATTATTGTTCATAACGAAAAATTATTAGCTCGTGTTTTGTACATTTTTCATGGAATTTTATAAAAGAAGGCTGAAAACTCATTTGAATTGTATTTCTTTCCAAAGAAATAGCCGTGATACAAATATCTGTATCACGGCTATCACCATCCAGTATTTGATCCTACTGCTTTTGTAAATGCTTCAGGCTGACCGTATTACTTCTCGTACTTCTTCAGCCGCATCGTTACTACTGCCATCGCTGCCATTGCGATGATTCCGATCGCTGCAAATACTCCGCCTGTTACACTTCTTGCTCCTGTCTTCGGTGATGTATCCAAAGCAGAATCTGTCATATCTCTGTCACCTGCAACAAATTTGCGGATCCGTGTGGTATTCGAGTATGTTGTGCCCTCGAATCCATCTGTCAAAGTGACCTTGGCACGTACATCATAGCCATCATCTTCTTCCTTTGCCAGATATACCATTTCTTTCGCTTCAGGGATCTCTTCCCAATCTTCCGTATCCGGAGTCTTACGCTCCCAGGTGACTTCTTCCACATGTACCGGATTGATCGGCGTGCCATCCTTGGTTCTTAGGATCTCCGTTACCGTTACCGGTTCGCCGGGCTGTACTTCCGGTTTATCCGTATTTACGACATTGGAAGTTTCAAATCCATTCGGCCCCGTCGGCTGGATATCCTTATTTTCCGATACCGGTGTCGGTGTTCCGCCTGTACTGTCCGATGCAGGTGTTGCTGCTGCCCCTTCCGTCGGTGTCGGTGTCGCCGTTGCCCCTTCGCTCGGCACAGGTGTCGGCGAT
>JAFUUX010000115.1 GCA_017471325.1 Lachnospiraceae bacterium | reverse complement strand
CAATAAATAATTGCGCTTACTATAACGCTCCGCGAGGATGCGCACGGATTTTGTAAGGAAATATGCCGCTTTCAGCGGCCAAAATCCGGCGCAGTAAACGACAAAACGAAAATAGTTTTGTCGTTTACTATAAAAAGTGCGATTTCTAACAGAGGAGAAAGATACATGAGCAGGATATTATTAAAATTAAGCGGTGAGGCGCTGGCGGATGCAGACCGGCACTATGATGATCAGGTGATCCTGGGGATCGCGGCACAGGTAAAACAGATCCTTGCGGACGGTAATCAGGTGGGTATCGTGATCGGCGGCGGCAATTACTGGCGGGGAAGAACCAGCGAAAACATTGACCGTACCAAAGCGGATCAGATCGGCATGCTGGCAACGGTGATGAACTGTATCTATGTTTCGGAACTGTTCCGTTCGGCGGGCATGGATACCCGGATCATGACACCTTTTGTCTGCTCTGCTTTTACGGAACTTTTTTCCAAGGACAAGGCGCTTCGCAGCATGGAAAAAGGCCGCGTGGTCTTTTTTGCGGGCGGCACGGGACATCCGTATTTTTCAACGGATACCGGCGTGGTGCTGCGTGCAGTCGAGGTGGAGGCAGACGGCATCTATCTGGCCAAGGCCATTGACGGCGTATATGATTCCGATCCGAAGATCAATCCGCAGGCGAAGAAGTACGATACGCTCAGTATTCAGGAAGTGATCGAAAAGAATCTGCAGGTGGTGGATATGACGGCTTCCATACTGGCAAGGGACAATAAGATGCCGATGTGGGTATTTGACCTGACAGAGGAAAACAGCATCGTAAAAGCATTATCGGGTGAGTTTAACGGAACAAAAGTGACAGTATAAAAAAATCAGGAGGATATTTCAAAATGGATGAGAGAATCAAGGCGTATGATGAGAAAATGAAGAAGGCGTTTGAATTTCTGCAGTCGGATCTGGCAACGATCCGCGCGGGACGTGCCAATCCCCATGTGCTGGATAAGATCCGCGTGGATTATTACGGCACACCGACACCGCTGCAGCAGATCGGCAATATCACGGTACCGGAGCCCAGAATGCTGCAGATCGCACCCTGGGAGAAAAAAATGATCAAGGATATCGAGAAAGCGATCATGGCATCGGATGTCGGCATCACCCCGTCAAATGATGGCAGCGTGATCCGTCTGGTATTTCCGGAACTGACAGAGGAGCGCAGAAAGGATCTGGCAAAAGAGGTCAAGAAGAAGGGTGAGGAAGGCAACGTCGCCGTGCGCAATATCCGCCGTGACGGAAATGATGCGTTTAAAAAACTTGCAAAGACCGAGATTTCCGAGGATGAGATCAAAGATCTTGAAGAGCAGTTGCAGAAACTGACCGATAAATACATGAAGGATATCGATAAGGTGGTCGATGAAAAGTCCCAGGAGATCATGAAAGTGTGATCCATGTTTTTTATAGTAAGCGCAATAAATAATTGCGCTTACTATAACGCTCCGCGAGGATGCGCACGGATTTTGTAAGGAAATATGCCGCTTTCAGCGGCCAAAATCCGGCGCAGTAAACGACAAAACGAAAAT
>JAFUUX010000114.1 GCA_017471325.1 Lachnospiraceae bacterium | reverse complement strand
CAATAAATAATTGCGCTTACTATAACGCTCCGCGAGGATGCGCACGGATTTTGTAAGGAAATATGCCGCTTTCAGCGGCCAAAATCCGGCGCAGTAAACGACAAAACGAAAATAGTTTTGTCGTTTACTATAAAAAGTGCGGTTAATATAGGAGAAGATATGGAGTTTTATAGGATCGATGCGACACTGCAGGCGTGTACGATGGAGGAGTGCCGCAGTGGGAAGCAGCAGTATGTCGCAGTGCTGGGCAGTACGGAGTGGCAGGAGCAGAAGGAAAGTTTTGATATGGGCATCGACCTGGAGCTGGATCCCGGTGAGATCTATAATACCAAGGCGGAGGTCAATTATGATTCCCTGACGGGCACTTTCTGTATCCCGGACCGGAGGGATTTTTCGGCAGACTGGCACTCATTTTCCTTTGCGCTGGATGAGAAGGGCATAGTGTTTATCGATGACAGCGGCATGGTGAGCAGGTTGCTGGAGCGGATCCGCCTGTGCAAACGCTGGAAGTTTCCGAGTATAGAGCGTTTATTCTATGATTTTCTGGAACAGATCATCCGGGGCGACCTGCGGCTGATGGAGGAGTACGAGCGGGAGTTGGACGGGATCGAGAAAAAGATACGTCTTGGCATGGCGGAGGCGCAGATCAACCGTGTGAATGACATCCGCAGCGATATCCGTGACCTGCGCATCCATTATGAGCAGCTTATCGATCTGGGGCAGGAGCTGGAGGAAAATGAGAATAATTTCTTCCGGGAGGAAAACCTGCGCTATTTCCATATGTTCACCAACCGTATCGAGCGGCTCTACGATGTGGCGGCTTCCCTGCGGGACTATACCATGCAGCTGGGGGACCAGTACCGCGTGCAGCTGGATGTGAAGCAGAACCGCATCATGACGGTGCTGACGGTCGTATCCACGATCTTTATGCCGCTGACACTGATCGTGGGCTGGTACGGCATGAACTTTAAGTATATGCCGGAACTGGATTACCCATACGCGTACCCTATTGTGATCATGGTATGCCTGGTGCTGATCGTGGTGAGCCTGATCTTCTTTAAAAAGAAGAAATTGCTGTAGTAAAAAGAAGAATTTGCTGTAGGCATTGAGCAGGCGCCCGTTTTTTGGTATAATAAAGTATTCAGATGTGTATCAGGCAGAAGATCTGTTTTTTATGGAGAGGAAAGAGGATGAAGTCTGGCCGGAAATCAAAAAAATACGCGGTACTGATGGCAGGATTGCTGATGTTTGCCTGCGGCTGCGGAAATACGCAGCCGGCAGGAGGGGTGTCTGCTCCTACGGAAGCGGTAAAGGAGATACCGACCATACAGATATCGTTATGGGGAGATGAGCGCTATATCCCGATCCTGGAGGAAGCCATGCAGGCGTTTCAGGCAGAGCATGCGGATGAGGTGGTGATCGATTACCGCATCAGCAAGGAGGGTGAGGATACCTGCAAGGAAACCGTACTGGCGGATCCGGAGGGCGCAGCGGATATTTTTACGTTTGCAGACGATCAGATGGAGGAATTGTGGAAAGCCGGAGCGCTCCTGCAGATCACGCAGGGGGAAGAGCAGGTTCTGGCATCGGTAGGGGGCTATGACAGCGCAGCAGCCAAAGCGGCGATGCGGGACGGAAAACTGTATGCGTACCCGCTGAGCGCCGGCAACGGATATTTCCTTTATTATAATGATGCGTATTTTAGCGGAAGTGATGTGCTGAGCCTGGACCGCATCCTGGAAGTGGCAGAGGAAAACGGCAAAAAGTTCAGCATGGATTTTGGCAGCGGCTGGTATATCTATTCTTTCTTTAAGGGCGCCGGGCTGGATATGACGGCGGCAGAGGACGGCAGCGCCAATCTGTGCAACTGGAACGCAACAGATACGGAATATACGGGCGTGGATGTGGCGGAAACCATGCTGGCGCTGGCCGGCAGGGAGGGATTTATCAATCAGAGCGATGACGGCTTTGTGGCAGGCGTGGAGAGCGGGGAAGTGATCGCCGGCATCAACGGTGCCTGGAATGCGGGCAAAGTGGAGGCAGCCTGGGGAGAGCATTATGCAGCAACAAAACTGCCGGCCTGTACCATCGCCGGGGATCAGGTGCAGATGTGCAGTTTTGTCGGATATAAGATGACCGGCATCAACGCCCATACGAAGTACCCGGAATGGTGTATGCGGATCGCGGAATATCTGACCGGTGAGGAGTACCAGTTGAAACGCTTTGAGGCTGTAGGAGAGTGTCCGGCGGCTCTGAATGCGGCTGCCGAGGAAGAAGTGCAGGCAGCGCCGGCCGTGGCGGCATTGGGGCAGCAGGCAGAGTTTGGTTATGCCCAGAATGTGCTGCAGCCTTTCTGGGATGCGTCCGCACGCTTTGGCGTGATGATGGCCGGCGGCAATCCGGACGGAAAAGATCTGCAGAAGGTTTTGGATGATATGGTGCAGCAGATCACTGCGCCGGTTGAGTAAAGAGGGAGCATGAGTAAGAAAAAATATGAGCAAAAAAAATATGAGCAAGAAAAAAATATGAGTAAGAAAAAATATGAGTAAGAAAAAGCGCAGAAACAGGCTATCCATACGGATCGCATTGATCACCGTAATCGCGGCTCTGGCAGGGCTGGCGGGGATTCTGCGCCTTTCTTATCAGATGCGGCAGTTGGAGCAGACCTACAACCGCACCATGGAAGAAAATTATGAAAAGATGGAAGAGATGCACCGGATCAGCCGGCAGCTGCAGCAGCACCAGTCCATGCTCTATGCCTATCTTCTGGAGGACGATCCCGGGAAATGTGATACCCTGGAGAAAAACGCAAAAGAGCTGGAATTTGAGATCAAAGCGGTGCTGACTTCCCTGCGGGAACATACCCGCGGCGGGGAATATGAGACATATTATCATGACATTTTTTCCGGCCTGGTAGGGTATTTCAAAAATGTGGAATTTATCCTGGATTTCAGCAAAGCCGGGGATACGGCAACAGCGGCTTATTATATGAAAACTTCCCTGCAGGACTATATCATCGGGATCAATGCGAGCGTGGATCATATGGGCAGCCTGGTGGAGGCGGACATGCGTACCGTCCGTGACCAGATCAATGTCAAGATCCTGCAGGCCAATCAGGAAGCCATGCTGATGATGGTAGTGGTGGGTGTGGCAACGCTCATCTGCCTGGTCTTCTGTTCCAGGATCTCGGATGAGATGGTAGGTACGGATCTGCTGACAGGGGCGGCAAATTTTGACCGCCTGCTGAAATACGGTGAAAAACTGCAGAAAAAAGGAAAACTGAAGCAATTTACCGGGATCGCGGTAAGCATACGCAATTTCAAGTTTATCAATCAGGAATATGGCTCGAGTGTGGGTGACAGCGTGCTGCAGCAATATGCGGCAAAACTTTCGGCCATGCTGGTGAAAGGAGAAATGCTGGCCAGGAACGGCGGTGATAATTTCCTGCTGCTGTTGCATACGGGGCGTGTAAAAGCGTTTCTGGAAAGGATACCGCGTATGGAGATCGATGTGCCGGGGGAAAATGGCAGTGATAAAATGGTGCTGGCTTCCCGCTGCGGCATGTATCAGGCAGAGGAGAAGGATGCGATCAGTGATGTGCTGGATGCCTGCACGCTGGCCTTAAATGATGCCCGCAAGCAGAAAAATGTGGACCAGGTGTGGTTTGAAAGCAGCATGTATGGAGAACTGCAGCAGCGCAAGGATGTGCTGGAGGCATACCGTATCGGACTTGTGGAACGGGAGTTTCTGGTATATTACCAGCCGAAGGTGGATATGCGCAATAACCATCTGTGCGGCTGCGAGGCGCTGGTGCGCTGGAAACGGAACGGAAAGATCGTGCCGCCGTATGAATTTATCCCGATCCTGGAGGCGGAGGGCAACATCACGCTGCTGGATTTCTATGTCTTTGATACGGTGTGCAGGGATATCCGGGACTGGCTGGACCGCGGCATTACACCGGTACGGGTTTCTTCCAACTTTTCCAAACTGCATCTGAAAAATGAGGACTTTGCGGACAAGATACTGCATATCATGGAGAAGTATCACCTGGACGGGACATATATCGAAGTGGAACTGACGGAGTCCAGCGGTTATGAGAGCTTTGATGCACTGAAGAGTTTTGTTGCCTGCATGAAGGAGCATGGCATCCATACATCGATCGATGATTTCGGTACGGGGTATTCCTCCCTGTCTCTGTTAAAGGACTTAGACGCGGATATGGTCAAGTTGGACCGTTCTTTCCTGTTTGGCCTGGAATCCGGAAATGTGCTGATCGAGAAGCTGATCACCAATATCGTGCGCATGATACGGGATCTGGAGCGGGATGTGATCTGCGAAGGTGTGGAGACGAAACGGCACGTGGAATTTCTGACCAATGCAGGCTGTCCTTATGCGCAGGGCTTTTTGTATGACAGGCCGCTGCCGCATGATGATTTTGAGAAGAGGCTCTTATCGCCGGTCTATCAGATCGACTGAGCGGAGTGCATGCATTCATTTTGTGAAAACAAATTGAAAATCAATGTCAAAATCTTGACAAAAAAGAACCCCTGGGATAAAATCGGAAATGATTTTCATATTAATGGAATTTTTTTGTTTGTATAGATAAAAAGGACAGGATCATGGCATTGATCACAGCAGAAAAACTGGATCTGGGATATGAAGGACAGGTGATCGTGGAAGGCCTGGATTTTTCCGTGCAGGCGGGGGATTATCTCTGCATCGTCGGAGAGAACGGTTCCGGAAAAAGCACGCTGATGAAGACGCTGCTGCACCTGACACCGCCCATGGGCGGCAGAGTGGTGCTGGGAGACGGCTTGAAGGCAAATGAGATCGCGTACCTGCCTCAGCAGACCATTGTGCAAAAAGATTTTCCGGCATCGGTGCGGGAGATCGTGCTCTCCGGCTGCCAGAGCCGCTGCGGACTGCGGCCGTTTTACAATGCTGAGGAAAAAAAACTGGCTGCGGAAAATATGGAGCGCATGGGTATTACGGCCTTGGCAAACCGCTGTTACCGGGAACTGTCCGGCGGGCAGCAGCAGCGGGTATTGCTGGCCAGGGCTTTGTGTGCCGCGCAGAAACTGCTGCTTTTGGATGAGCCGGTCTCGGGTCTGGATCCGAGAGTGACGCAGGAGATGTATGAACTGATTGGGCAGTTAAACGAAGAGGGCGTGACGATCATCATGATCTCGCATGATATCGCGGCAGCGGTACAGTATGCCAGTCATGTGCTGCATATCGGAAAACATATCTTTTTTGGCACTCGTGCGGATTATCTGAAGAGTGATGCCGGTAAGTATTTTGTATCGGAGGGGAGCAGTAATGGCTAAGATCATTGAATTTTTACAGCATCCCTTTGTGCTCAAGGCAGTCATTGTGGGCGTGCTGATCGCACTCTGTTCGTCCCTTTTGGGGGTAACACTGGTATTGAAGCGCTTTTCCTTTATCGGAGACGGCTTATCCCATGTGGCGTTTGGGGCAATGGCGATCGCGAGTGTGCTGAAGGTGGGCAACAATATGATGGTGGTCCTGCCGGTCACGGTGTTAAGCGCTGTCCTTTTGCTGCGCACGGGACAGAATACAAAGATCAAGGGGGATGCGGCCATAGCCATGATCTCAGTGGGTGCCCTGGCCTTTGGCTACCTGATCATGAATATTTTTTCCACATCATCCAATCTGTCCGGGGATGTGTGCAGCACGCTGTTTGGCTCGACTTCCATACTGACACTGCGGAACTGGGAAGTGTGGCTCTGCGTGGGGCTGTCGGTTGCGGTGGTGCTTATCTTTGTGCTTTTTTATAACAAACTCTTTGCAGTGACCTTTGATGAAAATTTTGCAAGGGCAGTGGGGACACGGGTGAACAGTTACAATCTGCTGATCGCTGTAGTAATCGCCGTGATCATCGTGCTGGCCATGAACCTGGTGGGTTCTTTGCTCATTTCGGCGCTGGTGATCTTTCCGGCGCTTTCGGCCATGCGTGTATTCGGCAGTTTCCGTGCGGTCACGGTCTGTTCGGCGGTGCTTTCGGTGTGCAGCGCGTTTGCGGGGATGATGGTATCGATCCTGGCCGGTACGCCGGTAGGCTCGACGATCGTGGCAGTGGATGTGCTGGTTTTTTTTGCCTGCTGTCTGGTGGGCGTGCTCAAAAGGGGGAGGGCATAAATGAAAAAGACAGGGATCGTGGTATATACACTGATGCTGGGGGCAGCACTGGCCGCCTGCGGCAGGGAAGACGGTGCGGTACAGAGCCGGGCTGCGGGGCAGAATGCAAACAGTGTGGAAAGCGTGATACAGCAGCAGATCGCGGCAGAGAATGGGGTGGAAACTGCGCCCACCGTGGCGGAGGCGCTCGTGGACAATGCCGATATGGTAGATCCGCCGGCAGATGCAGCACCGGTGGAAACGCCTTCCGAAGAGCCGGCCGGAGAGGCAGATCCGACAGTGGATGTGGATCTGACGGTGCTCTCCAGTACCATGGTCTATTCGGAAGTCTACAATATGATGTACTATCCGGAGGACTACATCGGTAAGGAGATCAAGATGACCGGCCTGCTCTCCGCCTACCATGATGAAGAAAACGGCATGGACTACTATGCCTGCATCATCCAGGATGCTACGGCCTGCTGCGCGCAGGGGATCGAGTTTCAGCCGGATCCGGAAGCGGCGGCAGAGGCGGATTTTCCGGTGATGGGGGATGAAGTGACCGTGAAGGGCATATTTGATCTGTATGAGGAAGACGGCTATACATATGCGACACTGCGGGAGGCAGAGGTGCTGAACTGAACGCAGGCATTTAGGAACGGTTCTTTACGATGCGGGACGTCGAGGGATGCCCGGCAGCAGTAAGACAGGTGATGAGTACCATATGAGGATTTACGGATGAAGAATATATTGGTGATCGATGCCCAGGGCGGCGGTGTGGGAAAACAGCTGGTAGCCTGCATCAAAAGCATGGATGCGGAATTGAACGTGACTGCAGTAGGGACAAATGTGAGCGCGACAGAGGCGATGTTAAGGGCCGGTGCGGACAGAGCCGCTACCGGGGAAAATTCCGTGGTCGTGGCCTGCCGGAGCGCGGATATCATCATCGGGCCGATCGGTGTGGTGATCGCCGATGCCATGCTGGGGGAGATCACGCCTGCGATGGCGCTGGCCGTGGCGCAGGCACCGGCAAAACGTATTTTGCTGCCTTTTAATAACTGCGATAATATCGTGGCGGGGATCACGGAAGGCAGCCCCAAAAAGCTCATAGCTGCTGCGCTGGCGGAACTGAAGGAAATATTATAAAAATGCCATCTCGCCGTCATTGCATTTCCGCTAAGCCACCATATTGAAATATCCGGTACCGGTCAAGCCAAAGACGATGTTCTTTTCCTTGCCGGTCTCTTTGCGTTTGAGCGCTTCATCGATGGCTGCGCGGATCGCGTGGCTGACAACGGTAGCACCGCAAGAAAAGATAAAATTGAAAACTGTTTTCATTTTTCACTTGACAAAACAGATCTTCTGTGATAAAAATGAAAACGAATTTCAAATTCATATTTACATTCGGGGAGGAGAAACGATGAAAAGAGGAGCAGGGATATTTGCGGCAGCATCTGTTTTGGCGGTATCGTTCAGTGCCTGTGGTAATGCAGGGGCGGTGGATGCAGCGGCAGAGGCGGGTGAGAAAGATACGATACAGATCGTGACCACTATATTTCCGGAGTATGACTGGGTGAATGCGGTATTGGGAGAGGAAGCAGAACATGCGGAAGTGCGCATGCTGCTGGATAATGGTGTGGATCTGCACAGTTACCAGCCATCGGCACAGGATATCCTGGCGATCTCTACCTGCGATCTGTTTATCTATGTGGGCGGAGAGTCGGATGTCTGGGTGAAGGACGCGCTGGCAGAGGCAAGTAATCAGGACATGATCGTGATCGATCTGATGGAATCGCTGGGAGAACAGGTAAAGGAAGAGGAACTGGTAGAGGGCATGGAAGAAGGGCATGATCATGACCACGAACATGAAGGAGAAGAAGATCACGGGCACGAGGAGGAACATGAGGGAGAGGAAGGCCACGGGCACGAGGAGGAACATGAGGGAGAAGAAGGTCATGAGCACGAAGCAGAACATGAGGGAGAAGAAGGCCATGAGCATGAAGACGGCGAAGAGCCGGAGTATGATGAGCATGTGTGGCTGTCTCTGAGAAATGCTTCCGTATTTTGTGAGGATATCGCGGATGCACTGGCACAGATCGATACAGCACATGCGGATGCGTATCATGCGAATGCAGCGGAATATGCGAAGAAACTCGCGGCACTAGACCAGCGGTATCAGAGCAGCGTGGATCAGGCGGCGTGCAGAACACTTCTGTTTGCAGACCGTTTCCCCTTCCGTTATCTGACGGATGATTATGATCTGGACTACTACGCGGCATTTGCAGGCTGCTCCGCAGAGACAGAGGCCAGCTTTGAGACGGTGCTTTTCCTGGCAGGCAAAGTGGATGAACTGGGGCTGCATACGATCCTGACGATCGAGAGTTCTGATGGAAAGATGGCGCAGACCGTCAAAGAGGCGACTGCGGCCAAAGACCAGCAGATCCTGATACTGGATTCCATGCAGTCGATCACCTCGGCAGATGCGGCAGCAGGCGTCAGTTACCTGTCCGTGATGGAGAAAAACCTTGCGGTGCTGCAGCAGGCGCTGCAATAAACCTGCCGGTTAAGAGGCTTTACTACAGGGGGGATTTTCCCTCCTGTTTTTTCTTTTTTTGTTCCCGATATCGCTTCTGTAATCGTTTTATGTTTTCTGCCAGAAGTTTCAGTTCGTCTTCGGTAGGTTCTTTTCCGCCATACAGCAATGCTTCGTAGATCCCGCAAAAGGCAGTTGCATCGCTGCCGCACTGTTCCCCCGCTCTTCTGGAGTATTCTTCGATGGTCTCGCTTTCTTTCCGTATCAGTTTCATACGTTTCAGGGCATCCATATTACGCCGGCACAGCCACAAACCTTTCTCGCGTGCATCCATCCGCCGGTACCGGATCCTGCGGAGCAGATGATCGATCACCAGCAGCAGCAGTACCAGGAGCAGACCGGCAGAAACAGGGATGATGATATGATACCAGTGCAGGATAAAGTGTGCCGTTTCAGCGCTGTCTTTTTCTTCGGAAAGCGTATTTTGAGAGACAGAGGCAGGTGCGGTATATTCCGTCGGGGCGCTGCCGTCCCCTTTTCTGTCATTGCGGCGTTCCGTTGTGGTGGTCCAGCGTACATAGCGCTGCGTTCCGGGAGTAGGTTCAAAGCCAAACCAGCCGACACCCTCGAGATAGACTTCCGGCCAGGCATGCGCATAGGAGGAAAGCACGGTCGCCTTTTTGTTTGAAATGACGCCGGATGGTACGTGGTATCCCTGTACATATCTCGCAGGAAAACCGTAGGCACGAGCCAGCAGTACGAAGGCAGTCGCATAGTAACTGCAATAGCCGGACTGTTTCTCAAGGATCAGGTAATCCAGAAAATCCGATGCGCCGTCAATGTCTTCCGGAAGCGCTCCCGGGGTATCGGTGTATCCGAAGGAATGCAGCATCGTTTCCATGCGCAGCAGTTTTTCATAATCGCTGTCGGCGCCGGCCAGAACCTCATCCATATATGACTGCAATTCATGAGACAGCGTGACCGGCTGCAGATAGGTACCGGGGATCATTTGGTGATAAGCAAGATAATCATCATAACCATAGGCGGACGGATCAATGCCTTTGCATTGTTCAAGCGCGGCATTCCATTCATCTTCCGTGATCGTATGCGCGGAGGAGAGCAGTTCTGCAAACAGATCGTGATCCCGGTTTACGGAATAGTAAAAAACGCTGTACTTCTGTCTGGCTTTCCTGCCGTTTGCGGCTTCCAGATCACTGCCGGTCTGTTGCGGCGCGGTTTCATTGATCCCCCGGACCGGATCATTTTTGGGAAGAGAAAACAGACAGGCGCTCCGCAAAACATCATAGGTGATTTGCAGGGAATTGCGGCGCATCAGATCCTCAGGGAATATAAAATCCCCGCTGGAGAGTATGGCGGCCATCGTTTCAATGGTATCCAGGCCCTGCTGATCCATATTGCTTTGATCTGTTTTGTGCCAATGCTGTCCGTCAAAAGTATCAAAACGCTTGCCGCTCAGATACAGCTGCGGATCGGAACCGTTTTTGATCTCAATGGTCATCGCGTTGTAATCTGATGTGGTCAGGCTGCCGGCAAATTCACTGCGGTCGGAAAAATCGATCCTGGGAGAGTCCGAATCCCAGCCTGCGCCTGCAAACAGGCTGTTTCCGATCACCTGAACGGTATTTGCGAAATGTGTCGTGATGGAACGCACAAAGCCCCAATCATAAGGATTTTCGGGAGGCTTTGGCAACTGGATACAAACACAGAGCAATAGTAAAAATGCCGAGATGCCGATCAGATGCTTTTTGGGATCGGTGTCGCCTTCTTTGCGGGAGCGGTATTGCAGCTCGTTTGCGAGTGTCAAAAGCAGGTACAGGAGGGTGGCCGCGGCGGCTGTTTTTTCTACGGAGTAGCCGTAGAAACTCCTCAGGGCAATTGCAATGCACCCACCGAGAGCAAACAGCAGGCGCAGCAGACGATATCGTTCCTGCAGGAGGTGCAATAACAGCACAGCCAGTGTGATCAGCACTATCTGCAGAAGCCAGATCTGTCCGGCGATGTTGTCGGTGCGGTTCTCTGACGGCTGCAGCAGCAGGGCGGACAGAATGGCGGCTGCCAGGAGGCCGGATAAGCAGATGCGGCCCTGTTTTTTCAGATCCTTTAATAATAAAAGAATGATGGAACCGGTCAGGCAGATGAGCAGCACCGTCAGCATCTTCTGTTCCGGCCATAAATATGGCTGCAGCAGCAGTGTCAGAGCAGCAGAAAACGGTAATACGAATAGGAGGTCATACAGGAATGTGATCATGATGGCACCTCCTGCAGCTGCACCGATACCGGAATGTGAGAGACATTGATCTCATCCAGTAACGCGGCTTCCTCAGCGCCCCAGGTATGCACGATAAAGACCAGCATACGATAACGGGACAGATCCCTGCATTCTGGATCCAGCAGCATCTGCCGTATATTACGGTCTTCACGGAAGTTATAATGCAGCAGTTCGTTGTACAGATCTTCAAAACCGGAGGCATTCAGTACGGATTTTCTTATCACAGTTTCCTTTTGCAGCATGATATCTGCGGGGATGTGATCACACATATAGTATTCGGACAGGGACAATACGCTTTCGATGATCCTGTTTTCGATCGGAAGATAATCTTCCATGCGCCGGCTGTTCCGGTGGCTTTCCATAAAGATGCCAACACCGCGGATCTCTTCGCCGGTGCGTTCGCGGACCATCAGTTTTTGCATTACGGCGCTGGATTTCCAATGGATCATGCGCATGGTATCATTGCCCTGATATTCACGTACAGTGATGCCGGGTTCGGTCCGGCTGGCAGGGCTCTCATGGTCGGCGATTGCCTGCGGGAGAGCATCGGGACGGGAAAGCGGGATCAATGCCGGTGCGACGATCACGCTGAGTGGTTCCCGGATCCGGAATGTGAAAGAAATGAAACAAAAGGGATCCCAGACCGTGATCTTTTTGATGCCGACCTGATATTCGCCGCGGTAACGGCACAATAATTGCGTTTTCTTTTTGACAGAGGCACCTGCGGGTAGTTCATAGATCACATCTTCCGGCAGATCCATGATGGCGGAAAAAGAAGAATAGTATTTGACGCGCAGCGCAGAAAAGGAAAACGGTCCTTCGTTTTGCAGGGTGATGTAAAAGTCCGTCGGGCTGCCGCTGACCATACTGCGGCCGTCGGTTTTTTGATAGATCCTCAGAAAAATCATGACATATCCTATGTAAAGGATGGAAAAGAGCGGCAGTAACAGCACCAGGCGGAAAAACAGATACGTGACCGCACCGCCATGAAAGGAAATGCCGGCCAATGCGAGGATCAGGCATAAGAGATAGATCAGGATCCGCCGTTTCATAAACGCACCCCGCGCTTTAGTCCACAGGGACTTTGATCTTACAGAGCATTGCCCACAGCAATTCCGCTGCTTCTTTCTTTTGCAGTTTCATTTCGGCGGAAAGCAGCAGGCGGTGGGAAAGTACAGGAACGGTACAGTGTTTCAGATCGTTCGGTGTGACAAAATCGCGCCCGCACAGATAAGCATATGCTCTGGCGGCCAGTGTGAGATGTATCAGGGCACGCGGGCTGGCACCCAACAGGAATTCCTGGCCGGAACGGGAAGCGGCGATGATCTGTTGGGCATAATTGAGCACAGCGTCATTCATTGTCACGCCGGCAGTTTCTTTCCGGAGCCGCAGCACATCTTCCGTGGTCAGGATGGGCTTGACCGGTTCGGTGTCCGCGCCGGACAAATGTGTTTTTGCCATCCGGATCTCTTCTGCCGCATCGGGATAACCGATGGTAAGCTTCATCATAAAGCGGTCCAGCTGCGCTTCCGGAAGAGGATAGGTACCGGTGAAGCTGATGGGATTTTGTGTAGCCACGACCATGAACGGCTGCGGGATCGCGTGGATATCGCCGTCTACACTGACCTGGCCTTCTGCCATGGCTTCCAGTAAAGCCGATTGTGTCTTTGGGGGCGTGCGGTTCAGTTCGTCCGCCAATACGATGTTTTGCAGTATCGCGCCGGGACGGTAATGGAACTCGCCGCTTTTCATATCATAGATAGTCATACCGGTCACATCCCCGGGCATTGTATCCGGTGTAAACTGGATGCGCCCGAAGGAAAGTCCCAAAGAATTGGCAAAGGTCCTTGCAAGTGTGGTTTTACCAACGCCGGGGACATCTTCCAACAGAATATGACCGCCGGCCAGAAAACAGCAGAGCAGGTTTTCCACGACTTCTTTTTTTCCGGCGAAGCGGGAATTCATCTGATCGCGGAATGCGGTCAGTTTTTGCGAAAGATCCGTCTGTTCCATAGGTTCATCTCCCCCGTTTGAACGATACTTCCCTTTGATCACCACTGATTATAGCATAATCCGTATGCTATGACAAATGGTTTATGCAGACGCACCGGTTTTAAGGGCTGTGCGGCATGAGTTTAGGACGAAGGAAAAATGCTCAGGGGACTGTTTTTGCCTGTGCCGTCAGACTTGCGCTGAACTTAACGGTAATTTCCTGTGAATAGTAACGCCAAAGAATCATTCAAAGTATATAAAAGGATTGCAAGAAAGATGGTTTTGTTGTAAAATGTGCACTAAGGGGATTACCCAGTATTATTTTGGGAGGTTATCAGGTGAAACAATTTTATGGGGCAAGTAAAAACGGCAATCTGTCGGAAGCGGTGCGGGGGCTTCATGCACCGAAACTGCTGATTTTAATGTCAAATCCGGATCAGTTTGAAAAGCATGTGGCAGAATTGGAAGAGATGTTTCCGGGGGTGCCCAGCATCGGCGTGATCGATATGTGTTATGACCGGCAGGTCACGGAAAAAGGCGTGGGCGTGACAGCCTATACCGAAGGCGTGGAAGCGGCAGCGGATGTGATCGAGCAGGTTTCCAATATGCCGGCGAAGTATATCAGCCGTGTGGAAGCCGCCGTATCGAAGGTGCATCCGGGCAGTAATGATACCGTGTGCATCGATTTCTGCACCGGCAATGATGCCTGCGTACTTACCACGGTCTATGCATATCTGCAGAGCAAGCGTGTAAAACTGATGGGCGGGACCGGCGACGGCGGCAGGGTTTCCTGCAACGGCAAGGTATACACCGATGCATGCGCATTTGCCATCATCCGCAATCAGGGCGGCAAGGTGGAAGTGTATAAAGAAAATATCTATCAGCCCAAGGCTGAGAATTACCGCCTGGTAGCTTCCAGAACGGATCGCAGCAAGTATTACATCGGTGAACTGAACGGCCGTCCGGCAAAGCAGGTATATATGGATATTCTGAACATCAAAGAAAAGGATATCGCGACACAGACTTTTGAAAATCCCTTTGGCAAGATCAACGGTCAGGATGTGTGCATCGTATCCATTAAGGAAGTGGTGGGCAACGGCCTGGCTTGTTTCCGCCAGGTAAATGATTCCGATGTGCTCACGATCCTGGAGATGCGGGATTACCGGCAGATCGCGCAGGAGACCATGGATCAGATCCACCGTGATTTCCACAGGATTTCCGGTGTGTTTGCGGTAAACTGCCTGTTCCGCTATATTTATTTCAGTCAGAACCATGCAATGGATGATTACTTAAAGACGATGAATTCGCTGAACAATTTCTGCGGATTTGTCGGATACGGGGAGCATTACAACAGCCAGTTTGTCAATCAGTCCATGACTTGTGTGGTATTTGAATAAAAGGAGGGGGTGCGTTATGTTTGGAAAAAAGAAAGTGGTGGAACAGCCGGTAGTGGAGAAAGCAAAGGAGCTGGATCTGCATCCGGTAGAGTACATCGTAAATAATATCAAGACATACCAGAAACAGCTGGCAGACAATGAAGTGGATTCTCTGGTGGAACTCAAAAAGGTGCAGGATTCCTTTGAGGAGGTGATCCGCAACAATGAGGAACTGAAGTCCCAGGTGGGTGCTTTCAGTGAAGTATTTGATAATGTAGGGCGCAGTGCGGATGAATTTGCCGGTGTAAAGGATGAGATCATTTCGACCGTGGAAGCTGCACAGGGCAAAATGAACGTGCTGAAAGACAGCACGACGGATGTACAGGCGCAGTTTGAGGACATGGAGCGTATTTTTTCGGAATTTAAGGATTCCGTGGGCAAGATCGAGAGCAGCATGAAGCAGATCATCGGCATTGCAAACCAGACAAATATCCTGGCGCTGAATGCTTCCATTGAGGCAGCCAGAGCCGGGGAACAGGGCAAGGGCTTTGCCGTGGTTGCCGTGGAGGTGCGTGACCTGGCGGAACAGATCAAAAAACTGGTAGGCGAGGTGGGTGTCTACCTGCGGGATGCAGAGCAGGGGACGGATCGCTTAAACGGCAGTATCCAGGCTTCCAAGAAAGCCATGGAGGCGAGCGCGAAGGAAGTGGATGATGCGTATGGCTCTTTCGATCAGATCATCGAAAAGACACGCGGTGTGGATGAAGTGCAGCGCAGCATTACAGAGGCGGCAGAAAGCGCCGGCAGTGAACTGATCCATATCGAGCAGGCACTGGATACCGTGGAGCGGGATTACGGAACGCTGATGGATCATATCAACCGTGCCAGTGACCTGGGCACCAGCAAGAGCGTGGTATTTGAGAATGTAGACAATATGCTTTCACAGATCGTGCCGGTGTTAAAGGATAAATAACAGATTGCAGCAATGTTCATAAAAAACGCCTTCCGGTCCGGAGGGCGTTTTTTTGGGGCTTAGTTTGCGGCTTCCACGCAGGCCGCGACGATCTCGGGGAAGGAGTCGTTGGAGCCGGTGCGGTCTAAATGTCCCATATTGTAGCCGTTGCCGTTGTCCCAGAGAAAGCAGGCGGCGCCGATCTGCATGGAATCCGTTACCACGCGGGTGTACCATTGGATACGGTCCTGCGTATTCTGCTTGTCATCGGCAGCAAATTCACCGATGATCAGGGGAATGCTACGGCTGCCGAAATAGTCCTTCAGTTCGCCAAAGACCGTATCGACCGTATTTTCCACATGATCATTGTAACTGCTGATGGGTGAGGTCCAGGTGACGCCCTCATCGGTAATGAATTCATAGGGGGAATAGAAATGGACTTCCGCGATCAGATGCCCGCTCACACGGTCAGCCGGCATGGAAAAACCGCTCAGTGCCTTTTGGGAATGGGCTGCGGCATAGGTGCAGCAGACCAGATTGCGGGCAGCATTGTTTCCGCCGGTGGCACGCACGGTGTCCACAAAGAGTTGGTTGTAGGAGTTGACGGCGTCGGTATCAGAACTGTTCGGGTTGGTCCATTCGTTTGCATCGTTTAACATTTCATTGAAGCCTTCAAACAAAAGCAGTTCCGGGTAATCACGGAATTCCGTGGCGATCTGTTCCCACAGCCTTTGAAAGACGGCGGCGTTTTTCTGATAATTTGCGGGTGTGGCCTTGAGCCAGCCGTCCGCGCCGGTATCGTGGTGGATATTGATGATGCAGTACAGGTCTTCGGCCATGGCCTGGTCAACAACTTCCCGTACCCTGCTCATCCAGACGGGATCGATGCTGCCGGCCTCGTCAAAGTGGTAATGCCAGGTGATGGGGATACGTACCGCCTGTATCCCGTTTTCCTTTAATTTATGCATCAGGGTATCCGGGGTGACGGGATTGCCCCAGGCGGTTTCAAAATCCGCATTGCTGCCGGAAGTATACTGCACGATCCAGTCGCCGGTGGCATCAAAGGAGTTGCCGAGGTTCCAGCCGATCTTCATGTGGCTGACGGCATCGGCGGCAGATTCCCATGAGAGAGTGGCCGTGGGAACATCCGCTGTCGGCTGCGCAGCAGCCGGTTCCGATACGGCAGGCCCGGAGGCGCCGGCAGGCATTCCGCCCTGCTGTATGGTGACTTTGCCCCGCGGCACATCGGAAAGAGCAGTTTGGGTATCACTTTCCGATGCTGCGGATACCGTTGCCGCTGCAGGTGCGGTATCTTCAGTGCCGGACTGTGCTCCGCATCCGCCCGGACACAGCAGACAGCCACTGATCAGTAATATGGACAGTTTTCTTAAAAACTGATATTTCATATAGCGTTCCCTCGAATGCATCTGTTTTGAAAGGCTGTTTCCGCGGCAGCCCTTCAGAAGGGTTCTGCCGGTATCTGTATTTCCATTATACTCGCGAGATGGTGTGTTTGCCAATGGATATTTCGTATTCAAAGACCGTTTCTGCAGAAATTGCGGTGCAAAATTTGCAGAAGATGCAAAATACTGCATGAATGCGGAACGGCCAGGCGCGCAAGGCTGCTGGCATCTGTGTAGGATGTATTTACAGGATGGAATATCAGGGGAAGCATGGTAAAATGAATCCCAGTGGCGGGGGAGCGGT
>JAFUUX010000113.1 GCA_017471325.1 Lachnospiraceae bacterium | reverse complement strand
TATTCACAGTCGAATCGCGCACTTGCTGCGCGATTACGACCCAAATATTCCGAGCGAGATGGGTTTTGCCCATCGCCGCAGGCGATTTTCATTGGCAAAACCCGTTACTATCACAGCACGAAGGGCTGTGAATAGTAACGAACAGACAGAAAAGAGGAAGTATGCATCAGGTATTTTATTATTCGGACAAGGGCGTTCAAAGAGAGATCAATGAAGATAATTTCTGGATCTGCGGGACATGGAACAGGGATGTGAGTGATCATATCAGCGGCAGTATGGAGGAGCGGGGAGAGGAATTTTCTCTGTATGCGGTTTTTGACGGCATGGGCGGCGAGGAATGCGGGGAAAAAGCATCTGCCATCGCAGCGGAGGTTTTTGACGGGCTGCACAGGGAGGCGGCCGGACTGAAAAACTTTGATGCATTTGAAATGCTGTTATCAGGCTATGTGGAGGAGGCAAAGAAAAAGATATTGCATGTACTGGAAAAAGAAGGGGCACTGATCGGTGGGACTACGATATCCGGTATTGCTATTTATCAGAAACGCATACTTCCTTTCTGGATCGGTGACAGCAGGATCTATCTGTTAAAAAAGAGCGGAGGTCTTTCACTTTTGAGCCGCGATGAAACCATTGCCTGGAAAAAAATGGCGCATGGTGAAATGACGGAAGAGGAAGCAAGGAACAGCCGTTACTGGCACGTCCTGACGAATTACCTTGGGGAGGAGGAAGGACGGTTTTCACTGGGGGAGGAAGAGACTGTAGAAGAGGGAGACCGCATATTGCTTTTGAGTGACGGGATCACAGACCGGCATCGTGATATGGAACTGAAAGAGGTTTTTTCGGAATCCTTTGACAGGATCGAAGAGACTTTGGCTGACTGGGTGGAGCATAACGGTGAGGATAACGGAACCGTTGTAATGATAATCATTTAACACAAAAAGGAGGATGGGTTCATGGAGCAATCGGTATTAATGCAGTTTATGAAAGCGTATGCAAAAAAGGCGGTGGCTGCTGACTGGCAGGAACTGGAAGATCCGTCGGTGCCGGCAAGATATTGGCTGCTCGGCTTATTGAAGATCGCCGATCCGCAGACTTCGGATACAGAATTTCCGGGGCATGATCCAAAAGAAAGGCAGGCATTGCAGAAACTGATCACACAAAGATGGATCGTGGAAGAGCGCAGGGAAATGCGAAAAAAACTGAAAGACCCTTATATGGAGCCTTCCAGAGATGATGAAACGCTTACAAGCCAACTGGTTGCATGGGCGGAAATTTTTGCGCAGCAAAAAGAAAAAAAGGAGATCGGCGTGGATGACCTCCTGTGCGTCATGATAGAGCGATTTTCAAAATCCAGACGTTTTCATGAATTTCTGAAACTTCGCACCATTAAAACGGAGGAACAAAGAGAACAGATTAGCCGGTTGGCGGAATCCGCGGGAAAGCGTCACATGCTCGCGCAGCTTCTGGGGGAGGATATCATAGGCCAGAGACAGGCGGTGTTGGAGTTTTCGGAAGGAGTGGCATCGGCGCTCATGTTTACACAGGGGCTGAATGATGCCGATCGTCCGGGCGCTGCGTTTATATTTAACGGACCTTCCGGTGTTGGAAAAAGTTATCTTGCAGAGCGGTGTGCAGTTTATCTTAAATTGGAATTGAAACGGATCGACTTAAGTATTTATTCGCAGGCACAGGAAGTGGTAAGGCTGATGGATCCGGAGGGAGAGCTGGCTTCCTATGTAAGACGTTCGAGAACGCAGAGGACCAGATCATTTTTCCTGTTTGAACATCTGGATAAGGCACACGCTGCGGTACGCAGCTTTCTTTTCGGACTGCTGAACGGAAACTGTCTGCAGGAGTGCATAAAGCAGGTCTGGAAAGAAGATGAGGTTACCGGAGTAAAGAAAGAGGACACGGCGGCGGTATATAACGGTTTTGGCGGCGCTATCGTGGTATTTACGATGCAAAATGCCGGCGTGGAGGAGTCGGCAGCGGCTTCCGTCATACAGTTCAGGAAACCCTCCATGGGGGATCTGCTCAAAATCGCAGATCGTGAGTTTCAGAAATGCGGGGATTCCTTTACGGAGCACTATGGTATCCGTGTGGAAATGGAGGAGGATATTCCTGCCCTTCTGCTCATGCATTATGGCACTGAACTGAGTGCGGGACAGTTCCGCAGTATCATGGAGCATTTCTTCCGAAAGGAACTGGCGAAACTGGGCGGATATTACGGCAGGCGGCTGGAAGAGTATTTTGCCGTGGCGGAGCGGCTCTGCTTTGAAACGGACAAAAAGCAGAAAGAAGTGCTGGAACAGTTGCTTGACAGGGAGGGCACAAAGAAAAGGCTGTTGCTGGCAGCCGAGCAGGAAGCGCAGCTGGAGTGGTATACCACGCAGTTTGCGGGCAGGGACGAATACATCGTAGATACGGTCACGGGGTTTGATCAGGCTTTGATGATGCTGGATGGAGATAATGACATTGATCTGCTGATGGTCATTCTGCAGGATGGGGAGAAAAATAACAGCGGTACAGAGTATGGCATGGAAAACGGAACGATGGCAACGCAGAAGTACAGCAGATTAAACAGTTTCCTGCGGGGATTCAGGAAGAAGGAAACAGAGATCAGGTTGTGTGTGGCATACAGGAACGATCGATACGAAGGACCGGATCTGAAGGAGGAACTGTTGCAGAGAGGCGTGGATGAAGTGCTGGAGATTTCCCGGGGTGATGACCTGCTGGGTGCTGCAGAGCGTATCACAAGGGAGATCAGCAGTGTAAGAGATATCCGCAGATCCAGGGAACAGGGCAGGAAACTGAATTTTATCACGGTCCCGATCTGGAAAGAGGAGCAGGGAGATATGGTCATCCGTCTGCGGGAATTTACGGTAATGTGATCATATGGCAAACGACAAAACGATTTCCGTTTTGTCATTTGCTGCACCGGATTTTGGCCGCTGAGGAAGTGAAGGTGTAAAGTTCGGATGAAACCCCGCATTTCATAAAATGCAATAATTGATTTGTCAAATGACAGCAAAACAGGAACAGAACCAAAAAGGAGGACAAATCAATGGTATTTTGCAGTAAGTGCGGAGCGCAGAGTGAGGAGAATGAGATATGCCTGAAAAAGCGGACAGGTATCAGGAAACGGGAACACAATATATCAAGGAAGAGGTTTCCAGGTGTGAAAGCATTCAGGAACTGAAAGAGACCGTGTTCCCGAGGCTTCGATCCCAGGAAGAGGCATGGAGTGGCAAGATCAAAGAGATCATCGGAGAGTGCGGATACAGCAAAACAAAGTTTGCCGCATTATGCGGTGTGAGCAGGGTTGCGGTGGATAACTGGTGCAAAGGTGCCATACCAAAGAACAGGGAGACTTTTTTGCGGATCGGACTGGCAGCAGGATATTCTACGGAGAGGATGAACCATCTGCTGCAGAGATACGGACATTATCCGGCGCTGTATTCTAAAAGTCTGGAGGATTGTGTCTGCCTTTATGTGATCAATCATGGCTATGGAGAGGAAACGGCTGTAAAATACGGGTATATTCTGGACAGGATCAAGGCGAATATTGCCGGGGAGGACAGCATCGAAGAAGTGAAGGATGTGACCACGGAGAAATTTGACGAGAAAGTAGCGGAGGTGCAGGGCGAGGATGAGCTGGAGCAGTTTATCGCCGATAATATCGCAATGTTTTCCAATGCATACCACAAGTTTTATGCCTATGTAAAGATGAATATCTCGGTAAATTACCTGAAACCGGCTTTTGCAGGCAGCGTGTTTGAAATTGCGGAAGTGCAGGGGTGGTCATCGTCTCTGCGGCAGTGTGTGTCTGCGATACGCCAGAATAAATGGTATCCGACCAGAAATAAGGTGATCTCTCTGGGACTGCATCTGAGCATGGATCATGAACAGATCGATGAGATGCTGCAGCTGGCGCATATGGAACCTTTATGCGCGAAGAATGTATTTGAAAGCGTTATTATGTTCATTCTGGATGACGCGTCCTTAAATGATATCATGAATACGGATTCGGAGGATTATGATCCGGATGAACTGTGCAGTTATGCCAGGGAGATCCTGAAGGAACTGGATATTCCGGGGATCACCGATTTTATTTCAGAATTACCGGAGGTGGAGGATGATTGGTGAAAGAGGCAACAGCCTGGTAGTGATCGAAAATGGCCGTTTGAGCGTATATTGCCTCGACGATCAGCTGACCTGGGAAGTGGGGCGGCTCTCCAAAGGCAATAGACCTGATATACAGATGTGTTCAACAACGGTCAGCAGGAAACACGGCTGTTTTCAAAATCTGGATGGAACATGGTTCTACGTGGATCATAAAGGAAGAAACGGGACGATCTGCAATGGCCGCCGTGTAACATTTGGGATCAGCGGACGGACAAAGCCGGTCAATCTGCACCATGGGGATGTTCTGATCTTTGGCGGCGGTGAGGAAGCGGTCATAAACAGCAAAACCGTGTGGACCGTATTTTTGGAGAAAAGGATAGAAGCGCCATGGAGAACGGAGAATACCAAAGGGCTGCGTCATCTCACGTTCTCAAACAATATGGAATCGGTATCCCTTGCAGATCCTGAGAAGGGGATCGTGATCGAGAAGCAGGACGGGATCGCCATTTACATGGGGGATATCACCTATCTGGCAGGAAACATGGAGGTAACCGCCGGGTGAAAGCGGACAAAGACGATAGCATCGGAGAAAAAGGACAGGCCGGAAAGGAACTGCCCTTTTTTGCATATTGCGGAAAAAAAGGAAATCTATTATAATCGGCATGTATGATCAAAGCATATAAGACGAAGGAGTGACAGAACAGATGAGAAAGACCAAGATCGTATGTACCATAGGACCGGCCAGCGAATCGGAGGAGACGATCGCTGCGCTCTGCAGGGCAGGCATGAATGTGGCACGCCTGAATTTTTCCCACGGGGATCATGCGGAGCATCTGCGCCGGATCAATGCCATAAAGAAAGTACGCGAGGAACTGCAGCAGCCCATCGCCATCATGCTGGATACAAAAGGACCGGAGTACCGCATCGGTGTATTCAAAGAGGGAAAGATCAGCCTGAAGGCGGGGGATCCCTTTACCTTTACGACGGAGGACGTAGAGGGCGATGAGCATATCGTATCTGTCAGTTACAAAAACCTGGCAAAGGAACTGAATGCAGGAGACCGCATTCTGCTGAACAATGCGCTGCTGGAATTTAAAGTGCTTTCCACGGATGGAACGCGCATCGAGACGGAGGTAGTGACCGGCGGCGAACTGTCCAACCGCAAGAGCATGAGTTTTCCGGGGAAGCACATCAAGCAGATCTATCTGTCCGAGCAGGACAAAAAGGATATCCTCTTTGGCGTGGAAAATGACGTGGATTTCATCGCCTGTTCCTTTGTATCCGTCAGGCAGGATCTGATCGATGTGCATGATTTCCTGAAGGCCAACGGCAAGGATGATACGGTGGAACTCATCGCAAAGATCGAGAACCAGTCCGGCTATGATAATATAGAAGAGATCTGCGAAGAGTGTGACGGCATCATGGTGGCGCGCGGCGATATGGGTGTGGAAGTGCCCTTTGAGCAGCTGCCGGCCATCCAGAAAGACCTGATCACCAAATGCCGCATGCTGGGCAAGCGCGTGATCACGGCAACGGAGATGCTGGAGTCCATGATCCACAATCCGCGTCCCACCAGAGCGGAGACTTCCGATGTGGCAAATGCGGTGTATGACGGCACCAGCGCTATCATGCTTTCCGGCGAGACGGCAGCAGGCGCTTATCCCGTGCAGGCGGTAGAGACCATGGCAAAGATCGCAGAGGCCACGGAAGGCAATATCCACTACAGCAAGCGTTTCTATAATTATGATTTCCGCATCCAGAATGATGTGGATGCCATTTCCCATGCGACCTGCGGCATGGCCATCGACTTAAAGGCAAAGGTGATCGTAGCCTGTACGTTATCCGGGCGCACGGCACGCATGGTATCCCGCTTCCGTTCGCCGGTGGATATCATCGGCCTGACGACCAATGAAAAGACCTGGCGGCAGCTGTCCTTATCCTGGGCGGTGACACCGCGGATGTGCGAGTTGTTCCCGTCGACGGATGTGCTTTTCTACAGTGCCAAGAAGGTGGCTGTGGAGACTATGGATCTGCAGCCGGGAGACAAGATCGTGATCTCGGGCGGTGTGACCAATGGCCAGTCCGGCAATACCAACCTGATCAAGATCGAGGATGTATAAAAAACATATTGTTTTGCAGAAGGAGGCATGCAATGTATCAGAAAGTACCCAAAGACCAAAATTTCGTAGCACGTGAGAAGGAAGTGGAAAAGTTCTGGAAAGAGAAAGATATCTTCCGCAAGAGCATCACGGAACGGGAAGGCTGCCCGACCTATATGTTTTATGACGGACCGCCTACGGCCAACGGCAAGCCCCATATCGGCCATGTGCTGACCCGTGTGATCAAGGATATGATCCCGCGTTACCGCACCATGAAAGGCTATATGGTACCGCGCAAGGCAGGCTGGGATACCCACGGACTGCCGGTGGAGATCGAGGTGGAGAAACTGCTGGGCCTGGACGGCAAGGATCAGATCGAGGCTTACGGTCTGGAGCCGTTCATCGAGAAATGCAAGGAATCCGTATGGAAATACAAGGGCATGTGGGAGGATTTCTCCGGCACGGTCGGTTTCTGGGCGGATATGGACAATCCTTATGTCACCTATGATGACAATTTCATCGAGTCCGAATGGTGGGCACTCAAGGAGATCTGGAACAAGGGCCTGCTGTACAAGGGTTTCAAGATCGTGCCCTACTGCCCGCGCTGCGGGACGCCGCTTTCCGCGCAGGAAGTAGCACAGGGCTATAAGGATGTGAAGGAACGCTCCGCGATCGTGCGCTTTAAGTGTAAGGACGAGGACGCATACATCCTGGCATGGACCACCACGCCCTGGACGCTGCCTTCCAATGTGGCGCTCTGCGTGCATCCGGCAGAGACCTACTGCAAGGTAAAAGCCTGCGACGGCAATACCTACTATATGGCACAGGCATTGCTGGATACCGTGCTGTCCCAGCTGCTGACCAGGGAAGATAAGGAAGCGGGCAAGGCGGCTTATGAGGTGCTGGAGACATACAAAGGGACGGATCTGGAGCACAAGGAATACGAGCCGCTCTATGACTGCGCAAAGGCGGATGCCGACCGGCAGCACAAGAAAGGCTTCTACGTGGTATGTGACGAATACGTTACCATGACAGACGGTACCGGTGTGGTACATATCGCTCCGGCTTTCGGTGAAGATGACGCGAATGTAGGCCGCAAGTATGACCTGCCCTTTGTACAGATGGTAGACGAAAAGGGTGTATTAAAAGATAGCACACCGTTTGCGGGGATGCGCTGCAAGCCCAACGCGAAGGAACTGGCAGAGGGCGTGGTCAGCGCCGATCCGGAAGTGCTGAAAGACCTGTCCGCGAGAAAACTGCTCTTTGCGGCACCGAAGTTTGAGCACAGCTATCCGCACTGCTGGCGCTGCGATACCCCGCTGCTGTACTATGCGCGTGAGAGCTGGTACATCAAGATGACCGCGGTAAAGGAAAACATGATCCGCAACAACAACCAGATCAACTGGATCCCGGAATCCATCGGCAAAGGCCGTTTCGGTGACTGGCTGGAGAACCTGCAGGACTGGGCGATCTCCCGTAACCGTTACTGGGGCACGCCGCTCAATATCTGGGAGTGCGAATGCGGGGAACTGCATTCCGTAGGCTCCCGACAGGAACTGGCGGACTTATCCGGTGATCCGGAGGCGGCCAGGGTGGAACTGCACCGTCCGTACATCGATGAAGTGACCTTCCCCTGCCCGAAGTGCGGCAAGACCATGCACCGCGTACCGGAGGTGATCGACTGCTGGTTTGATTCCGGCGCGATGCCGTACGCGCAGCATCACTATCCGTTTGAAAATCAGGAACTGTTCAAGGCGCAGTACCCGGCACAGTTCATCTCTGAGGCGGTGGACCAGACCCGCGGATGGTTCTATTCCCTGCTGGCAGAGTCTACCCTGCTCTTTGACAGCCCGTGCTACCAGAACGTGATCGTGCTGGGGCATGTGCAGGACGAGAACGGGCAGAAGATGAGCAAGTCCAAGGGCAATGCCGTGGATCCTTTTGAAGCGCTGGCGAAGCACGGCGCCGATGCGATCCGCTGGTATTTCTACATCAACTCCGCGCCGTGGCTGCCGAACCGTTTCCATGACGGTGCCGTGACAGAGGGGCAGCGCAAGTTTATGGATACGCTGTGGAACACTTACGCGTTCTGGGTACTGTATGCCGAGATCGACCAGTTCGATGCGACAAAATATACATTAGAATATGACAAACTGGCAGTGATCGACAAGTGGCTGCTCTCCCGTTTGAATACCGTAGTGGGTGAAGTGGATGCAGACCTCAACGATTACAGGATCCCGGAGGCAGCCAGAGCACTGGATGACTTCGTGGACGAGATGAGCAACTGGTATGTGCGCCGCTGCCGTGAGCGTTTCTGGGCAAAGGGCATGGAACAGGACAAGATCAATGCCTATATGACGCTGTACACCGCGCTGGTGACCATCAGCAAGGCAGCAGCGCCCATGATCCCGTTTATGACCGAGCAGATCTATCAGAATCTGGTGGTAAGCTTGGATCCTTCCGCAAAGGAATCCATCCACCTGTGTGATTATCCGGTAGTCGATGAAAAGATGATCGACAAGCAGCTGGAAGCCGATATGGACGCTGTACTGAAGGTAAAGACCATCGGTCTGGCAGCCAGAAATGCAGCAAATATCAAGAGCCGCCAGCCCATCGGTAAGATGTATGTCAAGGCCGGCGAGGATGTGGCGAAGATGAGCGCTGATTTCCAGGCGGTGGTTAGGGATGAGCTGAACGTCAAAGAGATCGTCTTTACCGACGATGTCAGAGAGTTCACTTCCTATACCTTCAAGCCGCAGCTCAAGACCGTAGGGCCGAAATACGGCAAGCAGCTCAAGGGCATCCAGGAATACCTGGCAAATGTGGACGGCAATGCGGCGATGGATACCTTAAAGAGCGAGGGCGCGCTGAAATTTGATGTGAACGGCACGGAAGTGGCGCTGGCAGAGGAAGACCTGCTGATCAGCATGGCGCAGAAGGAAGGCTTTGTGGCAGAGGCGGACGGCGGTGTGACGGTCGTGATGGATACGAACTTAAGCGATGCGCTGATCGAGGAAGGTTTCGTGAATGAAGTGATCTCCAAACTGCAGAACCTGCGCAAGAGCAGCGGCTTTGAGGTGATGGACCGCATCAGTGTAGCGCTGGACGGCAACGAGCGGATCGCGGAGATCGTAAAGAAGAATGAGGCGGCCATCTCCACCAAAGTGCTGGCGGATGCCATTGAATACGGCACGAAGTACGAAAACGGTGAGGAAATGAACATAAATGGCGAGAAGGTCACCATCAGCGTAAAGAAGAATTGAGGTATGGTCCGGAACCGTCCTTTTTGCAGCGGATGTTACAGGAGGGCGGTTTCATAAAAAGTGCTTTATTTCTGGCATATTTTTTGATATACTTTTACTGTTATACCAGTTAACGTTAATGAATGCCGCAGGTATGAGTTTACGTTAACTGTATATACCGCGGCCACAGATCAGAAATGGCAGTGAATTCCGTTCGCACGTATAATGTGAATAAATCATATATAACCAAGGAGGAACGTACATGGCAGCAAAGAAAACAACAGTAGTCACATCGGAATCGGGTGCTACTCTGAGGGATTCTTTTGACAAAGAACTCTTCAAGCGCAGTGTGCTCTACAATGTAAAGACGCTGTACAGAAAGACGCTGGAAGAGGCGACACCGCAGCAGATCTTCCAGGCAGTGTCCTACGCGATCAAGGACCAGGTAGTGGATCTTTGGCTGGAGACGCAGAAGCAGTACGAGAAGAAGGATCCCAAGACAGTGTACTATCTGTCCATGGAATTTTTGATGGGGCGTGCCCTTGGCAATATGATGATCAATATGAAGGCATACAAGGATGTGGCAGCGGCGTTGGATGAACTGGGGCTGGATCTGAACGTGGTCGAAGACCAGGAGCCGGATGCGGCACTCGGCAACGGCGGCCTGGGTCGTCTGGCGGCATGTTTCCTGGATTCCCTGGCTACGCTGGGTTATGCTTCCTACGGCTGCGGCATTCGTTACCGTTATGGCATGTTCAAGCAGAAGATCCGTGACGGTTATCAGGTAGAGGCGCCGGACAACTGGCTGGAGAACGGCAATCCGTTTGAACTGCGCCGCCCGGAATACGCAAAGGAAGTGCGTTTTGGCGGTTATGTCAATGTGCGTACCGATGAGAACGGCCGCAACAACTATTATCAGGAAGGCTATCAGGCAGTCCGTGCCGTGCCGTATGACCTGCCCATCGTAGGCTATGGCAATGGTATCGTAAATACCCTGCGCATCTGGGATGCGGAGCCCATTGATGTGTTCCGCCTGGACTCTTTTGACAAGGGTGATTACCAGAAGGCCGTGGAACAGGAAAACCTGGCACGCAACATCGTAGAAGTGCTTTATCCGAATGACAACCACTATGCCGGTAAGGAACTGCGCCTGAAACAGCAGTATTTCTTCATTTCCGCATCCGTACAGGAAGCAGTGCAGAAGTACATGCGCAACCACAAAGATATCCGTAAGTTTTATGAGAAGGTGACGTTCCAGCTCAACGATACCCACCCGACGGTAGCGATCGCGGAACTGATGCGTATCCTGATGGATGAGTATTACCTGACCTGGGATGAGGCGTGGGAAGTGACCACCAGGACCTGCGCATATACAAACCATACGATCATGGCAGAGGCACTGGAGAAATGGCCCATCGAACTGTTTTCCCGTCTGCTTCCGCGTATCTATCAGATCATAGAGGAGATCAACCGCCGCTTCATCATTGAGATCGAGCGGAAGTATCCGGGCAATCAGGAAAAGATCCGCAAGATGGCCATCATCTATGACGGGCAGGTCAAGATGGCTCACCTGGCGATCTGCGCGGGCTATTCCGTAAACGGCGTGGCACGCCTGCATACCGAGATCTTAAAGAAGCAGGAGTTGAAAGATTTCTACGAGATGTTCCCGGAGAAATTCAACAACAAGACCAACGGTATCACCCAGAGACGTTTCCTGCTGCATGCAAATCCGCTGCTGGCAGACTGGGTAACGGCGCACATCGGCGACGACTGGATCACCGACCTGGCAAAGATCAAGAAGTTGAAAGTCTATGCGGATGATGAGAAGGCACAGCAGGAGTTCATGAACATCAAGTATCAGAACAAGGTGCGCCTGGCTGCTTATATCAGAGAGCACAACGGTGTGGAAGTGGATCCCCGTTCCATCTTTGATGTGCAGGTCAAGCGTCTGCATGAGTACAAGCGCCAGCTGCTGAACATCCTGCATGTGATGTATCTGTACAACAACTTAAAGGAGCATCCGGAGACCGATTTCTACCCGAGGACTTTCATCTTCGGCGCGAAGGCCGCAGCAGGCTATATGAACGCAAAACTGACCATCAAGCTGATCAACGCGGTGGCAGACGTGATCAACAACGATCCGGCGATCGGCGGCAAGATCAAGGTGGTATTCATCGAGGACTACCGCGTATCCAACGCGGAGATCATCTTTGCGGCATCTGATGTATCCGAGCAGATCTCTACGGCCAGCAAGGAAGCCTCCGGTACCGGCAACATGAAGTTTATGTTAAACGGCGCGCTGACCATCGGTACCATGGACGGTGCCAACGTGGAGATCGTGGAAGAGGTGGGCGAGGAGAATGCGTTCATCTTCGGCCTGAGTTCTGATGAAGTCATCAATTATGAAAATTACGGCGGCTACAACCCGATGGATATCTTTAATAATGATGCGGATATCCGCAAGGTGCTGATGCAGCTGATCAACGGCGCCTTTGCACCGGAGGATCCGGATCTGTTCCGCCCGCTGTACAATTCCCTGCTGAATACGCAGAATACTTCCAAGGCGGATACCTATTTCATCCTGAAGGATTTCAAGTCCTACGCGGAGGCGCAGCAGAAGGTGGAGAAGGCATACCGTGATGAGAAGGGCTGGGCACGCAGCGCGATCCTGAATACCGCCTGCTCCGGCAAGTTCACCTCTGACCGTACCATCAAGGAATATGTGGATGATATCTGGAAACTGGATAAGGTGACGCTGAAGAGAAAATAAAACTTCCGCGCCAGGAAACGGTCATAGATAACAGAAAAAAGGCATGCATAGGTCTAAATGCGCGGATCATCAGCCATTTAGACCTTTGCATGTATCAGAAAGGAAAAGGAACACATGATCAAATTACATGACAGCGGCGCGTTCTTAAAGAACGGCACCGAACTGATCCCGGAGGCGCAGGGCGAAAGCCTTGGCGTATCCAAAGAAGAAGCAAAGAAAAATACGATCGCATACGGCATCCTGCAGGCGCATAACAAGTCCGGCAATGCGGAGAAATTAAACATACGCTTCGATAAACTGACCAGCCACGATATCACATTCGTGGGCATCATCCAGACGGCACGGGCATCCGGACTGAAACGCTTTCCCATGCCGTATGTGCTGACCAACTGCCACAATTCCCTATGCGCGGTGGGCGGTACCATCAATGAGGATGACCATGTATTCGGCTTAAGCTGCGCAAAGCGCTACGGCGGTGTGTATGTACCGCCCCACATGGCAGTCATCCACCAGTTTGCCCGTGAGATGCTGGCAACCGGCGGCGGCATGATCCTGGGTTCTGATTCCCATACCCGCTACGGTGCGCTGGGTACCATGGCCGTGGGCGAGGGCGGTCCGGAACTGGTAAAACAGTTACTGGAGCAGACCTATGATATCGATATGCCGGGGGTGATCGCCGTCTATATGACCGGGGAGCCGGCACGCGGTGTAGGACCGCAGGACGTAGCGCTGGCGATCATCGGTGCGGTATTTAAGAACGGTTATGTAAAGAATAAAGTCATGGAATTTGTAGGACCGGGCGTAAAGAACCTGTCTGCGGATTTCCGTATCGGCGTGGATGTCATGACTACGGAGACGACCTGCTTATCTTCCATCTGGCAGACGGATGACGAGATCAGAGAGTTTTATGAGATCCACAAGCGGCCGGAGGATTATCGGGAACTGGCACCGGGGGCAGTGGCATACTATGATGGCGTAGTGGAAGTGGATCTGTCCAGGGTGAAGCCCATGATCGCCCTGCCGTTCCATCCGTCCAACGCATATACCATTGAAGAACTGAATGCAAACCTGGACGACATCCTGGCAGACTGTGAGAAGAAAGCGCAGGTGAGTCTGGACGGCGCGGTAGACTTTAAACTGCGCAATAAGATCAGGAACGGCAAACTGACGGTCGAACAGGGCATCATAGCAGGCTGCGCGGGCGGCGGTTTTGAAAATATCTGCGCGGCAGCGGATATCTTAAACGGCGCGAGCATCGGACCGGATGAGTTTACCCTGAGTGTCTATCCGGCTTCCGTACCGGTATACATGGAACTGATCAAAAACGGCGCGGCAGCAAAGATCCTGCAGACGGGAGCGATCTTAAAGACCGCATTCTGCGGACCGTGCTTTGGCGCAGGCGATACGCCGGCAAATGGCGAACTTTCCATCCGCCACTCTACCAGAAACTTCCCGAACCGCGAGGGTTCCAAACTGCAGTCCGGGCAGATCGCGTCCGTGGCACTGATGGACGCGCGTTCCATCGCTGCTACGGCAGCAAACAAGGGCGTGCTGACTGCGGCGACCGATGTGCCGGAAAAGATCGGCAAGTATAAATATTTCTTCGACAAGACCATTTATGATAACCGTGTGTTTGATTCTAAAGGCGTGGCAGATGAGAGCGTAGAGGTGAAGTTTGGCCCGAACATCAAGGACTGGCCGGCGATGGTAGAACTGCCGGAAAACCTGCTGCTGCGTGTGGTATCCGAGATTCACGATCCGGTCACCACGACGGATGAACTGATCCCTTCCGGCGAGACCTCTTCTTACAGGAGCAACCCGCTGGGACTGGCAGAGTTTGCACTGTCCCGTAAGGATCCGGAGTATGTGGGACGCGCCAGGGAAGTACAGAAGGCGCAGAAGGCTATCGAGGCAGGGCAGTGTCCGGGGGACGGCTTTGCGCCGATCCATGATATCGTGCATGCGGTGAAAGAAGTGTTTCCGGATGTGGACAAGACCAATCTGGGCGTTGGTTCCACGATCTTTGCCGTGAAGCCGGGGGACGGCTCTGCGCGGGAGCAGGCGGCGAGCTGCCAGAAGGTGCTGGGCGGCTGGGCAAATATCGCCAATGAGTACGCGACCAAGCGTTACCGTTCCAACCTGATCAACTGGGGCATGCTGCCGTTCATCATTGAAGAGGGTGAACTACCGTTTAAGAATCTGGACTACATCTTTCTGCCGGGCATCCGCAGTGCAGTAAAGGAGAAGTCGGATGACATCAGGGCATATGTGGTAAAGGACGGGGCGCTGAAAGAGTTCCATCTGAAACTGGGACAGTTGACAGATGCAGAGCGTGAGATCATCCTGGATGGCTGCCTGATCAATTACAACAGGGTCTGATATTGCAGAAAAAAGAAGGAAATGCGGGAGCTGCAGTGTTTCACTGCGGCTCCCGTTTGCGTTATGGGAAACTGTCCGGTTATGTCTGCCGCTCAAAGGCATTGGCGGGAAGATATGGCCGCGTTTAAGGAACCTTCTGTCATCGCATATGCATCTGCTATCCATGTTGCGCAGAAATACAGTAGAACAGAACAGTTTTTTTTGATACAATAGATAACTATGAGGGAGAAAGCGTTTGATAATCTGCGTGTGTTCGCGTGCGTGCTGGTGGTGCTGGTACATATCTCAGCCCAGGGGCTGGCCGTGGTGCCGGTGGGGGGCATGGCATTTGCCTTTTGTCAGTGCTGCAATATTCTGGCATTTTCCGGTGTCAGCATCTTTGTGATGATGAGCGGGGCGCTGGCGCTGCGCCCGGGCAGGAAGGTGAGCGTGGGGGAAGCCCTGCGGAAGCGCTTTTTGTATTTCATGTTCCTGTATTTTCTGTGGAAAGGCCTGTATCTGCTTTTTGACCTGGTGCGGGCGGGGCAGCTTGCATCCCTGCCGGCCTGGAAGCAGCTGGTATTGGATGAGATCGGCGGGCGCGGTTTTTATCATCTGTGGTATCTGCAGATGATCGCTTTTTTATCCTTGCTGGTGCCGCTGATCTATGAGGGGGTGCAGCGGCGTGAGGCGTGTCTGCTGTATCTGGTGCCTTTTATGCTGCTGGCGCTGCTCTTTCCGACGATGTTCTGCTTTGAATTTCCCTTTAAATATCTGCTGATGGATTTTCAGGGGCAGTTTGAGACAGAGTATTTTCTGGGGTATCTGGGGTATTTTATCCTGGGACATTTCCTGTACCGCAGGAAAGGAGCGTGGTCAGCGAAAAGATGCGGCGTGCTGTATGCGGCCGGTATCGCAGCGCTGGTTTTCGGATGTGTGGCCGGTGTGATGCGCAGCAGACAGGATGGCGTATTTTTTAAGGGGTTTTCATCCCCTTTCAGTATCACGAACATGCTCTGCAGCAGCGCGATCTTTGTTTTCTTTTTCAGAAAAGAGCAGAAACAGGCAGATGGTCCGGAAAAGGATCAAAGATTCCGGCGTCTTACTGTCCGGCTCTGCGGGCTGAGTCTGGGGATTTATCTGCTGCATCCCTTTGTGATCGAGGTGCTGAAGGATTGCGGTGTGTTCTTCATAGAGCGATGGACGGTACTGATGGTGCCGCTCTATGCAGGGCTCGTATTCCTGATCGCGGCCGCTGCGGCATTTCTTGTATCCCGGATACCATTTATAAAGAAGGTGGTCTGACAGTTTGTCTGATGTAAACCGGAGGAATTGCCTGCACACCGGTTTCTCGCTTTTGGCCTGCAATAAAACGCTGTTTTGTTCATGATATCTGGCTCGAAATAGAGTCATAACCTGCAGTTTTAGAGGAGAAATGGTTCTTGCAGAAGCCGCGCTTCTGTGATATAGTATCTCTAAAGCAAAGAGGATAGTTCTTGAATTTCTGAAATATCAGTTTTTCTGAATCTCACTGCTTTCCACATTTTATTACATGACAGAGCAGGGGATTTAGGTATATCTCCTGCGGTATCCGTTTATCAAAGGAGGTATAAGGCATGATAAACAAAGAACACAAGGACAGGCTTTACAAAATGATCTTCGGCAATCCGGATCACAGGCAGTGGACGCTGAACCTGTACAATGCCGTGAACGGATCGGATTATGACGATCCGTCGCAGATCACCTACAACACGATGGGCGACGCCCTGTATATGGGGATGAAGAACGATGTATCCTTCGTGCTGGACATGTGGCTGAACATCTACGGCCATCAGAGCACTTTCAACCCCAATATGCCGGTGCGCTGCCTGCTATATCTGGGGCGGCTGTGGAGTAAGCAGCTGATCGGTAACGAAAAAGTGAGCATATACGGCAAGAAACAGATCAGGCTGCCGTCACCGAAGTTTGTAGTGTTTTATAACGGCACGGAAGAAGAACCGGACGAGGCGGAGCAGAAACTGAGCAATGCGTTTCCGGAGGCTCACCGGGAAAAGGCGGATATTGAGCTGAAGGTGCGCATGCTCAATATCAATGCCGGGCATAACAGGGAACTCATGGAAAAGTGCCGGCCGCTGTACGAGTATTCATGGCTGGTCGCAAAGATCCGTGAGCATGGAGCAAAAATGGGGATCGAGGAAGCGGTAGATCTGGCACTGAAGGAAATGCCGGAGGATTTCGGGATCAGGGAGTTTCTGATCGCCAACCGGGAGGAGGTGCGTATGAGTATCCTGACAGAATATGACGAAGCCAAAACGATGGCGTATTTTAAGGAAGAGGGAAGGGAAG
>JAFUUX010000112.1 GCA_017471325.1 Lachnospiraceae bacterium | reverse complement strand
TAAGCGCAATAAGTAATTGCGCTTACTATAACGCTCCGCGAGGATGCGCACGGATTTTGTAAGGAAATATGCCGCTTTCAGCGGCCAAAATCCGGCGCAGTAAACGACAAAACGAAAATAGTTTTGTCGTTTACTATAAATACCATGCTTTCACTATCGCACCATAAAAGAAAAGAGTGGCAGATTCTGACTCTTCCACTCTTTCCTCTTGCCGATATTCAGTTTAGCAGATTTTGTATCTGCGTATTGCCCCCAATTAGGGGGAAATTTAACAAAAGGACTACACTTCCTCTGTCATCCTCGGATCATATAAAGGCTCCAGATCATACTTTGACAATATCTCATTCACATCACCTATCTCATATATCCTGCGGTTAAAAGCAATGATCAGCGCCGCATCCCTTTCTATTTTTGCATAAAGCGGAGACATGCCGTATAATTTTAAGGCTCGTTCTGACTCTTTCAATGACATATGCGCCCCAAGGCAGATCCGTATGATAATATCCCTCTTTACAGTATGTTTATCTCCGGACAGATACTTGTAACCGACTTTTTCATCTATTCCCGCCCCTAAAAACACCTGCTTCTGCGTCAGATTTTTTTCACGGATCACGCTCTTAACATATTCTCCGAATACATTTTCGCTATCAGAACCGTAAACCGGCTGTTTATCAAAATACTCTCCCAGTTTTTCCGCTCCGGAATGTTCAAGAATTTCTTCCAGGCGGCTTGTAGTGCTTTCTTTTTTCCTTTCCATATCTCCCTCTCTACTCATGGTATATATACTTGATCAATTCATCAAAATCTTCTTTAAAAGTCATTTCATCGTAACTATTCAGAAGGTACCACTAAACTACCATATCCCTCCGGCTCTTGCAAGAAAAAACTGCAGCCGCTTTCCGCTCACTGCAGTTCCTGTTATCCCGCGTCAGATCTCCATGCTTCCCCGATCCATTGCGGATCCCACAAACACCTCAATCCTCTTCGATATGTTCTCTTCCCTGCGCAATGATCGATCTCACATGATCGTCCGCCAGTGAATAAAAGATATGTTTGCCCTCCCTGCGCCCCTTGATCAGACGGTTCTGCTTCAGGATCCGCAGCTGGTGCGAGATCGCCGACTGCGTCATATGCAATGCCTCTGCAAGGTCGAAAACACACACCTCTGCCTCAAACAGAACAAATAAGATACGGATCCTCGTAGAATCTCCAAACACCTTAAACAGTTCTGCCAGATCATATAGTTCTGTTTCCTCTGGCATTGTTTCTTCCACAATGTGCAGAAGATTTTCATGCACCTCTGTGGTTTCGCAGCACTCTACGCCGCCCATTTTTTCATGCATCGTTCAAGCCCCCTTTTCATCGTTTCCTGATAAACAGTGCCCGTATTGCATTCAGCACTGCCAGCACCATCACGCCCACATCCGCAAAGATCGCCATCCACATATTTGCAAAACCGATCGCCCCCAGCAACAGACACACCAGCTTGATCCCGATCGCAAAATAAATATTTTCATATACAATGCGCATACATTTTGCAGAGATCCTGATCGCCTGCGCAATCTTTAGCGGGTCATCATCCATCAGTACGATATCCGCCGCCTCGATCGCAGCATCGGATCCCAGTGCCCCCATAGCGATGCCGATATCTGCCCTGGACAGTACCGGTGCATCATTGATGCCGTCCCCGACAAAAGCCAGCATTTCTTTCTCTTTCTTATCCGCAAGCAGCCGTTCCACAGCAGTCACTTTATCTGCCGGCAGCAGTTCCGCCTCTACTTCATCCACCCCGATCTCTTTTGCTACCGCCTCTGCGACCTTCCTTGCGTCTCCGGTCAGGATCACGCTCCTGCGCACCCCCGCTGCGTGCATTGCCTTTACCGCTGTTTTGGCGGTCGGCTTTACCACATCCGAGATCACGATATGTCCGGCATAGGCGCCGTCGATCGCTACATGCACGATCGTTCCCACATGATGGCATTCCTGATACGCGATGCCCTGCCGTTCCATCAACTTACGGTTTCCGATGGCGATCTCCTTATCATCCACCCTTGCTATGATGCCATTGCCGCCGATCTCTTCCACACTGCCGACACGCTCTCTCGTAATGCGCCTTTCTTCCTTCTGATCCGCTTCCGCAGGGTTTGGCACCGGAACTGCCTCCCGCGTTTCTTCATCCATCTTCCAAAGCATGCCGCTCAGATAAGCCTTCTGTATGCTTTTTGCGATCGGATGTGTAGAGTAGCATTCCGCGTGCGCCGCATATTCCAACAGTTTTTCATTTTCTATGCTGCTATGATGGATCCCTCCCACTTCAAAGACACCTTTTGTCATGGTGCCCGTCTTGTCCATGGCAACGATCTTTGTTTTTGCCAGACTCTCCAGATAATTCGATCCCTTTACAAGGATACCCGCACGGCTCGCCCCGCCGATACCCGCAAAAAAAGTCAGCGGAATACTGATCACCAGCGCGCACGGACAACTGATCACCAGAAACGTCAGCGCCCTGTAGATCCATGTGCCCCAGGAAAAAGTTCCCGACGCACTCAGCGCGGCCAGTCTCTCCGGCGAAAATACGCCCGCACCGTTCAAAAGCCTGAGTATCACCGGCGGCAGTATTGCCAACGCCAGTGCGCCGATGCAGACTGCCGGTGTATAATACTTTGCAAACTTCGAGATAAAGTTTTCCGACTGCGATTTCCGTGAAGACGAATTTTCCACCAGATCCAGGATCTTTGAAACCGTAGAGTCTCCAAACTCCTTCGTGGTCTGCACACGTATCACGCTGGTCATATTGATACAGCCGCTGATCACTTCATCCCCTTCCTGCACCTCCCTCGGCAGGCTTTCACCGGTCAGCGCACTGGTATTTAATGTGCTCCGCCCTTCCCTGACCACACCATCGATCGGCACTTTTTCTCCCGGCTGTACTACGATCACCGTTCCGGTTTCCACTTCATCCGGATCTACCTGCTCCAGTTCACCATCCCGCTCCACATTTGCATAATCCGGCCGGATATCCATGAGTGCGCTGATATTCTTTCTGCTCTTTCCCACGGCATAACTTTGAAACAGTTCCCCGATCTGGTAAAAAAGCATCACGGCGATCGCCTCGGTATAGTCACCGTTCTGCTCTGCCAACGCTATGGCTATGGCACCAACGGTAGCGACTGCCATCAGAAAATTTTCATCAAACACCTGACGGTTCAGGATCCCTTTTCCGGCCTTTCGCAGGATATCATATCCCACTACCAGATACGGGATCATATAAAGCAGAAACCATACCGGCTCCCGGATCACCACATCACGTACATATGCACCGTCTTCATAATGCGGCACTTCACCCAGATACGTATATGCTATACGAAGGATTATCATCAGCACCGCCGCTATGACGATGCGCACCAGCATTTTTTTCTGTTTTCTGTTCATACCACTGCCTTCCCGACTCCCCGGACACCCGGCCGGGAAATACTACAGATAGATCTCGCAGTCATCTTCCACTTTCCTGCAGTTCTTCAGTACATCCTGCATCACTGCTTTGGGATCCGCCCCCTCTTCAAATTCCACATTCATTTTCAGAGCCATAAAATTGACTACCGCGTCCTTGACGCCTGCCGTCTTTTTTGCCGCTTCTTCCATCTTATTTGCGCAATTAGCGCAGTCCACCTCGATCTTATAACTTTTCCTCATATCCATTTCTCCCTTCTCTTTATCGTATGAACAAATATTCATATGTTTGATCCTATTATACTTCAATTTATATGATTGTCAAGCACAAATCCGGATCTACTCGATCAGTTCCCAATTGGATACATCAAAGATATTGTCTTTTACGCGATACCAGGGCGCGTCATAAGGGCCGTATTTGTTTCCGTTATACCAGCCCCATTCATCTGCCCAGAAGACGATATGGCCATCCTGCTTGCTGTCCATACCGATCTCTTTTCCGGTAAACGGATTGACCGGATCATCGATCAGTCCCTGCATGGCAAGCGACGGCGTGTCCGCATTTGTCATAAACTGCTCATCGGTTGTCAGTTCTTTCGCATCAAAATCCTTCATCATCAGCAGCGCATTGGCATGCTGGATATCCAGCCCGTTTGCCAGCTGCATATAATCAAACTGTCCTAAATCTTTTCCGTGATCCGCCACCAGTATGATCCTGGTGTTGTCATACACGCCCCATTCCCGCATACTGTCAAACCATTTTCCTAACGCCATCATAGCCGCCATATCCGCGTGATAATGTCCTACGCTGTACTCTATATTGTTCCGGTCAAAACGGATGACCTTGTCCCCGCATACTTTGTCCGCGGCCAGGTCATACCCCGCATTGTCCGTGCGCCGCTCCAGGTTGTAATCCGGCAGGGGCAGTATCGTCGGCTCATGTGTTGTATTATTGCTCATCAGCAAAAAGGTATTGCCCTCTTCTTCCATTTCCGTGTATGCACTGATATTCTGCAGCACGGTATACGCTTTGTTAAAGATCGGATTTCCGGTGGTATACAAACGGTCTGCCCGCAGATAAGCCCCGCTGTCGTACACATCATCCTGCCAGCCGGCCGGCGTCACCTTATAAATGCTGTAAAAGAAAAAGTTTCTTTCCCTGGTTTCCGTATAGGCTGCCTTGTCAACTCCTGTCTCCAAACGCCCTTCCATGTTGATCTTTTTTACAAACGGATAATCGTCAAAGACATCCTGCGCACTGATCAGCGGCGCCTCCACTGTCCCCGCATAAGGCAGATCACAGGCTGTCACTTCATAGCCATGCTCCCCAAAGATCACCGGCATCACCCGTATGGCCTCATTAAACTTTTCCACGATCGGTTCCTCATCCCGTTTATTCATCTCATACGGCGTATATTCATATCCGCCATACAGCGCAGGCGCACCGGAATTTGTTGCCAGACCGCCGGATATCGTATTCGGATAGTAAGTAAAGCCGGCAAACTGCTCTTTTAACTGCGGCATCTCATCAAATAAGAAGGGAATATATCCTGCTATCGCCCGGTCCAGCATGAGCACGATCACATTTTTGCCGTTTTTGCTCAAACGGATCACCGGTTCCTCCTGCTCCTGTCTGTCATCATTCCTCAACTGCTTTAAGGTCTGCGTTGTGGTAATGATCTTTTGTCCGGACATCACCAGCAGGCTGCACACTGCCACTGCCATGATGCTGCCGCAAAGTTTTCTTGCTTTTTCCCACAAAAACCATCCCACGATACACACCGCCGGGATCAGCGCCAGATTGAGCATTCTCTGCGCTCTCTCATAATGCGGTATCACATCAAACGCAAGCATCGTAGAGATGGAACCGATCTCCGCTTTATAGCACAGCGCATCCAGAAGAAATACCAGATTCATAAGAAACAGCAGTTTCCCGTAAAAAACCTTATTTCTCCTGTTTAACATGCCATATATGATATTGCCCCAGAATAAAAATGCCCCGCCATAAACACTGCAGGTGAAAAAAGCGTAATGCAGCGGGGATATCATGCTGTCGGTCGCATAGAAATCCTGCGGCGCATCCCCGATCAGCGTCATCGGCAGCCACAACCCCATCAGGACTGTCAGCGCCAGTTCCAGAACCGGTACATGATCTTTTTGTGCATCCACGCGCTCTGCCTGTGCTCTCCCCCATTTCCGAAATACCCATATACAAAACGGTATGCACAGGATCAGGGCCGCCAGCGCGTACAATACAAGTTCCTCCATATCACGCCGCCACAAAGCATTCTGTATCTTTCCGGAAATCAGCAATGCCGCACCAAAGCAGACCGCGGTTCCGGCAGAAAGAACCGCCATAAAACGGCCTGTATCCTTCACATACTTCATAACGATATTCTTTCCCAGGGAATAGATATTGTTCATGGTCCAATACAGCACCAGACCGGACGGACTATGATACAGCAGCACTAAAAAAACCAGCGCCAGCACATACGGCTGCAGCTTCTGCTTCCATGTAAAACCCTTCGTATAGATCGCACTGGAAATGCCATTGATGACTGTCATCAGGATCGGCAGCACGTTCACGGATACCGTTCCCAGCCTCAGTAGAGCATCTTCCGCCGCCAGATCCCGGATCGGTCCGAAACTGCTGTCTTCAAGGATCTGCAGATGGGAAAGGAAATGATATGCCGCCATAAAAAAGGGGATCTGTAAAAGCAGGGACAAAGTCCCCTTTAAGGCATACAACGGCTTATAACCGCTTTCCGTATAATAAGCGGTCTGCATCATATACCGTTCATCCCCCCGGAAGGTCTGCCGGATATGACTGATCCAGTGTTCCATCGCCTTCTGCCTTTTCCGTTCTTCTTCCTGGATCGCTTCTGCCCTGGCATACAGCGGCAGCACCAGCGTACTGACCGCGAGGCTCATGCCGATCAGCGTCACTCCTTCATGTCCAAGCAGACTGTACATGACCGTAAAGATAAACTCAATCAGGTATTCTACCGGACGCACTACTACATTATATAAAAAAACCAACATTTTATGATCAAACTCCTATACTGGAAGCTCTATGCCCGCGAACGAAATGAACTGTTCTGCACCGGACATACGATTCTTTAATCTGCCTGCATGATACCATCCGGCTCTGCCAGAAGCACATATTCATTCTCTTCCAGTTCCTTCAGGAATGCTTTCATTTCTTCTGCCGTCAGCCCCTGTTCCAGCTGCATTGCATACATATTAAAATTCTCATACGCATACAGGATCGTCATGCCATATTCTTCTGCCAGTCCTTCCATGGCTGCCTTCGGTGTATCTTCTTTTACAGATAAGATTACCACATTATCAGCATATAAGCGACCGTTTTCTTCCAATTGAATCAGATTTCTGTGCCCCGATTCCCCATGCCGCGACTCCACCGCATCCCATTCCGAATTCTCTCTGACGGATTCCTGCAGCGCCTGCGCCGATCCCGTTGCAGCAACCGCTTCCGCTGCTGCCTCAGTTTTTACATCCGATCCGTCGATATACACCTGAACAGAATTGTTTGCTATGCCCCCATTCTGGATATCCGCGCCCTTTCCTGCCTTCAATTCCGCTTCTTCTGTTTCCTGTGCTGCTGCCGGAACCATATTGTCTGCCGCATCTGCCATGGCCTCGTCTGCACCGTTTTCCTCTTCCGCAAAAGCCTCTGCCGTTTCCTCCATAGAGCCGTATCCCGCTGCTGCCATCTGCGCCATATCGTCTTCCTCCATCTGCGCAAGCTTCGTCATCCTTACTGCAGGTATGGCTATCACGATGCAGAGCGCCGCTGCCGCTATTGCCGGCAGATAACGCCGCCACCGGATCTTTCTGATCACTGCAGGCTTTTGATCTGCTGCCATCCCCTGCATGGTACTCACATCCGCTGCCTGCCCCTGCTCTTTTTGATCGTTCCTCTTTTCCGGTTCTGCCTCCTGGGCATCTATCTTTGCCTCGATCCTCCCCCACAGATCCGGCAGTTCGGCATGGATCATTTCTTTGTATTCTGTTTCAAACTGCTTATTCATATCCATACCTCCTTAGTTTTTTTATCGCTGCCTGATACCTCCAGGTCACAGTCCCCATCGGGATCCCCAGCAGCTCCGATATTTCTTTGAATGTCATTTCGGAAAGGACCTTCAGATCTACGATCTCCCGTTCCTCCGGTTTCAGTTGCTCCAAAATTTCCTTTAACGAAAACTGCGCTACCACAGTATCCTCCACGCCTGCATCTGCGCCTTCCCGTGCTGAAAAGTTTTCCAGACCTCCGCTGTCATCTTCTTCATCACTGTTTTCTGCCATCAGCACTTCCCGTTTATGCTTTCGCAGTTCATCGATCGCCATATTCCTGGCAATGGTCGCCATCCAGCCCTTATGCCCGTTCCCCTCCTGAAAGCGGCCGGCACTGTTCCAGATGCGCAAAAACACATCACTGGTCACATCCTCTGCCGTTTCCTTTTGCTGCACGATCCCATAGACCACCGTATACAGATACGGCAGATATTCTTCATATATTTCCCGCAGAGCATTCCGATCCCCGTCCCGGATGCCTGCCATACACGCTGCAAATCTTTCCTCTGTCACGGCTCTCCTTCCCGCAACCATGATCCTTTTCTACTATAGATACGGCTGCCGATCCGTTTTTTATGGTTTTTTGATCAATTTGCAAAAAACTGCTGCGTCTTGCTTTTTATCCTCAGATAGTTTACACTATATTGACAAAAAAGAAAAGAGGCACCCGATATGGAAATAGAGCGAAAATTTTTGATCAGATCCCTTCCCGAAAACCTGGACCAATACCCGTTTCACCTGATCGAACAGGGTTATCTGAACACCGATCCCGTAGTGCGTGTCCGCCGGGAAGATGACGCTTTCTATCTCACCTATAAAGGGAAGGGCTTTCTCGCCAGAGAAGAGTACAATCTGCCATTGAACGCGGAAGCCTATACACACCTGATTGCAAAGGCCGATGGCAACATCATCACCAAAAAGCGTTATCTGATCCCTCTTGAGGATACCTCACTGACCGTTGAACTCGATGTGTTTTCAGCCCCTTTTGCGCCGCTCATCCTGGCAGAAGTAGAATTTGAAAGCCTTGCGCAGGCGCAGGCCTTCCTTCCCCCCGGATGGTTTGGCGAAGATGTGACGGAAAAGCGGGAATACAGCAACAGTTATCTGTCTCGTAAGGGGATCAACATTTGATCCATACAAAAAACTGCCGCATACATGGCAGTTTTTTTGTAGCAGTTCCTATTTTTCTCTCTTCTGCACAGTTCCGATCTACTTTCCCGCACGCCCAAACAATACTGTCATCTTCCTGATCCGTGCTGCCAACGCAGGCGTGCATACCCCCGCTTTCATCCGCCAGTTCCAATTATTGCCCAGCGTGGACGGTATATTGATCCTTGCTTCCGCTCCCAGTTCCAGATAATCCTGCATAGGGATGATCACCGTATCCGCTACACTCGCCATTGCCAGCCGGATCAATGCCCATACGATCTGTTTTCCGCTTTTGATCCCCAGATATTCTTTCGCACAGACCTGATCCTTACGGTTTAACTGTTCAAACCAGCCCTTTGTCGTATCATTATCATGGGTTCCGGTATATACCACGCAGTTTTTATCATAGTTGTGCGGCAGATAGTCATTTTCCTCATTGCTGTCAAAAGCAAACTCCAGGACTTTCATCCCCGGATACCCTGTCTTTTTTACGAGCCTCTTTACGCCGGGTGTCAAAAATCCCAGATCCTCTGCAATGATCTCTTTCTTCCCCAGGCGCTTTTTCATGACCGCAAACAGATCATATCCCGGACCTTTGAGCCACTTGCCGAATTCCGCCGTGGGATTCCCGTAGGGAATGGAATAATACTCATCAAAACCACGGAAATGATCGATCCTTACTATATCATACAAACGGAAACAGTATTCCAGCCGCTGCATCCACCAGGCATAGCCGCTCTCTTTATGATATTCCCATCGGTACAGCGGATTTCCCCACAACTGGCCGGTGACCGCAAAATAATCCGGCGGACACCCCGCGACCGCGACCGGATATCCTTTTGTATCCAACTGAAACAGTTCCGGATGCGCCCAGGTATCCGCACTGTCCGAAGCCACATAGATCGGAATATCCCCGATGATCGAAATGCCTCTTTCATTGGCATATTTTTTCAGCGTATTCCATTGCCGTAAAAACATAAACTGGATAAAGCAATAACATTCCACTGTCTGTACGAGTTTGGGATCGCTTAAGCATTTCTTCAGCGCTGTTTTTTTATGCAGGCGCAATCCCTCTTCCCACTCTAAATAACTTTTCCCTTTATTGGCATCCTTCAGTGCCATAAACAGTGCATAATCTTCCAGCCAGAAAGCATTTTCTTTTACAAATGCCTGATACTCCGGCTCCTTCGCGATGCCGCTGCGCTGATATGCTTTTTTCAGCAGCCGAAAGCGGTTCTTATAGATCTTTGCATAATCCGTTTTTTCCGGATCCTCTCCCCAGTCTGTTCTTCCGGCTTCACTCTTTTTCAGCCAGCCGTTTTGTATCAGTTCTTCCAAATCCACAAAATACGGATTACCGGCAAAAGTAGAAAAAGACTGATAGGGCGAGTCGCCGTATCCGGTCGGTCCCATAGGCAGTACCTGCCAATAACTCTGCCCTGCTTCGGCCAGAAAATCCACAAATGCATATGCTTCTTTTGAAAAACAGCCGATCCCATACCCGGATGGAAGGCTGGCTACAGGCATCAAAATACCGCTTGCTCTTTTCATAACTTCCTCTTACCTATATAACGTACTGTCATTTCCTAAAATATGAGTAACCGTTCAGAACCCGCTCGGTTCTTCCGATGACGGCAGCCCGCGAGTGCTTCGGGCTGTCCTGGATCGTTACAAATACGAAACTTATTATATCCTCAGAAAAGAAAAAGCGCAAGTCTGCGCCTGCGCTTTCCCCGTAATTATTTTCCTTTCATCCGCACGCTTATTTCAGTTTCCAGATATCCCTGTTGTAATCTGCGATCGTTCTGTCGGATGAGAAATATCCGGCCTGCGCGATATTGACCAGCATCATACGGCGCCAGTTCTTTCTGCTCTCATACGCTTTCAATGCCTTGTCTTTTGTACGGATATAATCACGCAGATCCAAAAGTCCCATAAACCAGTCTTTCCCGACGATCTCCTGATACAGGCGCTGCAGGCACTTCTTATCGCCCAGTTTCAATACCATGGGATCGATGATAAAATCTACCGCCTCTTTTACTACTGCATCCTTCGCATAGATCTGATCCGCATGATAATTCTCATTATTATTCTTGCGCAGTTCCAGCACTTCATCCGATTTCTTACCAAAGATAAAGATATTGTCATCCCCTACCAGATCATGGATCTCTACATTTGCGCCGTCATCCGTTCCCAGTGTGACCGCCCCGTTTAACATGAATTTCATGTTGCCGGTACCGGATGCCTCCTGGCTGGCCAAAGAGATCTGCTCGGAAATATCACAGGCCGGGATCAGTTTTTCCGCATAGGAAACATTATAGTTTTCCACAAACACGATCTTCATGTACCGGCTGACTTCCGGATCATTATTCACGATCTTCTGCAGCACCAGCAGCAGGTGTATGATATCCTGCGCAATCACATATGCCGGCGCGGCCTTGGCCCCAAAGATAAAACTGATGGGACGGACCGGTGTCTTCCCTTTTTTGATCTCCAGGTATTTATGGATGATATAGAGCGCGTTCATCTGCTGGCGCTTATACTCATGCATGCGCTTGATCTGGATATCAAATACAGACTCCGGATCCAGCTCCACGCCCTCTGCCTTTTTGATATATTCGCAAAGTTCCAGTTTTTTCTTATGCTTGATCGCTTCTATCTGCTTTAATACTTTTGCGTCATTCTGATATTGCATCAGTTTCGTCAGTTCATTTGCATCATGTTTATAGCCGTCCCCGATCAGTGATGTGATATAATCCGCCAGATCCTGATTGCAGGACAGCAGCCAGCGGCGGAATGTAATGCCGTTGGTCTTATTATTGAATTTCTTCGGATACAGTTTATAAAATGCATTCAGTTCCGTATTCTTTAAGATCTCTGTATGCAGTGCTGCCACACCATTTACGGAAAAACCGTAATGGATATCGATATGCGCCATATGCACCCGCTTTTCATCATCAATGATCCACACTTTTGGATCCGCGTACTTTTCGACCACACGCCGGTTTAATTCTTCAATGATCGGCACCAGTTGCGGTACCGCTTTTTTCAAAAACTTCATCGGCCATTTTTCCAGGGCCTCTGCCAGGATCGTATGATTTGTATATGCACAGGTCTTGCTGACTACCTTGATCGCCTCCTCCATGGAAAAGCCTTCCTGTTCCGTAAGGATACGGATCAGTTCCGGTATCACCATTGTCGGATGTGTATCATTGATCTGGATCACTGCATGCTTGTCCAGTTTATGCAGGTCATATCCTTTTTCCTTCATCTCTTTCAGGATCAGTTGTGCGCCGCTGCTTACCATGAAGTACTGCTGATATACGCGCAGGATCCTGCCGGCATCATCCGAATCATCCGGATACAGAAAGAGCGTCAGATTCTTTTTGATCTTTGTCTTATCAAAATCGATCCCCTTCTGTACCAGACTTTCATCTACGCTTTCCACATCAAACAGATGCAGTTTGTTTTTGCCCTGCCCGTATCCCACCACATCGATATCGTATAATCTGGAAGTCACTGCTGTTTTTCCAAAATATACTTTAAAGGTCGTTTCCGTTTTATTCAGCCAGCTCTGTTCCTCGATCCAGTCATTTTTTTCCGCTGTCTGTTTGTTTCTCTTAAATACCTGCTTAAAGAGTCCATAGTGATAATTCAGTCCGATCCCGTCACCCGGAAGATTTAAGGTGGCTATGGAATCAATAAAACATGCTGCCAGCCTTCCCAGTCCACCATTCCCCAAAGACGGCTCCGGCTCTGCCTCTTCTATTTTGCTTAAGTCTTTTCCTTCTGCAGCAAGCGCTTTTTTTAATTCATCATAGATCCCCAGGTTGATCAGATTGTTGGAAAGCAGTTTCCCGATCAGAAATTCTGCTGAGATATAATAGACTTTTTTCTTTCCTTTAATGACCGGCCGTTCTGCCAGTTCCTTTTTTACAAACAAAAGAAGCGCACGATACAATTCCTGGTTCGTACACTTCCTGACCGGCTTGTGAAACAGATCTGCCGTAACGGCTTCCAGTTTCTGCAGTTCCGTCTTTGCTTCATTATTTTTTATTTCCTTTACGGCTGCTTCTTTGGCTGCCGGTGCTTTCTTAACTGCAGTTGATTTCTTTGCTGCAGTTGATTTTTTTGCTGCAGTTGATTTTTTTGCTGCTGCCGTTTTTTTCTCTGCAGCCTTCACTGTCTTTTTTGCCGCAGTTGTCTTTTTCTCTGCTGCTTTTGCCGTCCCCTTTACGGCAGTTTTCTTTTCCGCCGCTGCTTTCGCTGTCTTCTTTACTGCAGTTGTCTTTTTTCCTGCTGCTTTCTCTGTTTTCTTTACAGCAGCTGCTTTTTTTTCTGTTGTCTGTTTCTCCGCTGTCTTTTTTGCCGCAGTTGTCTTCTTTGTATTTTTCTGCACCTTTTCATCTGCTGCAGTTTTTTTTGCTGCCATGTTTTTCTCCTCCGTTGGAATTCATAAAAAGAATTTGGTGATCTTTAAGGACAACCTTAAATTTCCTTTATCTTAACTGTATTAAAAGTTTATGTCAACATCAAAATGCCTGTTTTCAGCGTTTTCAGCCGCCAAATACTTATTCTCCTCCATTACTCCTATTCTGCAGAAAGCGGAATTCCCGGAACTGAAAAGCATCCTCTGTTTCAAATTCCAGGCTGCATAATCCGCATACCCGTTCAGGCAGATCATAGATACATGGCTTAAAGCACATCCATTCCGGTGTTTTCTGATACCGGAATGTTTCCCGGATGAGCACCTCCCCGGTTTCTTTTGCCGTAATACGCAGCCGGAAAGATACCGCCTCTTTGGTATTTGCAAAGAAAGAAACTTCCAGCGCAGCAGCTCCCGTTTTTCCAAAATCAAAATTTTCAAAACGGATCCTTCCTGTTGCACCGCCCCTTCCTGTGCCGAGAAAATTCATTCCATGCTGCACGCCCTCTTCCACACGTCCTTCTTTTGCCGTTCTTAAACCTGCATACTGCCACTGAAACGGATCGTATCTTTTCTCACCAAATCCTTCTGTATAGATCTCCATTTGTGAAATGACCTGCACATTCCTCTGCCCGTTATTTGCCATACAGCGCAGATAGCCGCTGCCATCATGCTTTGCGTGAAGAACGATCCTGCGCTCCGTTTTTTTCTCTATCGATACCAGATCGACCGGGATTCCCACAGCATTTACAAACTCCCAGCGCAGTTCTGCGCATGCAGCATTTTCCGGATACAGGATCGCAGACACTTCCGTTTCCGCCTTCGTTGTTGTCAGCCGCTGCTCTCCCCGCAGGCACAGTTCTATTTTGCGGATCGGGATCTCATCCATATCCGTTTTCATGGCCGCTTCAGTTGTAACGCTGCATTCTTCTTTTTTCAGATGTATGCATGCCGGACGTATCCCCGGTGAAAAAAGTTTTATCACGCCCTCTGCATCCTTTTTCAATTCTGCCACAACCAGCATTCTTCCGCCAAACAAACGCCGCCATGTTCCCTGATGCTGTGCAGGATCAGCGCTGTCTCCGTTATCCAGCGCCAGTATCCGGACATCCCCATCCGCTTCTGCTCCTACGATATTATTTGCATTTTCTACTATGTTTCCTTCCCGATCTGTTGCTGCTATCTCCAGAAATACGAGTTTCCCGTACCGGTACGCCTTGGGATTGCACAATACCAAGGCCTCCGCATCCCCAAATGTTTTCCGCACTGTTTCCGCAATTACATTCTGTTCATCATCATACGCAACTGCCCTCAGTTCTCCCCGTTCATACAAAACAGACCATTCCGCAAATTCCCACCGCACGGGCAGTTCTTCCCCCTGCGCCTTATGGTCAAAGGCATGTGCAAAGCCTGCTTTTTTCCCAAGGCTTTTCCCGTTCAAAAACAGTTCTACCCAGGGGGCATTGCTTGCTGCCGTAATATCGATCACCTGTCCGGGATTAAAATCCCAATACGGAAAGATATGGACCATCGGTGCCCTGGTGTGGTCTGTCCAGGCTGCCTGGTACAGATAATAAGCATCTTTCGGAAAACCCGCCAGATCCAGTTGTCCAAAATAGGAATTCTTCGTTTCGTATGGCGTACTCTCTCCAATATAGTCAAAACCCGACCACAGAAAATGGCCGATGGAATACGGCGTATTTTCATCATCACAGATCACTGCTGCCGTACTTTCCCCGCACCAGCCGGTTATGGTATTCCCCAGAGAAGAGCATTGCTCATCCGCTTCGCTAATGATATGCGCATGCTTTGGAAAATGATAGATATTCCGGCTGGACAGAATGGATGATGTCTCACTGCCATAGATCTTCCAGTGTTTCTGTTTATGATGTTCCGGATACAGATATTCCAGATAATTATAGCCTGCCAGTTCCAGTTCCTCTGTACAATTCTGTGCAAAATCGTACTGCAGGAAATTGGATCCCAGCGTCACCGGCGCATGATGCAGCGGATCCCATCTGCGTATGGCATCCCGCATCCGCACCGCAGTTTCCCTTCCTTCCTCTGTCCATACGGTATCCGTGATCTCATTGCCGATGCTCCACATGATCACGGAAGGATGGTTCCGGTCCCGGCGGATCCAGCTTTCGATATCCCGCTCTGCCCAGGCATCAAAGAAACGGGCATAATCATATTCTGTTTTTGGGTTTTTCCACATATCGAACCCTTCATCATCGATCAGAAAACCCATTTCGTCTGCCAGTTCCAAAAAACCTTCCGCAGGCATATTATGAGCCGTGCGTATCGCATTGACGCCCATGGCTCTTAGTTTATCCATTTTCCTGCGCATGGCATCTTTGGAAAAAGCCGCCCCCAGGCAGCCCAGATCATGGTGCTCACAGACACCATGCAATTTCACATGCTCCCCGTTGATGAACAGCCCTTCATCCTGCGTATATTCCAAAGTGCGAAAACCGAATCTGCATTCTTCCGTTTCCATCAGTTCTTTACCGCAATACAGTTCCGTGCGCAGCGTATACAGTATGCCCTCGCCCACCTTCCACAACTGCACTTTGCCGGCCTGCATCTCCAGCTGCACGGACACCCTGCCGTCCTCATCGATCTCCTCCATCGGCACCAGGCGCCCACCTGCCGATATCATCTTTCCTTTCGGATCAAACAGTTTCTGCACGATCTTACATACACCGTTCCTGTTTTGCGGCGCTGTTTTGATCTCCGTACAGTTCTTCACTTTCCAGCTTTCGTCCGCATTCCGCTCCGGTGTAATGTAGATCCCGTCAGATACCAGATGTGTTGCCTGCCGCTCCTTCAGCCATACATCCCGGTAAATCCCTGCACCGGAATACCATCTCGAATTTGGCGCCTGATAGACCATGCGCACATATACTTCATTTTCACCATCCCGGATAAACGGCGTCAGATCCGCTTCAAACATGGAATAGCCGTATTTCCATTCCATGACCTTTTCTCCGTTGCAGTATACGGTACTGTCCATATACACCCCGTCAAAACGCAGCAGATATTCCATATTCTCCGCTTTTTGGATAACGTATCTTTTCCTGTACCAGCCGATACTGTTACGGTATAATGCCGTGGTATCACTGATCAGCCAGTCATGCGGCAGTTCCACCGTCCGCCACTGTTCTGCGGGTATTTCCCGGATATGGGGCAGCTGCTTTTCCATATCTTCCAGCGCCCGCTCCGTAAACTCCCATCCATCATTCCACAGATTCTTTTCCGCCATTGCCTATCCCTCTTTGATCTCTGTCGCCGCAAAGCGCCCGGCTTACCGCCCGGGTGCACAAAAGGCGGCTGCACTCCCTTCACCTGCTCCGGGATGCCAGACCGCCTCTGTCATTCAATACACGTTCATAAGTACACATCGATACCGCATTTCCTTCATACCTGCGGGAAACACAGCGCATCACGCATCATCTTGTTTTCACCTTATAACTGCTCATATTTGTCTGCGCCAGCAGTTTTCCGTTTTCGTCCGTTACACGGATCTCGCTGAAAGATACCTTCCGGCCTTCCTTCAAAACCATTGCCTCCGCGTAGATCGTCCCTCCTGTAACAGACGATATGAATTCAATATTCCCCGTCATGCCCACGGATAATTCCTCATCAAAATCATGGTTTATGGCAACCGCCGAGGCCAGATCCGCCAAGGTAAAATAAACACCGCCCATCACGTGACCGGCACCGTTTATATGCCGTTCATCCAGCACCAGCCTTACTTTCCCGTAGCCCGGCCTGGCTTCTATGATCTCTGCACCCGTTGTCTGTACCGCATAGGCATCATGCGAAAAATATTCCCTTATTTCCTCCAGTGTTTTCATCGTTTTCTCCTCTATATATACCCGCATACGAAATCAACTGCCGTTTCTGATCTCATCTGCTCTGTATAGGGGTTTTACCAACAAACGTTTGTAAGTAAAACTTCCAGCCGCGGCATATGTACTCTCCGCGCCCCTGCTGCCGGCTGTTTTCATCCCTCGTTTTCATGCTCCACCAGCCGCTCTACGCTATAGCGTTTACGCAATGCCGGTTTCTCGATCTTTCCTGTCGGATTTCTGGGCACATCTGCAAAGATGATCTTGCGCGGGCGCTTGTATCTCGGCAATCCCTGGCAGAATTCCTCGATCTCCGCCTCCGTGCATTCCATGCCCTCCTTGATCTGGATCACGGCACCGGCGATTTCCCCAAGCCGCTTATCCGGCAGGCCGATCACTGCCACATCGCAGATCTTGTCATGCTGGCGCAGGAAATCCTCGATCTGTACCGGATACAGGTTTTCCCCGCCGGAAACGATCACATCTTTCTTACGGTCTACCAGGAAGATGAAGCCGTCTTCATCCTGCATTGCCACATCCCCTGTCAGAAGCCAGCCGTCCTTCAGCACTTCAGCCGTTGCCTCCGGATTCCGGTAATAGCACTCCATCACACCGTTTCCTTTCACACATAACTCACCGGCTTCGCCCTGCTTTACTTCATTACCGTTTTCATCTATGATCCTGCACTGCCAGCCATACCCCGGCACCCCGATCGCGCCTACTTTATGAATGTTCTCCACCCCCAGATGCACGCAGCCCGGTCCGATGGATTCACTCAGGCCATAGTTGGTGTCATACTGGTGCTTCGGGAAATATGCTTTCCAGCGTTTGATGAGTGATGGCGGTACCGGCTGTGCCCCGATATGCATCAATCTCCACTGATCCAGTTCATAATCCTCCACTTTCAGCGTACCCGCATCCAGCGCATCCAGAATATCCTGCGCCCAGGGTACGAGCAGCCATACGATCGTGCAATGCTCTCTGGAAACAGCATCAAAGATATACTGCGGTTTGGTCCCCTTTAACAGAACTGCCCGTGAGCCTGCCACCAGACTGCCCATCCAGTGCATCTTGGCGCCGGTATGGTACAGCGGCGGGATGCAGAGAAAACAATCCTCCCTGCCCTGTCCATGATGATGCTGCTCCACCTGCGCTGCCGTCATCAGGCTTAAATGCTTATGTAAGATCGCTTTCGGGAAGCCTGTCGTTCCCGAGGAAAAATAGATTGCCGCATCATCGGAATCCTTGATCTCGATATCCGGTTTCGCGCTGGAACAGTCCGCTACCAGTTCTCTGTAACTCTCCGCAAAGGTCGGACAGGTCTCACCCACAAAGATCAGCAGGCGGTTCTTGGACAGTTTCTCGACGATCGACTCGATGCGGCCGATAAATTCCGGGCCAAAAAGCAGGACATCCACCTCCGCCAGATCCGCGCAGTACTGGATCTCATCCGCGGAATAGCGGAAATTAAAAGGCACCGCGATCGCGCCTGTTTTTAAAATGCCCATATAGATCGGCAGCCACTCCAGACAGTTCATCATCAGGATCGCCACCTTATCCCCCCGTTTCACACCGCGCCCCAGCAGCATGTTTGCCATGCGGTTCGCCTTTTCATCAAATACGCGCCAGGTGATCTCCCTGCGGTACGGTGCATCCTCCGTCTGTTGGATCAGTGAATATTCCTTCCAGGTCACGCGCCTGGTCTCTTTCTGTTCCGGATTCAGTTCGATCAGAGCGACTTCATCTCCGTATTCCCTGCGGTTACGCTCCAGATAATCCATGATAGGCATTGCTGTTTCCTCCTAAAAAAGAAATACATGTAATAATACACACTGCTAAACAGTATAGCATAAAACAAACAGGATTGCACCACTATTTCCCGCAATCCTGTAAATCCAATATATCATACAACTATCTGCTGACCAGATCCGTATAACGCTCCGGCCTGCGGTCACGGAACAGTCCCCAGTCCAGCCTTGCACGTTCGACTGCCGCAAGGTCAAAAGCCGCCGTGATCACCGCATCGCCGTCCCGTGACGCCTGCTCTTTCAATTCTCCTGTCTCATCCGTGATAAAGGAAGAGCCGTAAAACCGCAGAGCCGATCCCTGTCCGCCGTTTTCCTCACAGGGCGTCACTTTTTCCAGGCCATATCGGTTGGCCGCCACCACCGGGATCACATTTGCCGCCGCATGTCCCTGCATGGTGCGTCTCCAGTGCGGCATGCTGTCGCAGTCCAGGATCGGCTCCGAGCCGATGGCCGTAGGATAAAACAGCAGTTGTGCGCCATTCAGCGTCAGCGCCCTTGCAGTCTCCGGAAACCACTGGTCCCAGCAGATCCCCACACCGATGCGCGCGTATCGTGTATCCCATACGCAAAATCCCGTATCCCCCGGCGTAAAATAAAACTTCTCCTGATAATAATGATCGTCCGGGATATGTGTCTTGCGGTACACCCCCAGCACGGTTCCATCCGCATCGATCACGGCACAGCTGTTAAACAGACGCACGCCATCCCGCTCATAAAAACTGATGGGCAGCACTGCCTGCAGTTCCGCTGCCACCTGCCGAAAATGCCTGACGGCGTCATTTTCCTCCGTGCTTTTGGCAAAATCATAATATTCATACCGGCGCTCCTGGCAAAAATACTGCCGCTCAAACAGTTCCGGAAGCAATATGATCTGCGCTCCCTGTTCTGCCGCCTTGCGCACCAGCGCGTCCGCATGCGCAATATTCTCATGCACATCCTCCGTACAGTTCATCTGCACTGCCGCCACCTTTACTGCTTTCATACGCAACTCCTTTTTCTCTGTATCTTCAAAAATCCCTGTAAGCAGATCCGCAGACTGCCACCTTTCCCTGCTCCGTAAATATAGTAAGCGCAATAAATAATTGCGCTTACTATAACGCTCCGCGAGGATGCGCACGGATTTTGTAAGGAAATATGCCGCTTTCAGCGGCCAAAATCCGGCGCAGTAAACGACAAAACGAAAATAGTTTTGTCGTTT
>JAFUUX010000111.1 GCA_017471325.1 Lachnospiraceae bacterium | reverse complement strand
GACACCGGCTGTGCCGATGGTGGTGCCCGAGATCAATCCGGAGCATATGCATGTGATCGAGTTCCGGAAGAAGCGTTTGGGTACCAGCCGCGGCTTTATCGCTGTAAAACCGAATTGTTCGATACAGAGTTATGCACCGGTGCTTACCGCATGGAAAGAGTTTGAACCCTATGAAGTAGTCGCTACGACTTATCAGGCGATTTCCGGCGCGGGCAAGACCTTTAAGGACTGGCCGGAGATGGTGGGCAATATCATCCCTTATATCGGCGGCGAAGAAGAAAAGTCCGAAAAAGAGCCGCTGCGCATCTGGGGCAGGATCGAAAACGGCGTGATCGTACCGGCGACCAGCCCGGTGATCACCTGTCAGTGTATCCGCGTGCCGGTGCTGAACGGTCATACGGCAGCGGTATTTGTGAAATTCCGCCGGAAACCGACGAAAGAGCAGCTGATCGAAAAACTGGTGAGTTTCTCGGGTGAGCCGCAGAGGATGCAGTTGCCCAGTGCGCCGAAGCAGTTTATCCAGTATCTTGAGGAGGATAACCGTCCGCAGGTAGCGCTGGATGTGAACTATGAGAACGGCATGGGCATTTCCGTAGGCCGTCTGCGTGAGGATACGGTATATGACTGGAAGTTTGTAGGCCTGTCCCACAATACCCTGCGCGGTGCGGCCGGCGGTGCGGTGCTTTGCGCTGAACTGTTAAAGGCAATGGATTACATCAGGGAAAAATAAATGATGTCCGTGGCTGCCGGTGTATTCCGGCAGTCACGGATCTATAGGGAAGAGATGTTTGTCGGCAGAAAAAAAGAACTGAAATATCTGGAGGAACATTATCAGAAAGATACCAGCCGGCTGTTGGTGGTCTACGGACACAAAGGGATCGGAAAAAGTTCCCTTTTGTTTCAGTTTGCCCATGGCAGGCAGTTGTTTTATTATGCTGCGCGGGAGTGCTCGGAACAGGAACAGTTTCGCTTATGGATGCAGGAACTGGAACGGGATGCGCAGGAGGATACAACGGCAGTGCCGCATTTTGAAGATGTTTTTCGCCATATCGTCAATAGGGCGGATCCTTCTGCCGGCAGATTTCTGCTCGTGATCGATGAGTTTCAGAACATCGTGCGGTATTCCCCGTACTTTATGGAGGAACTGGTGCGCCGGCAGAAAGAAAGCGCCGTGCCGTGTATGATCGTGCTGCTGTCGTCTTCGATCAGTTTTGTGGAAAATACGCTGGTGCCGCGTATCGGCAATTCCGCGCTGGGGATCCATGGCTTTTTGAAACTGCCGGAACTGGGATTTGCGGACTGCGTGCATTATTTTAAAGACTGCACCACCAGGCAGTGCATGGAGATCTACAGTATCTTAGGCGGTGTGCCGGCATATTGGGCTGCGTTATCACCGGAGAAAGAGATCCGGGAGAATATCATCAGCGCCATATTGTGCAAAGGGGCACCGCTCAAAGCGGAAGCGGAGCGCATCGTATCCGCCGAACTGCGGGAGCTGCATGTATACAATACCATACTGTACTGTCTTGCAAACGGGAAGAATAAACTGAACGACCTGCATCAGTATACAGGTTTTTCCCGTGCAAAGATCAGTGTGTACTTAAGGAACCTGATGGAACGGGAACTGGTGGAGAAGGTATTTCCCTTTGAAAATGCCTCCAACCTGAATGCCATGAAAGGCATCTACCGTATCAGCCTGCGTTTTCTGGAGTTTACCTGCCGTTTCCTGTTTGCGGAAAGGAGTCTGCTGGAAACGGGATCGGCGGCTGTTTTTTACAGCAGGGTGATCGCGCCGTACCTGGAGGCGTTTCATCAGTCAGATTTCAGGAAGGTCTGCAAAGAGTATCTGGAACTGCTGAACGAAAGAAAGATGCTGCCGATCCGCGCGGTCAGGAGCGGGGAATGGGTAGGAAAATGCGGTACGATCGATATTATCCTGCAGGATGCGGATGAAAACAGTCTGCTGGCTTTCTGTGAATGGCAGAAGGAGGAAGTCACGCAGACAGACCTGGATGGCTATTTAAAACTGGCCGGTGAAGCGCGCATCAGTGCGGATCATCTGTACCTGTTTTGCGCGGGACATTTTTCGGAAGGTCTGCAGGCAGAGGCAAAGAAACGCGGAAATATCGCACTGGTGGATATGGAAGCCCTGTAATGCCGGGTGGCCGGAATCGGCTCAAAAGACTGCCGCACCGGCTTTGCGGCAATTTGTAACAAAAGAAACAGAAAGTTACTATTCACAGCCCTTCGTGCTGT
>JAFUUX010000110.1 GCA_017471325.1 Lachnospiraceae bacterium | reverse complement strand
GCGCCTGTTCCAGTTCCCCCGCATCCCTGATCTGCATAGCCCGCATCAGGCATGCTTCCGAAAACAGCCCGCGGACATCCTGCGGCTCCACATAGCGCTCCACCGCCTTTTTTAACAGCGCGATAGCGGTCTTCGGCTCTCCTTTGTCCATGAGTTCCTCTGCCCTTGCAAGGTACGCTTCCGTCAAAGGTCCACGGAAACTGCGCTTTTCACCGGTCAGGTCATACGCTTTTTTTAACAGGTCGATCGCGTCCGTATAGCGTTCCTGCTCCATATACAGCCCGCCCAGTGCCAGATACGCCTCCGTATTCTGCGCATCACAGTTCAGCACCTTAAGATACAGCGCCTCCGCTTTCTCATCACGCTCCTGTTCCAGATGCATCTCTGCCAGGCGCATGCGGATCGCCACATAACTTTTGTCATTGATATAGCCAAAATAGATCCCCGCGCTGCCGCATAGCAGCACCAGCAGGATCACGATCGCCAAGATCTGTTTTCGCCTGCTCATACCCTATTCCCCGACTGCATCAAGCACCGGTCTTTTGTTCCGGCCATTCCTTTACCATCACATCCAGTTTATTGTACGGGATCTCCACCCCGTTTGCATCAAACGCCAGTTTTACCTTTTCGGTGATGCGCCACTTTACTTCAAAAAAGTCTTCATTCTTCACATAAGCCCTGACGCCGATCGTCACCTGGGACGCATCCAGCGCATCCACATACACCTGTATGCCGGGCTCTTTTAACACCTTCGGCTCCTCTTCCAGCAGATCCGCCACGATCTTTTTCGCCTTTGCCACATCCGCGTCATAAGAGATCCCCAACAGCAGTATGATCCGCCGGTTGGGCGAGAGATTGACATTAGTCAGCGAAGTGTTTGCCAGCGTGCCGTTTGGCAGGATCACCACCTTATCATCCACGGTGCGCAGTTTGGTGTAAAATAAGCCGATCTCCGTCACCGTACCCTCATTGCCCTTGCTGTCCTCCTTGATATAATCCCCGATCTTGAACGGTTTTAAGATCAGCAGCAGCACGCCGCCGGTGATATTGGAAAGGCTGCCCTGCAGCGCCAGTGCCACCGCCACGCCGGCCGAGCCCAGTACCGCGATCAGTGATGTGGTCTCTATGCCAAAGGTGCCGGCGATCCAGACGATCAGCAGCGCGTACAGCGCCACCTTGATCAGCGAATCCGTAAACTGCCTGAGCCCCAGATCGGCGTTTGCCCGGTCCATGGACTTCTTTACGAACTTCCGCACCAGATTGATCAGCTTGCTCCCGATCCAGAACAGGATCAGCGCAAATACCGCCTTGACGCCAAACTGAAAGAGTTTGGTGGGGAGGTCTTTTAAAAACTGCTGCACCGCATTCAGGTTTTCGGTCACTTCCTCCACGCTGGTTCCAGCCGCCTCCAGGATCGCGCCTGCAGGTGCCGCCAGGTTTCCCGATACCGTATCCAGCAGGTTTGCCGAAACGCTCTCACCTCCGGCCGCATTCTCCGAGGCCCTTACGATCAGTTTTCCCGCACTTTCCCAATTTCCCGTCATACGTTCCCTCTGTCATCCATAAATGTCCCGCTCCTGCAAGCGGACTGCCGTTTGCCTGCGTTCCCGTTCAGTTCCCCGCGGCACGCCTGCAGCGGTCTACGGTTTGCCCGTGTTCCTGCGATCCTTTGCCTTATATTCCGAACCGCCCGCAATGGCCGCTTCTGCCGCCGCGATCTTCTTTTCCAGTTCCTGCTTTAAGCTTGATCGGATCCTGGCGCGTTCCTCCGTCAGCCGCCTGCGCTGTTCCTCCTCCGCCGCTTTTCTGGCTCTGCGTTCTTCCTCACGCCTGCGGATCTCCGCTTTTTCCTCCGCACTGTAGGGGATATATTCAAAGATCCTGAAGGACAGCGGTGCCAGATCCACGCGGATATGCATCTCCTGACCGTCAGCCTTCCCCTCATGTGCCGCGATGGTCGGCCCGTCCACGGCGCCCGCCTCGGAAGTGAACACCTCATGGTACTTCCCTTCCCATGCCGTCCCCACACGGTATTTTTCGTAAGGCGCATTCGCAAAATTAAACACGCAGAAATAGTTCTTCTTTTTTCCGTCACTGCGGATCAGCGCCAGCACGTTATCCCGGATCGCATGGTCATTGATCCAGGCAAAGCCCTCTGCCGCGTCCTCTGCCGCATAAAAAGCCGGTGTCTTTGCATAAAACGTGTTCAGCGACCGCATATATGCCCGGAAATGTTCCTGCACCTCATCCTGCTCCTCACCGGGCAGGATATGAGGCATATCCTCAAAGGAAGCATAACTGCCGTACTCCTGTCCCATAAAGATGGACTTGCGCCCCACATGCGCCATCAGATAGCCGTAGAACAGTTTTAAATTCCGCCATTTCAACTCCTCGCTGCCGTTCATGCGCCCGATCAGGCCGCCCTGCCGGAAATTGATCCTGGCCACGTCCACCGGCAGGATATAACGCTCGCAGTACTGATACAGCGTGCTGCCGGTCAGTTCATAATGCCAGGCATGGCGCTCGATGGGATCCTTCCCCAGATAATCGATGAACTCACGCACAAAATTTACATCCGTGGTAAAGTCAAAACCCAGCCCCTCTTCATCCGTACCGGTCACATGGCTGAAGCCGCTGGTCTCTGCCGCGATCGAGATCAGGTTTTCCGCCCTCTTATGCAGCATGGCGTTCATCTCCCGGAAAAAAGCCATGGTCTCCAGATTTTCCACGCTGCCGTACATATTCGGCACCCACTCGCCCGGCTGTCGGTAATAATCCAGATACAGCATGGATGCCGCATCCAGCGTGGTGATCCCGTCCAGATGATAATGCTGTATCCAGTGGCTGATAACGGATAAGAGATATTCCCTTACCATCGGCGAGCCTAAATTAAACTGCAGCATACCGGTACGCGGATCTGTGCCGCGCCTCGGATCGGCATATTCATAGAGCGCCGTGCCGTCAAAATAACCCAGGCCGTAATCCACATTGGAAAAGTCCCCCGGCGCCCAGGCCAGCAAAACGCCCACGCCTTCTTTATGCAGCGTATCCACAAAACGCATATACTCCGCCGCCGTGCCAAAACGTGCCGCGGGTGCAAAGAAGTGGGATGCATGATAGCCGGCATCCTCCGCGGCGGGATACTCCATCACCGGCATGAGCTGCACATGGGTATATCCCATGGACTTTACATACGCCGCAAACTGCCCGACTGCCTTTGCGTCCTGCAAAAAGCCCTCCGGCATCTTCATAAGGGACAGTTCATAGATATTGACCGGCATGGTAAACGGATCTGTTTTCTTCCGTTTTTCCAGCCATTTCTCATCCTTCCATTTATAGGCCGGCAGTGCCTCGACGATGCTCACATTTCTGCCGTCTGCTTCCGCTATGCTGATCGCGTAGGGATCGGCTTTGCTCATCTTGCTGCCGCCCTGCATCAGGATCTCATAAGCATAAGCGGTACCTTCCTCCACCCCCGGCAAAAACAATTCAAAGATGCCGCTCTCCGGCAGGCGGTTCATCGGATTCTCCAGCCCGTTCCAATGATTGAATCCCCCCACCACACTGACTCTTCTGGCATTCGGCGCCCACACACGGAACACCACGCCGCGCACGCCGGCAACCGTCTTTTTGTGTGCGCCCAGACAGGCATCCGTCTGCCTGTCGCCGCCGGATAAAAAGCACTGTTCCTCTTTTTCCGTCAGGATACGCGCAGTGCCATAGGGATCCCGCAGTTCGCGTATGATCTTTTCCGCTTTGCCGGCAGTTTTTTTTGCCTTCTTCCCCTCGGCACCGTCTTCCTCCGTCACGCTTAAGTCTGCCGTTTCCGCTGCCGGATATTCCGCATGAAAGCGGTATTTCTTTTGATCCGTACCGGGCAGCACGCAGGCAAAAAAGCCTGCTTCATCCGCTTTTTCCATCACGATCTCGCTCTTTACGGTACGTCCTTTGGCGCCCTCCGCGCCATCCAGATACACGGATACGCTTTCCGCGCCCGGCAGAAACGCCTGGATCAATGTCTGCCTGCCGGCTGTATGCGCCCCCAGGAAATCACATGGCCTGTCACATTCCCCGTATACGATCTCCTCGATCTTTGCCCAGTCCATCAGTGCGTACAGTTTTTTGTTCATATGCCATACCCCGTTTTTTTATAAGTGCTCATATTATACCATACAATCCGGATATCGTCACTTCCTGTTCAAAAAAATCAGATCTCATGGATAAAGATGCCGCTGCGCAGCTTCGGCTCAAACCAGGTGGATTTGGGCGGCATCAGCCGGCCGGCGTCCGCCACGGCAAACAACTCGCTGATGGCAGTGGGATACATCGCAAATGCCACCCCGGGCTGCGGCAGCGCATCCACGCGCTTCTTAAGTTCCGCCAGTCCGCGGATCCCGCCTACAAACGCAATGCGCCGGTCCGTCTTCGGATCTGCGATGCCCAGGATCTTATCCAGCACCTGATCCTGCAGGATCGCCACATCCAGGCCGTCTACCGGATCGCTGCTTTTGACTGCATCCTTCATCGTAAGCGGATACCACGCCCCGTCCAGGTACATGCCCACCTGCCCTTTGGCAGCCGGCTTTACTTCCTCTGCCTGCGGCGTGCCGATGGTGAATACTTGAGACAGTTTTTCCAGAAAGGCCTCTTTATCATTGCCGTTTAAGTCATCCACCACGCGGTTGTAATCCATGATCATCAGTTCCTCGTCCGGAAAGATCACGGACAGGAAATAATTATATTCCTCATCTCCCGTATGCGACGGATCTGCAGCACGGCGTTTCTGTCCCACCCGTACCGCGGAGGCGCAGCGGTGATGCCCGTCCGCGATATAGAGCGCATCCATCTTCGCAAACGCCTCCTGCACGGTTCTGATATCCGTTTCCTCCGCGATCACAAACACACGGTGGCGTATGCCGTCTTCGGAAGTGAAATCATACAGCGCCGTGCCGGTCTTGATCCGCTGCATCAGTTCCCGCAGCGCCGGCACCTGACGGTAGGCCAGAAAGATCGGTCCTGTCTGCGCGCTGCAGGTATCCACATGGCAGATGCGGTCCGCCTCTTTATCCGCTCGGGTATTCTCATGCTTTTTGATCACCTGCTTTTCATAATCATCGATGGACGCGCATCCCACGATGCCGGTCTGCACGCGGCCGTCCATGGTCAGTTCATACAGATAATATACTGCCTGCGCCTCCCGTACAAAATCCCCTTTTTCGATCCGTTCCTTCAGCATCTGCGCTGCTTTTGCATATACCTCATCCGCATAGGTATCCACGCTGTCATCAAACTGTGTTTCCGCGCGGTCGATCGCAAGAAACGAATCCGGATTGGCCGCCACCACTTCCTTTGCCTCTGCGCGGCTGTACACATCATACGGCAATGCCGCGATCTTTGCCTCCATGCCCTTTTTCGGCCTTACCGCCCGAAACGGTCTGATCTCTGCCATCTTCTGTCCCTCCTCGTTTTCTCCTTAATTTGGTAACCGTTCAGAAACCCCCGGGTACTGAACAGCTTATGTTTTCCAGAACTGCGGTGTACGCTCTTTATGTCCGCGTTCTTCACAAAAATCATGTTTGTCAATGATCAGATCAGGGTACGCACCACTTTGGGCTGATAGCCGCCCTTTTCCAGCGCCTCCATGATCTTTTCCTTATGCTCCGTGCCAAAGGCTTCTATGGTGATGCGCAGTTCCACGGCACTCTTACGGTTGGTGGTCACAAACTGGTTGTGCTCGAGTTTGATGACGTTGCCGTTTTCACCCGCGATCACGCCCGCTACCCGCTGCAGCTCGCCCGGCTTATCCGGCAAAAGCACCGATACCGTAAAGATACGGTTGCGGAAGATCAGCCCCTGCTGCACCACGGAAGACATGGTGATCACATCCATATTTCCGCCGGAAAGGATCGCCACGATCTTTTTGCCTTTCACATCCAGCTGCTTTAAGGCCGCTACCGTAAGCAGGCCGGAGTTTTCCACTACCATCTTGTGGTTTTCCACCATATCCAGGAAGGATACGATCAGGTCCTCATCCTCCACCGTGATGATATCGTCGATGTTTTCCTGGATATACGGAAAGATCTTGCTGCCGGGGGTTTTGACTGCGGTACCGTCTGCGATGGTATCCACACCGGGCAGTGTCAGCACCTTTCCCTCCGCCAGGGATGCCTTCATGCAGGCCGCTCCGGCCGGCTCCACGCCGATCACCTTGATCTTGGGATTGAGCAGTTTGGCCAGCGTGGATACGCCTGTCGCCAGTCCGCCGCCGCCGATGGGCACCAGGATCACATCTACCAGCGGCAGTTCCTTGATGATCTCCATGGCAATGGTGCCCTGTCCGGTCGCTACTGCCAGATCGTCAAAGGGGTGGATAAAGGTATAGCCATGCTCCGCCGCCAGTTCGTATGCCCTCTCGCAGGCCTCATCATACACATCCCCGTGCAGCACCACCTCCGCACCGAAATTCTTGGTACGGTTTACCTTGATCAGCGGCGTGGTCGTGGGCATAACGATCGTTGCCTTCATGCCCTTTTTCTTTGCCGCGTATGCCACGCCCTGCGCATGGTTGCCCGCAGAGGCGGTGATCACGCCCATGGAACGTTCCTCTTCGCTTAAGGTGCTGGCCTTGTAATAGGCGCCGCGCACCTTATAAGCCCCGGTAAACTGCATGTTGTCCGGCTTTAAATACACTTTGTTTCCGGTCAGGGAACTTAAGTAATCACTGTAGACCAGTTTGGTTTCCAGCGTGACCTCTTTTACGATCTCCGCAGCCTCCTCAAAGGCTTCCAGCGTCAGCATTTCCTTTGCCATCTTCTATCTCCTTCCTGATGCGCGTCAAATAGTTTCTCCGTTCTCGTTATCCTCGTCCTCTTCGTCATCCCGCTCCAGTTCCACATCAAAGAGCGCTTCCACAAAGGCATCCGGATCAAATTTCTGCAGGTCTTCGATCTTTTCTCCCACACCGATATATTTTACCGGCACTTTCAATTCGGACTGGATCGCCACTGCGATGCCGCCCTTTGCCGTGCCGTCCATCTTGGTCAGTATGATGCCGGTCAAGTCTGCCACATCATTGAAATCCCTGGCCTGCTGCAGCGCGTTCTGCCCCGTGGTGGCATCCAGCACGATCAGGTTTTCGCGGTGCACATCCGGATATTCCCGGTCGATCACGCGGTTCATCTTCTTTAATTCTTCCATCAGGTTTTTCTTATTGTTCAGGCGGCCGGCCGTATCCACCAGCAGCACATCCACGTGCCGCGCTTTGGCCGCGTTGACCGCATCAAAGAGCACGCTGGAAGGATCCTGCCCCTCTTTCCCGCCGATCAGTTCCACGCCGGCGCGTTCCGCCCAGATCTTTAACTGATCCCCGGCTGCCGCGCGGAAAGTATCTGCCGCTGCCATCATCACCCTGCGGCGCTTTGCCTTGAGCATCGACGCGATCTTGCCGATGGAAGTGGTCTTGCCTACCCCGTTGACACCGATCACAAATATCACCGAAGTCTGCTTTTCAAAAGCATAGGCCGCCTTGCCCACCGCCATCTGTTCACGGATGTCCTTGATCAACAGGCGCTTGCACTCGGCCGGGCGCACTATGTCCTCTTCCTCCACCTGCTCTTTTAAGCGGTCCAGGATCGCCTCTGTGGCACCCACGCCGATATCTCCCATGATCAGGATCTCCTCCAGATCATCATAGAAATCATCATCGATCATTTCGGCGCCGTCAAAGACCACATCCAGGTTATAGACAAAACTGTCCCTGGTCTTGGCCAGGCCTTCCTTCAGGCGCGCAAAGAAGCCCTTCTTCTTCTGCGGCTTTTCCTGCGGGACGTCCTCTTCTTCATCATCCTCATCATTTTCCGCTGTATCCGCCGACGTTTCTTTCTTCTTCCCAAACCAGGAAAAACCCTTTTTCTCCGGCCGCGCTTCGTCTGTTTCCTGTTTTTCCGTTTCCTGTATTACGTCTTCTCCGGTGTTCTCTTCTGTCTGCGTTTCTTTCTGAGGCGCATCCTGAAACGGTGTTTTCTGTACTTCCGCCGCCTGCGGTGCTTCCGCTGCCGCAGCCTCCTCCGGCTGTACTGCCTCCGCCGTGCTTACAGGTACTTCTTCCTGAATCTTCTCTTTCTTTTTTCCAAAATTCCACCAGGCCATTTTTTCATCCTTTCAAAATACCGTCTTATGCTCCCGTATGCCATCCGCCGCGCGATTCGACTGTGAATAGTAACCGTCAGTCATCCAGCTGCTCATCGATCAGGTTGACAGATACCAGCGTGGATACGCCTTTCTCCTGCATGGTGATGCCGTAGAGGCGGTCGGCTTTTTCCATCGTGCCCCGGCGGTGCGTGATCACGATAAACTGCGTATGCGCCGTCAGTTTATGCAGGTAGCCCGCATAACGTCCTACGTTGCTTTCATCCAGCGCCGCTTCGATCTCATCCAGCAGACAGAAGGGTGAAGGTTTTAAGTTTTGGATCGCAAACATCAGCGCGATGGCCGCCAGCGCTTTTTCGCCGCCGGACAGCTGCATCATGTTCTGCAGTTTCTTTCCGGGGGGCTGCGCGATGATGCGGATGCCGGCCTCCAGGATATCCTCTCCCTCCATCAGTTCCAGCGTGCCTTTGCCGCCGCCGAAGAGTTCCTTAAATACTTTGTCAAACTCCTTGCCGATCTCTTCAAATTTCTCCGCAAACTGCTTGCGCATGGCCTCATCCAGTTCCGTGATGATGCCCTGCAGTTCCTTCTCCGCCTCGATCAGGTCATCATGCTGGCCTTTTAAGAAGGTATAGCGTTCCATCAGTTCCTTGTATTCTTCGATGGCATTGACATTGACTGCACCCAGCCGTTTGATGCCGTCCTTGATCTCGGCAATGCCGCGTTTTAAGAAAGCGATATCCGTCAGTTCTTCATCCTTCATCTCCGCCGCATCCCGGATCGACAGTTCATACTCCGTCCACATGTAATTGTTCAGGCCGTCCAGTTCTTCCTGTACTTTTTCCGCCTGCGCGTTCAGACGGAAGGCCTCTTTATCCAGTCCGGAGATCTTTTCCGCCAGTGCCTCGCGCTCCGCGAAAAAAGATTTCTGCTTTTCCGAAAGTTTCTCTTTTTGCTGCAGCAGTTCATTTAAGTGGTTCTGCGACTCTTCTTCAGCCGAGTAAGAAGCCTTGATGGTCTCCCGGATCTGCCCGATATCATTTTCCCGATCCGTGATGGATGCGGTATTCCGCTCCACGGCTTCCTGCGCTTCCTGCAGTTCTGCGCCCAGGCGTTCCAGTTCCCCGTCGATCCGCGCCACATTCTGTTTTTCAAACTCATGCTTCTGCAGCGCCTTTTCCAGTTCCACCTCGCACTCGGTCACTTTACCGGCCTGTACGGCTTCCTCACCGCGCCGGTCATCCAGTTTTTCCTGACTTTCCGAGATGCGCTGTTCCAATTCTTTCTGTTTTTCCACGGATTCCTTCAGCGCCGTCTCAAGACGAGCCTGGTTTTCCCTGATCTCCTTTGCCTGCTGCTCGATGCTGCCCTGCTCGGCATGCAGTTCATCCACGCTGATCGAGGTCTCGTCTATTTTTTCCTGCGCTTTCTGCAGGTTTAAGTTTGCCGTATTTAATTTGATGAACTGATCCTGGATCGACTGCTTTACCACCTCGATCTCCACACGCAGGCGGTTCCGTTCCTCCTTGACTTTTTCGATCTCTTTTAAATAGCCATCGATCTGCTGCAGCGCCGTTTTGACACGCTGCTCCAGTTCATCCATCTCCCTGCGGCGTCCCAGCAGGTTGGAATTATTTTTAAAGGCACCGCCGCTGATGGCTCCGCCGGGCACCAGCAGTTCCCCTTCCAGGGTGACCATGCGGATGCTGTAATGGTATTTCTTTGCGATCTGCAGCGCGTGATCCATGTTATCGACCACCACGATGCGCCCCAGCAGGGTTTTGGCCACATCCTTATAGCGTGCCTCCGTCTCCGCGATCTCATCCGCCATGCCAAGCGCCCCGCGTTCGTTCAGCACCTGCGGCGTCTTGAATTCCTGCGGATCTGCAATGGAAGTCAGTGGCAAGAATGTGACCCGCCCGAAGCGGTTTTCCTTGAGGTACTGGATCATCCTTTTGGCGGTATCCTCGTCCTCGGTCACGATATTCTGGATATTGCCGCCCAGAGCCGTCTCGATCGCGGTTTCAAAGCGTTTCTCGGCTTTGATGATATCCGCCACAACGCCGATCACGCCTTTTTGATCCCCTTTGCGCTCCATCACGCGGCGCACGGCATTTCCATAACCCTCGTAACGCTCCGTCAGGTTAGAGATCGACTCCAGTTTTGTCTTGTCCTGATGGTACGCCACCTGCTTTTCCTGAAGTTTCCGATCCAGTTCGGAAAGTTCGTTATGGATCTGGTCTGTCCTCTCCTCTTTGCGCTTCTGCTCAAAATTCAGTTCCTCAAGCTTTTGGTTGACCTCTTCAAACTCCTTTTGCAGCTGCGCGATGATCGCCTGCTGCTCTTCCTCATTGGTCTTGGCCTGCAGAAAGCGGGAGTTCAACTCTGCCTTGCGCACATGCGTCTGCTCCAGCATCGTATCATAACGCTCTTTGGCCGCCTTGGTATTGGATCTGTCATTGATCAGTGAAATGACTGCATTTTTATCATTCTCGATCGTATCGGAAAGTTCTTCGATCCTTGCCTGTATCTCGTTTAGGTTGTTTCTCTCCGCATCCCGTTTTGCCTGGATCTGCGCCAGTTCATCATCCACGCCCGACTTCTTCTCGTTCAGTCCGGCTTTCTCCTGCTCCTTTTCCGCAATGTTTTCCTGCAGGCTGCGGATGCGCTGTTCAAAATGCCCGATATTGCTTTTGGAAGAACGGATCTGCTCCTCCAGCACATTGATCTGCCCCTCCAGTTTGGTACGTATCGAGCCGGTATTGTTGACGGTATTTCTGGTCTCCTCGATCTCGCCCTCCAGTTCCGAAAGGGTATTTTCCACCGCTTCATAATCGGTGCGTGTTTTTTCCAGCTGTGCCTGGTGCAATGCCAGATCATCACCCGCGATCTTCAGTTTTCCGCGGGTATCGTCCAGCACCTGCGTCTTGCGCTCGCTCTCCAGCAGGAAATAGTTCACATCCAGGCGTTTTAATTCCTCTTTCTTTTTTAAGTATTCACGCGCCTTTTCGGACTGTTTCTCCAAAGGCCCCACCTGGCGTTCCAGTTCCGATAAGATATCATTGACGCGCACCAGATTCTGCCGCTCGTTCTCCAGTTTTTTGGCAGCCGCATCCTTTCGTTTCTTAAACTTTACGATCCCCGCCGCTTCGTCAAACAGTTCGCGGCGCTCCTCCGGCTTGCCGGAAAGGATCTTGTCGATCTGTCCCTGCCCGATAATGGAATAGCCTTCCTTACCGATACCGGTATCATAAAACAGTTCGTTCACATCCTTTAAACGGCATACGCTGCCGTTCATCAGATACTCGCTCTCACCCGAGCGGTAGATCTTGCGCGCCACTGTCACTTCCTCAAAATCCACCGGCAGCGAATGGTCGGAATTGTCCAGTGTGATCGCCACATAGGCATAGCCCAGCGGTTTACGCAGTTCCGTACCCGAAAAAATGACATCCTGCATGGATGCCCCGCGCAACTGTTTTACCCTTTGTTCTCCCAGCACCCAGCGTACCGCATCCGCAACATTTGATTTACCGCTGCCATTCGGTCCCACGATCCCTGTGATGCCATTGTGAAACTCAAACCTGATCTTATTTGCAAAGGACTTAAAGCCCTGTACTTCAATACTCTTTAAATACATCTTTCTTATGCGTTCCCTTTTATCATGCTTTTTTTGTTTTTTTCAGTCTTTCCAGTGCCGCCGCTGCCGCCGCTTTCTCGGCGCTTTTTTTGTTCCGGCCTTTGCCCAGTCCATATGGTTCTTTGTCGATACAGACCTGCACCGTAAATTCCTTGGCATGCTCCGGTCCCTGCTCATCCACCACTTCATAAGTGATCTCGCATACATGCCCTGCCTGCAGATATTCCTGCAGGGCCGTCTTGGTATCCCGCGCCGCAGCACGTGCTTTCACATCATAAAGCACCCGTGCTTCCACAAAATCTCTGGCTGCCCCGATCCCGCCATCCAGGTAGATGGCACCGATCAGCGCCTCAAACGCATCCGAAGTGACGGAAGGCTTGCTGCGTCCGCCGCTGCCTTCCTCACCCCGCCCCAGAAAGAGCAGTTCCCCAAGCCCGATCTGCTTTGCACATTCCGCCAGCGCCGTCTCACATACCAATGCCGCGCGCAGTTTTGACATCTCGCCCTCCGGCATCTTTGGAAACTGCCGGAAAATATGGTCGCTCGAAATCTGTTCGAGCACGGCATCCCCGAGAAATTCCAGTCGTTCATTACACTCGATCTTGTTGATCTTTCTTTCATGTGCATAAGACGAATGCGTCAGTGCCGTGCGCAAAAGCGTCTGATCCTTAAACGCATAACCGATCCTCTGCTGCAGGCGCTGCAGGTTTTCACGTTCATTCATGCCCTGCCACCACCCTGCGGATCAATTCGTAAGCATCCCGCACCGTCCTGACATCGGATATCCGTTCTTTCGGAATGCTGATATTTAACTGTTCCTCCACCAGACGGAAGATCTGCGCCATATCGATGGAATCTGCTCCCAGTTCCGTTTCAAAGACCGATTCCGGCTGTATCTCTGCATCATATACCTGCAGCGCTTTTTTGACCGCCTGTTTTAATACTTCATATTCCATTTTCGCCGCCCATAGCCAACCGTTCCCTGATACGGTCATTGATCCTCTGTTCTTTAAATGTCCTGCACTGCAGGATGGAATTTCTCACTTCCACCGCTTCCGCAGAGCCGTGTGTCTTGACCACCAGGCCGTTTAAGCCCAGCAGCGGTGCACCGCCGTACTGCTTCACATCAAAATCCCGCAGCGTTTCCTTTAAGGCCGGCTTCACCATCATCGCGCCTAACTTGCTGCGGAAAGTGCTCATCAGACCTTTTTTGATCGTTTTTAAAATAAAGGTCGCCTCGCCTTCGTAAAGTTTCAGGATCACATTCCCCACAAAAGCCTCCGTCACGATCACATCCGCATATCCAAAGGGGATATCCCTCGACTCTATGCTGCCGATGAAATTAATGTCATCACATTCTTTTAAAAGGGGCATCGTTGCCTTGACCAGCGCATTGCCTTTTTCTTCCTCCGCGCCGATATTTACGATGGCCACCCTTGGCTTGCTGACCTTCAGCGCATGCTCACAATAGATACTGCCCATGCGCGCAAACTGTACCAACTGTTCTGCCTTCGCATCCACATTTGCCCCGCAGTCGATCAGCAGGGCCGCGCCTTTTTCCGTCGGTATGATCGGTGCCAGCGGTGCCCGCTCCACGCCGCGGATGCGTCCTACGATCAACTGTCCACCCACCAGGATGGCGCCGCTGGAACCTGCCGATACAAAGGCATCGCAGGTGCCTTCTTTTACCATATATAAGGCTTTTACAATGGAAGAATCCTTTTTCCGGCGCACAGCCATCACCGGCGGCTCTGCCGTTTCGATCACTTCAGACGCATGCACTACTTTCAGGCGGTTCTCATCATAAGTATATTGTTCCAGTTCCTTACGGATGAGATCCTCCTTCCCGACCAGATGCACCACCACGTCTTCAGCATCATGCAGAGCATCGATCACACCCTTGATGATCTCCCCGGGGGCATTGTCGCCGCCCATGGCATCCACGGCCACCTTGACCATTTCACTCATGCTGTATTCCTCCATTTGTTTTTCTCATAAAAATACATTGTATATCATACTAAAAAAAAGGGTAAAAAGCAAGAAAAAAAGACCGTCCCCACAAATACGGATGTATTCTACGGAAACGGTCTTCAGTCTTCCAAAACCATTACTCTGCTGCAAGGATCTCCTTCTTGTTATACGCGCCGCATGCCTTGCATACTCTGTGCGGAACCATCAACTCGCCGCACTTGCTGCACTTTACCAGTGTCGGAGCAGACATTTTCCAATTCGCACGTCTTTTATCTCTTCTTCCTTTGGAAGATTTGTTCTTAGGACAAATGGACATCTCTCACACCTCCCTTTCCATCAATCGCACTTTTGCAATTATAAACGCTTCTCCTATGTTTTGTCAACTGTTTTTTTATAATATCACGTTTTTCGTGACACTTTTTTATCGCTTTCCCATATCCGGCCGGTCGGCCTGCTATACGGATCATAAATACTTCAGATACTCGTCCACCATGGTCTTTGCGTCTGCCAGGCCTGCCCCGGACTGCTCCCTGCATAATTTGATCGCCTGCAGTTTATCATCCGCGCGGATCAGTTCCAGGATCTTCTCTTTTTCCTCCTGCGGGATGCGCTGCGCCATCTCTCTTAAATAAGCCCCGTAGGCTTTCGGATCCTGGCGGAGCGCCTGCATCCTCTCATTCTCGGCTGTGATAACTGCCTTCCTCGCTTCTTCGCTGTAAGGATCTGCTGCAGCCACCGGTTGAACGGTGTATCCTGTCGGCGCGCTCGCTGCCCCTGCCGCATTTCCCATCACCGGCGTGCTCACTGCTCCTGCCGTGCTCTCTGCCGCCGGATCGGCTGTACCCGACTGTCCCGCTGTCATGCTCACATCTGCCTGTGCCTGCTGCATGGCCTGCAGATTCTGCAGATAAGGATTGGGAGCCGTCTTCTGCGCGTAAGGGCTGATCGGCTGCTGTGCATAGGGATTGATCTGTACATTCTGTGCATACGGATTGATCGACGCGGCCGACTGCTGCGCATAGGGGTTGATCGGCTGCTGTACCTGGCCAAAGGCATTCTGCCCGCCTCCCGGCTGCGCCTGGCCAGAACCGTTCTGCCGGTTCATTGGCTGTGGCTGACCAAAACTGTTCTGATGACTCCCCGGCAGCGGCTGGCCGAAAGCACCCTGCTGACTCCCCGACAGCGGCTGGCCGAAAGCACCCTGCTGACTCCCCGGCAGCGGCTGGCCGAAAGCACCCTGCTGACTTCCCGGCAGCGGCTGACCGAAAGCACCCTGCTGACTCCCCGGCAGCGGCTGGCTGCTTTGCGTATACGGATTGATCTGTCCGCCCTGCTGTGCATACGGATTGATCTGACTGCCCTGCTGCGCATAGGGATTGGTCTGCCCTGCCTGCTGCACGTAAGGATTCTGCTGCATATAAGCACTCTGCCGTACCGGCATCCTGCCTGTAGCCGGATTTCCCTGTCCGTTAGTGTTTATCTGTCCCGCCCGGCCTTTCCTGCTGTTTTTTGCAAGGATGACGATCAGCACGACCACCCCGATCCCGGCAGCAGAGAATAATACCACTGCCAGCACGCCGGCTGCCGCTCTGCGGTCCTTTGCCTCATTTTCGCTCTGCGCCGTATCTTCGGTATCCTCTGTTTCTTCTCCATCCTCCACTGCATCTTCTCCGGGGATCACCTCCTCATGTTCATCACCATCTGCCGGCTGTGCCGTCTCACTGCCGCCCGCCGCTTCGCCCCAGTAAGTCGTGGGCTGGTGTGCTTCGTAGTTGTTCACGACCGTGCGCTCATCCGCCAGGCCTACATAATAGCGGATATCATCTGCATACAGGTCAAAACGCGGCTCCGCGATCGGATTGTTCAAACCCACTTTATCCAAAGTATCCTGAAAACCTTCCTGGAACTCCGCATCTACCAGCGCCAGATAGGTTTCAATGCCTTCGTCCCTGTCATCCAGGATCACGTCAAAGAGTTCAAATACCGCTGCTACGGAAGTCGAATAACTGATATAGTACATCGGCGACTGGAAGGTATGCGGGATCTGTACCCACTCGTATGCTACCCCGGACGGCAGATAACCCTGGTTTGCCAGCGAGATGCTGTCACTGAACATAGAGCCGTAACGGCCGGTATACTCCGTACAATACTGGAAATACAACTGATTTAATTTATCCAGCGTCATATTGTCTGCATCTGAATAAACCGCGTATTGGAAAGCATCCTCTTTTACACCCTCTACCGCAGCGTAGGTCAGGTTAAAGATCGTATACAGTTTTACTGCCTCGGAAAACTCTCCATAAATATCCCCTGCATAATCCATGAACAGCAGTTCCAATCCCTGGGAATGGATCTCCGCGATATCCAGATCCGTCTTGTCGTAGTACCAGCTGTCCTCTGTCATGTGATACATTTGATTATAATGGCCATACTCGTGGATCAGGGTTTCCATATCCATAATGCTGCCGTCTGCGCAATTATAAAGGAAAGGCGCATTGTACCCGCAGATCGAACAGGTATAACCGCCGGGGGCTTTGGCACTGTCGATCGAGATGTCATAGAGTTCATGTTCCTCCATATAATCCAGTGCCGGGATCAGGTCATTTGAGATTTTCGGAAGATATTCCCGCAGTGTTTCCAGACATTCTTCCTCGCCCATCTCCTTTTCAAACATATTCTGTACTTCATCATAATGTGTCCCGTACAGTTCGTAAATGAGTTCATCCTGCAACGGCACCAGGTAGTTCTTTACCGCATCCCTGTATGCCTTCAGTTCTGCCGTGCCATAGTCCCTGTCATAGATTTTCTCATAAGCATAATCGGCATAGTTATCGTAACCATGGCTGCGGGCGAGCTCCGTACGGATCTTCACCAGATCCAGATATAATTGTCCCCGTTCCTCATTCGCCTGTTTCAGCAGGTCCGCAGTCCCGGCATAATACTGATCCCTGTCAACCGTGCCATCCGCGTATGCCTCATCAAGTTCCGCTTCCGTATATATTCTGCCATTCAGTTTTGTACTGTATTCCTTATTGTAAAGAATGTCATACTGCAGGGACAGTTCTGTTTCCTTTGCGACCAGATCCTTTTGCTCCTGCGTCATTTCCTCATAATCCAAAATGTCCTGCCATTCTTCCTCATCATCCACGCGCTCATGCAGCACATCCGCGCAGGGCGATACCGCGATGGTCTTATACGCCATCATGATGCCGTCCCCCACATCCGTTCCCAGTTCGTCCCAGAACATGACCTCATCATCCCAGTATTTATCATCCGCCACCAGATCGGAATGAATGTGCGCAATGGAATAACAGCGGCTCAGTTCGTTATAATAGTCCTCCATGCCGATGATCACATCCAGCACGGCATCCGCATTTGCCTCATCCTGCACCAGTTCGTCCAATCCCTCGATGATGGCGTCAAAATCCGCCTTGTCCATACGCGCATACTCATACTCGCTGAATTTCAGATCCGAATGTGCCACGCGGTCTGTCAACCGCCCGTCATGTGCCCCGGCCGCAGCCGCTGTCAGCGTGCTCATCAACGTGACCACAGCCATTGCCGTCAGTACGATCTTCCGAACTGTTTTTTTTCTGCCGTTTTTCTTTTTGGTTGTTTTTATCATTTTCCTCTTCTCTCCCCTACCTGCTTTTCTTTTTTATCCGGAACACGGATCGCCGCAAAAAGCACCCTGCCATCAAAACTGCCATGGCCTGCTTTTCTTCACGGGCAGCATATCGATCACTTCTTTCAAATATAATGCTAATATTATAAAGCATATCCCCACGCTTTACAATTTATATTTTCACTTTTGGGTACTTATGGTACAATCAGCAGTATGAAAACCATCGGGATCATTGCGGAATTTAACCCCTTTCACAACGGGCACGCCCATCTGCTGGACGCGGCACGCCGTCAGTTTGGTGCTGATCATATCATCGTCATCATGAGCGGGGATCATGTGCAGCGGGGCGAACCTGCCCTGCTGGATAAATATGCCCGCACGCGCATGGCACTGGAAGCCGGTGCCGATCTGGTGCTGGAACTGCCCGTGCCTTTCGCTGCCGGCAGTGCACAATACTTTGCCAGAGGGGCTGTATCCGCGCTGCTGCATACCGGAATGGTGGACAGCATCCTGTTTGGCAGTGAATGCGGGGATATCACCTTATTATATGCTGCCTCTGCCGGGCATTCCGCTCCCCAAAATGCTGCAGCAGGCCAATGTGCGATTTCCATGGCAGAGCCGCCTGTTCCGGAATCCCAGCGGCATACCGGCTGCACGATCCCCATGGCAGAGCGGCATTCCCCAAATGACCTGCTGGCGATAGAATACCTGAAAGCCCTGGATTTTTTTCATTCCGATATCAGTGTCGAAACAATCCCCCGTGCCGGTGCCGGCTATCATGCTCCGCTGCCTGCCGGCGGTTTTGCCTCTGCCTCTGCGCTGCGTGCCGCCTTCTTAAAAGCGCCTTGTTTCGTTTTTCCGGGATCATCCGCCTCTCGCCAAATGTCGGATACTGTTTCAGTGCCCAAACAGCAACATGCACAGCCGCCGACCGATCCTGCGCAGCCATCTGTATCACCGGAAGAGATTTCCCTGTATATGCCTGCAGCCTCGTACCGCCTGACCGCCGAATATACACAAACCAAACGCCTGCTTACTTTTGCCGATTATTCCGATCTCATCTATTATGCCCTGCTTTCCCATGCACAGGAAGGGCTGACTGCTTATTTTGATGTATATGATGACCTTTCACAAAAGATCCTTGCGCATTTAGAGCACTATGCAGACGTGCTTTCCTTTATCAGCATGCTGAAATCCAAAGACATTGCTTACAGTCATTTAAGCCGCGCACTATTACATATCCTGCTGCATATACGCACGGAACATGTACAAACACTCATCGATGAATATAATTACTGCCCTTACCTGCGCCTGCTTGGTTTTTGCCGGAACAGTTCCGCTGCCCTGCTCCATGGCGTCAAAGCAAATGCGGACCGGCCTATCCTCTCCAAACTGGCTGACGCAAAACAACTGCTAAAACCATCTGCCCTTGCACAGCTTAAACGCGATATTTTTGCATCCGCACTGTATGCCAAAACCGCCTCAAAAAAAGGCGGTCCCACAAATGAGTACCGCCAAAAGATCATCATTCTCTGATCCTTATTCCTGATTCGGATCGATCCCGTTCGCGATCAGAATTTTTTCTGTATCCAAAGTCACATCCAGTTCAGCCTTGCGCTGTTACTCCCCCACGCTCCATCCTTCCAGCATCCTGCTTTTAGAATCAAACGAAACACCGATCTTAAACAATTTCCTCTGATCCGCTGCAAAAGGCAGGGCGTAATCCTTACTGTCGATCTGTCTTAATGCCGCCTCGGCCGTATCATCCCGCTTAAACTCAAACAGATAGATATAACCCTCCGTCTCCACTTTGCAGTCAATCCTTCCGGAAAAAGTATGCATCTCACATAATACCATTTTCCCGAGCAAAGTAAAGACCAGATAGATCACTGTCTGAAAGTAGTGCTCAAAGGGATCTGCCGGAACCGTATATGTAATATTGGCAAACAGTGCCGTGAGCACATTCCGTATCTCATCCAGCTGCCCGTTTTCCAGATATTCCTCCAGCGTAAAAATATCCAGTCCGTTCCCTGCCGTTGCCTTCGGTACATACGATGGCATCAGGCTTTCCAGAAAACCATATTTCACTTCCTCATTTGGAAAGCAGAGCGTATACCGTCTTTTGCCGCGGTCATAATCCACAATGGTCAGATAGCCCGACTGATACAGCAGCGGCACCAGATCCGTGGTATCCCCCGTATAATCCTTTAATGCTGCTTCTCCCGCATATATCGTCCTGTTGGTAAACCTCCGTACATCAAAACCGCTCTCGCGGATCCGCTCGGTCAAAAACGACGGTGTACCCGTTTCAAACCAATAAGCTCCAAATTCTTTCGAGAAAAATGCCTTCAAAAGGCTATAGGGATTATACACGCTGGTCCCGTAAGGATGAAAACGGTAGCCATCGTACTGCTTCTGTAGTTCCGCCAAACATTCACTTTCTGTGAGCCCCTGTTTTTTTGCGAGCATCTGTACTTCCGGACGGAAATACCGCTGCAGTTCCTCATCCGTGATCCCGCACAGTGCAGAAAAAGCCTCATCCAGCGAAATATCCGTCAACTGGTTTAAATCACTGAAGATACTGACCTTGTGGAATTTGGACACGCCCGTGATAAAAATAAACTGGATATACGCATCATAACTCTTTAATACGCTGAAAAATGCCTTGAATACTTCTTTATTATGTTCCTGCAGCCTTCTGTTTCCGATCACATCCAGAAGCGGCTTATCATACTCATCAACCAAAACAACACAGCGCAATCCCGTTTTTTCTTTTGCTGCCACCAGCAGATTCTGAAAACGCCCGCTTAACTCCGCATTCCCGCTTTCTAGCGCATAACTCTTTTCCCAGTTTTTCAGTTTGAAATCCAATGCCTTTTCCAGCGCGCCTTCTTCATTATAGTTTACGCCGTTAAAGTCAAAATAAAACACAGGATAGGTTTTCCATGCGTCCGCGTTACCCTCTTCCAGTTTTTCCAGTTCCAATCCCCGGAAGTATTCCTTCCTTCCCTCCCAAAAAGCACATAATACAGACAAAAGCAGGCTTTTTCCAAATCTTCTCGGCCTGCTCAAAAAATACGGCACATTGTTATGGATCAGCCTATATATGCAGGCCGTCTTATCCACATACAAAAATCCGTCTGTCCTGATCTTTTCAAAACTCTGTATCCCAACCGGAAGTTTTTTTTCCAAATCCTTATCCCCTGCCTGGTTTTATCAGCCTTTATTTCTTATTTGCATTCGGATTATACTTTTCGTAAGTGATATAATACTCGCTGGAGATCACCTGCACACTCTTGATCTCCACCGTGAAACTGTCCCCCACATTGACAGAAGGTCTGGATGACGATACAAAGTTCAGTTTCTCTCCTGCTCCCAGGATATAGCCCAGCGTATCGTTTGCCGAAAAATCCCGCACCGTAAAGGTCACGATGTTTCCCACCTGGCTTTCCGCGCCTTTCAGCGCATCCTCCAGTTCTTTCGCGCTGGCATATTCCTTCTTCCCGTCTGCCTTGGTGGGGGTGGGCGTAGGTGTCGATGTGGGCGTAGGCGTGGGTGTCGGCGTGGATGTAGGCGCCGGCGAGGGCGACGGGCTTGGCGAAGGTGTCGGGCTGACCGGTCTGGGTGTCGGCGTAGGCGTAGTGATGATCACTGCCGGTGTCGGTGTCACCGTGGGGATCGGATCCTGATACCAGGGCGTCGGTGTCACACCGTAACTGTATTTCCATTCATCGGAATATACCACGATCTCCTGCACCATCGTAGGCGTTGCCGTTGCAGCGGCATCAATCCGCTCCTGCAGCCAGGGAGCCACCTCCCCTTCCTGATGCGCCACATTCACACGGTTGACGCTCGCAGAGCCCAGTTCCGGCGCTTCGCAGGCCGCAAGCGAAAAAGCCAGGATGCCAGCACCCCCGGCCAGAATATATTTTCGTCTGTTCTTTTGCTTCTGATGTCTGTTCATGCAACCCCGTTATCAGTATGCACTCAGGAATCGTTCATCAGTTCTTAAAACTATGGATCGGTGCCGGGATGCGGCCTTTGCGCTCCACAAAAGCATCGCAGCCAAAGGGATTGACCGGCATGACCGGCGCATATCCGAGCAGGCCGCCAAATTCCACTCGATCCCCTACCTTTTTGCCGACCGCAGGTATGATGCGCACTGCCGTCGTCTTCTGATTCACCATACCCAGTGCCATCTCATCGGCGATGATCCCCGCGATCGTGCTTGCCCTGGTATCCCCCGGCACCGCGATCATATCCAGCCCTACCGAACATACACAGGTCATGGCTTCCAGTTTTTCGATACTCAGCGCGCCCTTTTCCACCGCCTCGATCATGCCCTGGTCCTCGCTGACCGGGATAAACGCCCCGCTTAAGCCCCCTACATAGGAAGATGCCATCACGCCGCCTTTTTTGACCTGATCATTCAAAAGCGCCAGTGCTGCCGTTGTTCCCGGTGCTCCCGGCTGCTCCAGGCCGATCTCCTTTAAGATATCTGCCACACTGTCCCCTACCGCAGGGGTAGGTGCCAGGCTTAAGTCGATAATGCCGAAAGGAATGCCCAGCATTCCGGATGCCTCTTTGGCCACCAGCTGCCCCACGCGCGTTACTTTAAACGCCGTTTTCTTGATGGTCTCGCAGAGCACTTCAAAACTCTCGCCGCGCACGGCTTCCAGGGCAGTCTTTACCACACCCGGCCCGCTGACGCCCACATTGATGATGGCATCTGCCTCTGTCACGCCGTGAAAAGCCCCTGCCATAAACGGATTATCATCCGGTGCATTGCAGAATACCACAAGTTTTGCGCAGCCCAGGGAATCCTTTTCTCTGGTCTCCTCCGCCGTTTCTTTTACGATCTGTCCCAGCAGCCGCACCGCATCCATATTGATGCCGGTCCTGGTAGAGCCGAGGTTTACGGAAGAACACACCCGGTCCGTGCAGGCCAGCGCCTTCGGAATGGAACGGATCAGCATCTCGTCTGCCGTCGTCATGCCTTTGGATACCAGCGCGGAATACCCACCCAGAAAATTAACGCCCACGGCTTTGGCTGCCGCATCCAGTGTTTCCGCGATCTGCACAAAATCCTCCGGTGCCTTGCAGGCTGCCCCGCCGATCAGCGCGATCGGTGTTACGGATATCCTTTTATTGACGATCGGGATCGCATATTTCTTCTCGATCTCCTTGCCCGTCACCACCAGATCCTTTGCTACCGTAGTGATCTTTTCATAGATTTTTTTCTTCAGCACCGCCAGATCCGAATCGATGCAGTCCAGCAGACTGATGCCCAGCG
>JAFUUX010000109.1 GCA_017471325.1 Lachnospiraceae bacterium | reverse complement strand
TCCTTGATGTGCGGCAGCATCGCCAGTGAATTGCGCAGGGCGATCATATCCCTTGGATTGACGGAATGGTAACTGACCTTGGAGAGCAGCCGTTCCAGATCGTAGATCGCATTTAAATATTCCCGCAGTTCGTCACGGTCAACGCTTTTTTTGCAAAGTTCCTCGATGGCATCCAGCCGTTTTAAGATCTCATCCTCATCCACTAACGGCTGTTCGATATCTCCGCGCAGCATACGGGCACCCATGGCGGTCCTGGTCTTATCCAGCACCCAGAAAAGACTCCCGCGTTTCTGCTTCTCGCGCATGGTCTCGGTCAGTTCCAGATTCCGTCTGGTGGCACCGTCCAGCAGCATATACCTGGCACCGGTATAAGGGATGATGCGCGTGATATGCGTTAAAGGGATCTTCTGCGTTTCATAGAGATACTGCATCAGGGCGCCGGCTGCCACTATGCCTGCCGAAAAATCAGAAATACCAAGCCCCACCAGGGAAGAAACCTTAAAGTGCTTCAGCAGCACCTCTTCGCAGTCGCTGCGTTCAAAATACCAACTGCCCAGTTCATATAAAGGAATGTTTAAGCGTTCCCGGATCTCCTGCACCTGCGGACAGCTGATGGACAGCATCTCATTACAGATGATCTCTGCGGGCACCAGTTTCTGGATCTCATCGCAGAGTTTGCTTTCGTTGTCCATCTCGGTCAAAAAATATTCACCGGTGGAAATATCCGTAAAAGAAACGCCCAGTTGATCCTGCATCGCAAAAATGCACATCAGAAAACGGTTTTTGCTTTCATCCAGAGCCTGCACGCTCAGATTGGTGCCCGGTGTGACTACCCTGGTCACTTCCCGCTTCACAAGTCCCTTAGCCAGTTTGGGATCCTCCACCTGCTCGCAGATGGCTACTTTGTACCCTTTTTCCACCAGCTGGTTTAAATAGGTGTCCACCGCATGATACGGCACGCCGCACATGGGCGCCCGCTCCTCCAGGCCGCAGCTTTTCCCGGTCAGTGTCAGTTCCAGTTCTTTGGATACCGTCTCAGCATCCTCAAAGAACATCTCATAAAAATCCCCTAAACGATAAAAGAGAATACAGTCCCTGTATTCTTCTTTTGTCTCCAGATATTTCGCCATCATCGGCGTTATCTTTTCACGGTCTACATCCATAAAACTCTGCATAAATACCCTGCCTCAGACTTTTTCCCCGATAAAATAAAATCCCCTGTTTTCCTTAAGTTTCACCTGGTGATACTGTCCGATCATGGACGCGTCTCCCGGAAAATGCACCAGCACATTATTGGACAGCCGCCCGGTCACTAAGGATGCGTCATGGCTGTTCACTTCCTCGACCAGCGCTTCCTCCGTGCGTCCGGTCAGTTTGGCTACGCTCTCCCTGGCCTTTTCCTGTACGACTTTCAACAGCCGTTCAAAACCCTCCGAGATCTCTTCCTCACTCATCTGCATCGGCCAGGAAGCGGCCGGCGTACCGGTCCTTGGTGAATAGATAAAGGTAAACGCATTGTCATACCCGACCTCCTCCACCAGACGGATCGTTTCCTCCAGATCCTCCCTGGTCTCTGAAGGAAAACCGACAATGATATCCGTGGTCAGTGACAGATCCGGGATCTCCCTGCGCAGGCGTGCCACCAGCGCAAGATACTGTTCCCTTGTATAGTGCCGGTTCATTTTGCGCAATACCTCAGTGCTGCCGGACTGTACCGGCAGATGCAGATGCCGGCAGATCTTTTTGGAATCCCGCATCACGGCGATCAGTTCTTCCGACAGATCCTTTGGATGCGAGGTCATGAAACGGATGCGCCGGATCCCCTCTACCTTTTCCACTTCCTGTAACAACTGCGGAAACGACAATTCCCCGTTGAGACCACTGCCGTAAGAATTCACATTCTGCCCCAGAAGCATCACTTCACTGACGCCTTCTGCGGCCAGGCGCTCTACTTCCCGCAGGATCTCTTTGCTTGCACGGCTGCGTTCCCGGCCGCGCACATAAGGCACGATACAGTAGGTACAGTAATTATCGCAGCCAAACATGATATTGACGCCGGACTTAAACGGATACTTGCGCACAACGGGCAGGTCTTCCACGATGGTATCGGCCTGCTTCCAGACATCGATGATCATATGGTCGCTTTCCAGCATCTTCTTCAGCAGTTCCGGAAATTTATACAGATTGTGCGTACCGAATAAAAGGTCTACAAAACGGTAACTGCTCCTGATCTTTTCGATCACATCCGGCTCCTGGATCATGCAGCCGCATAAAGCGATGCGCTTCGCCGGATTTTTCTTTTTCATGGCATGCAGATGCCCCAGCCTCCCGTAAACACGCTGGTTTGCATTATCACGCACCGTACAGGTATTGTAGACCACCAGATCGGCTTCGTCCTCCGAATCCGTCTCCTGATAACCCACGGCTTTTAAAACGCCCAGGATCTTTTCCGAATCCCTGGCATTCATCTGACAGCCAAAAGTCACTACACAACAGGTGGGCGCATGCCCCAGTTTGAGCGCCAGTTCAGAGACCAGCCCCTCTGCCGTCTGCATTTCTTCCTTCTGGCGGCGTTCCTCCTCTTCCGTCGGATACGCGGTCGTGGAAGTATACCGGCTGTAATCTGTTTCACGATATAGATGCAAAGCCATATCTTACCCCCGCACCTGACCATTGCCGTGGATCTGATACTTGTAGGTGGTCAGTTCCTTTAGTCCCATGGGACCCCTGGCATGCAGCATCTGCGTACTGATGCCGATCTCCGCGCCAAAGCCGAATTCAAAACCATCCGTAAAACGTGTCGATGCGTTCACATAAACGCAGGCCGAATCGATCTCTTTTAAAAACTTCTCTGCATTTTTTTCATCGGCGGTTATAATCGCCTCGGAATGATGCGTGGAATAACGGTTGATATGCGCGATGGCCTCATCAATATCCTTCACGGTCTTTACCGAGATCATCAGATCCAGATATTCCGCCGCAAAATCCGCCTCATCCGCCGGCACGCAGAGATCGCAGGCTGCCAGGGCTTTTTCATCCGCCCGCAGTTCCACCTCTTTTTCCTTCAGTGCCTTCGCTACCGCCGGAAATACCGTCTCCATCACTTTTTCATGAACCACCAGCGATTCGCAGGCATTGCAGACGCCCAGACGCTGTGTCTTTGCATTGACGATGATCTGCTTTGCTATTTCCGCATCCGCCGCGGCATCGATATAGATATGGCAGTTGCCGGCACCGGTCTCGATCACGGGGATCCTGCTGTTTTCCACTACGCTGCGGATCAGGCCGGCCGAACCTCTGGGGATCAGCACATCCACATAATCACGCATCTGCATAAAGGCTCTGGTGGTCTCCCGGTCCGTTGATCCGATCAGGGAAATGGCATGTTCCGTGATCCCGGCCTGCTTTAAGCCTTCCCGTATCACAGCGGTGATGGCGGTATTGGAATGGATGGCGTCACTGCCGCCTTTTAGGATCACGGCATTGCCGGATTTAAAGGTCAGCGCAAATGCATCCGCCGTGACATTCGGGCGGGACTCGTAGATGATGCCGATCACGCCCAAAGGCACGCGTACCTTATCCAGTTTCAGGCCGTTCGGACGTTCAAAATGCTCCAGCACTTCCCCCACCGGATCCGGCAGCGCCGCCACCTGCAGCAGCCCTTCGCTCATGGCAGCGATCCGCGCCTCGCTCAGCCGCAGGCGGTCCTGCAATGCCGGGCTCATGCCTTTTTCCTGCGCATTCTTCATATCCAGGTCATTGGCCGCGATGATATCCGCCGCCTTTTCTGTCAGAAGTGCCGCGATCCGCTGCAGCGCTTCGTCTTTCTGCGCCGTGCTTAGTTTCTGCACTTCATATTTTGCCGCTTTGGCTTCACGGCATAGAGTTTCCAGTTCCATAGTATCCTCCTTATGTGAAACACACTTTTTGATCCGGTGAATGCCTGTGATGCGCTAAGGCCGAACGCCTTAAGCCTTACCATCCGGATGCCCGTTTATCTCATTCTTCCCGCTGAAAATACAACTCTTCAAATTCCGTCACGATACGATCCATCTTTACATCATATTCATCATGCGGGCACTGCCATAAAAGCTGCACATCATAGCAGAGGCCGATACGGTTCAGTTCCGGGTGCGCTGCCAGATAGCGGTCATAAAACCCTTTGCCGTAGCCCACACGGTAGCCTTCCCGTGAAAAAGCGCTGCCGGGTACGATGATGACCGAATCGCTCAAAAAAGTTCCTTTGGCAGCCGCTTTTGGCATATACGGCTCCTGTATCCCCTTATAGCCCACATTCAGTTCATTCAGCCCTTCCACACGGTAAAACGATAAGAAATCATTCTCTACCTTCGGATAGTAGATCTTCTTTCCCATCTCTTTCGCGGTATGAAAGATCCGGCTGGTCTCCACTTCGGAACCGAAACTGGAATACAGCAGGATCTCCGTGGAACGCTTTACGCTCTCTACCGAAAAAAGTCTCTGCCAGATCAAGGCCGAGCGCTCGGCACGTTCCGCCATTGATTGATGATCCCGTTTCTTCAGGGTATCCTTCCGGATCATAGATTTATCCATTGTGACCATTATGTTTTGCCCCCAGGTTTGTGATCGTCCCGTCTTTTTCTATAATATCGATATTATCCAGTTGTGCCTTCAGATTTCCCCTGATCGCATCCACATATTCCCTGCGCAGCACCCGCTGTTCCATCTTTTCCTCTGCCGTCAGTTCCCGTGCCTGCGAAAGGTGATACAGTTCGTTGATGCGTGCGATACGCTCATTCATCGTCATACGATTACCTCATAGTTTAATCTTCCACATAATCCTTTAAGTAAAAGTTTTCATCCCGGTTGGCCAGAAACAATGTCCCCACATCCCGGCCGTCCATGATGCGGTGGATGATGCGCACATCCCTGGAATTGGCGATGATCATATCCGCCCCGGCGCTGGTCGCGATCTTTGCCGCATGCAGTTTGGTATCCATGCCGCCGGTTCCCACATCCGAGCCGGTAGAACCCTTGCCCATGGCCAGGATCTCCGGCGTCAGTTCCGCCACCACCGGCAGAAATCTGGCATCCGGATTTTTGCGCGGATCATCGGTATACAGGCCGTCGATGTCCGAAAGCAGGATCAGCAGATCCGCCTCCACCAGTGCCGCAACGATGGCCGAAAGCGTATCGTTATCGCCAAACTCGATCTCGTAGGTGGAGATCGTATCGTTTTCATTCACCACCGGGATCACGCCCAGTTTCAACAGTTCCATAAAGGTATTGTGTGCGTTGAAACGGTTTAAGTCCGCTACGATCGTATTTTTGGTCATCAGGATCTGCGCCGCTACCTGCCCGTATTCCGCAAAGATCTTTTCGTAGGTCATCATGAGCCTTGCCTGCCCGATGGCGGCGCAGGCCTGCTTGACGGAAACCTTATCCCGCTCATCATCGTTAATATGCACCACTTTGCGGCCGGCCGCGATGGCGCCGGAGGAAACCAGGATCACATCCTTGCCCTGGTTGCGCAGATTGCAAAGTTCCCGCACCAGCGTCTCGATCTTGATATAATCAAAATCTCCGGTTTCCTTATGGCGCAAAGAGGAAGAGCCGATTTTGACCACGATCCTCTTTTTATTTCTGATCAACTCCCTGAACTGATCCATTTTACTTCTCCTCTAGGCATCGCACTTTTTTAATATCTGACTGTGTCCGG
>JAFUUX010000108.1 GCA_017471325.1 Lachnospiraceae bacterium | reverse complement strand
GCTATGATCCCGATAATATATGCCACCACGCCTGACATAGAAAACGGAATCAGATAAAGGATCGTCATTACTACAAAGAATAATGCACCTATCAGGACCGCTGACTTCTTTTTATCGTATAAGGGACATAGAACCTTGCTACAAGGATCGCGCTGACAAACAATCCTGCTATGGCGGATATTGTGCTAGTCATATCCCACATTCTTTCCATACTCATGAATCAATCCTCCTGCGGCTGTATTCCAGATAGGCTTTAAGGAACCCGTCATATTCCCTTCTTGATATGGGTATATTGTCGCCGCCCTTCAAGGTTACTGATGTACGGTCATACCTCTCCACATATTTCATATTTACAAGATAAGACCTGTGTACGCGGTAGAAATCTTTCCCGACAAGATTTTCAAGCACTGATAACTGTCCGTAATATTCTATGCTCTCATTTTTCCTTCCCTTATTTTTTCCCTTATCATGTCTCACATGACCATATGGAACGATATAACACAAGGGAAGGTATGAGGGAAAGCTCAAGTTGGTAAACTCCAATGTTTTCAAGGCTTAGCAGGATTACACATAACAGCATACAGCATCTTATGAAGGTTCATAAACGGCGGCATTTCCACCTGTAATATAATGCTATTACAAATAGTATTAAACGAAATATACACGCTTTCTAATGAAACAGCGCAAAGGACGATCAACTATATTCTGTATAATTCACCATCTTCGATCACATGAATCCTGTCTGTATAATCCTGAAAGAGAGAAACCTGCTTGAATGCCTTTGCATCCTCCGTGTGCATCGGGATAATGACCTTGGGATCCGTTAAATCCATAAGTTTTTTCAGCGTCTCCACATAGGCGTGTCCGCTGGTATGCAGCATCTCCATATGTTTCTCATCCATATAACCGTCCATAAACCTGACGATTGCCGGATCCTCTGCTTTACCGCCCTTAAGGTAGCCCTTCCACATAGAGTAAATGATATAGGGATCCTTCATGTCCAGCATCCTCTCTTCAAATCGCCCCATGTCAAATTTCAGATTCCTGTTCGGTCTTGCCAGCATGACAAAGCCCTTTTTCAGATATATATCCGGTCTTGCCATACTGAAAGGACAATAGTCTGTCTCCGGTATCCGATACTCCAGCAGATCCTTCATATATCTGTCATACTCACCGGGGCAAAGCACGTAAATCTGTTTTTTATATCGGTATTTCCTGAAGTACTTATATCTGGCACTGATCGCAATCTTCATTATCCTGGCCTGGTATGGATCACATAAAAAAGCCTTATCCTCCGGAACAGCATGATAAAATTCCATAATGCTGTCAAGATTTGCGGAGGAAACCAATATAACATTTTCGTGATGTGCTTTTAATATTTCAGATGCTCTTATACCCAGTTCATCTTCCGTGCGTACAGAATTATCCTTTTCCTCCTCATATCGGGATACCATTGTTCCCTCCGTGATAAGAATATCTATCTTTCCCACTTTCTCACGGATCATTTTTGCAAAGATTTCCTCTCCCGGTATGCCGTGATCCCTGAAATCACCGGTATAAAGAATCCGCTTTCCGTTTAGTTCGAGAACAAACATATAAGAATCAAGCGCGGAATGATCGCACACTAAAGGCGTCACCCTGATCCCGTTAAAATCCCTGCTCGTTCCCAGTCTCCAATAGGTTTTCATTTTGTTAATGACCGGGAGTTCCATCTCTTCCGGCCGTCCTGTTGCCTTTTTGACAAAATCCGCACTTACAGCGATCAATTTCATGATATCCCTGGCAGTACGGCCAATATACATAGGAATATCATCGGGTATATGTCTTTTAAGTCCCACATGATCTCCGTGATAGTGGGTAAAAAGAACAGCGTTTGTGATCACCGGATCATTTTCTTCCCTAAAGACCTGTCTTACCACCTCCGCGTCTCCCATAGCATTTTCTTTGCTTCCAGGGAGATTTGCCCCGAAATCTATCAATATCCGGTGAGCATCCTTTCTGATCTCGGTGACAATGCCTCCTATCTGATTTGTTCCTCTGTATATCCTTATTCCATCCGGCTTCATTGCTTTTCCCCCGCTCCTGTATCTACTGCCCCGCTCCCCCATCCGTACACACCTGTTCTCATACGCTCCGCTTCCTGCAGATGCACGGTTCCATCCCTGATAGCAAGGATTCCATCCATATCATTTGCACCGGATCTGTAGGCATTTATATTTTTCCCCTCTCCACATGTTCAAAAAACTTCTGCCTCAGCATCACGTCCCCTGATAACTGTTTCATTCAAAGTACACTTCTTTCTGAAGTACGGAAACAGGCACCGTATAGTTACTCATATTATATCATAGTATTGCAGTTTAGTTGAGTATATCTTGTTACTATTCACAGTCGAATCGCGCACTTGCTGCGCGATTACGACCCAAAACATTCCGGGAGAGAAGGGTTTTGCCCATCGCCACAGGCGATTTTCATTGGCAAAACCCGTTACTATCACAGCACGAAGGGCTGTGAATAGTAACTATATCTTTAAGTAAATCATAACAGATGATCCGCCCATTCCCCGCCAAGTGCGCTGCCGTCAGGCATGATGCAGCGTTCCCTGTCTTCACAGCAAAAACATAACGGGCAGCCACGCACAAAACACGGCTGCCCGCTTTTCTTAGTCGACGCACTGTCCTTTTTTATACCTCTCTCACAAGATCATACATAAAACTCTTTTCACCCAGAGTTCTTGTATTTACATGCGTCATGCCGATATGCTCATATTTATCCTTCTTCAGCCTTGCGTCCGTGGAAACAATGACCGGCAGGCCACCCTGCCGCGCCACTTCAAATGCTGTCTCGACCAGCGGACGCATAAAACCTTTTCCCTGATACTTTTTCTTTACCGCCAGAAGTTCGATCTGGACGAATTGCTTTTTGCCGTCTCTGTATGTTTTTTCAAGACTCGCTCCACCGGCCTGAAACTTCCTGATGATATCGTTAAAATTTTGAAATCCAAGAGCGCGTATCATCCTCCACATCATTTTGATCATCGCAATCCCCGGATAAGGATGTGTTGTATCCGTCAGAATAATGATCCCTTCTTTATTATCGGAAGTTGCATATATGCCGTCATACGCATTCGCCGTTTTGATCATTGCTACCAGATAATTCACCAGCCTTGTTCTGTCCGGATATCCGGGATAATAAGGCACCATTCCGATCTCGTCATCGCCATAATCATAATATGCGAACACCTCAGCAAATTCCTTCATCTCCGCATCTGTTAATTTTACCTTGTTAAGCATACCGTCCTCCTTGAAATTCCTGATGCTTTCAAGTATAATCTCCATAAAATGACTTTCAACATTTTTTGAGTCATTAAAAATATTCATACGGGGTGCTTAGACATGCCAAAGATATTTTCAGAAGAAAACAGGGATGAAATCCGGGTGCATTTGCTTGATCAGGGGTTCCGGATGTTGAAACACGGCGGTCTGTCTGCCGTAAACATCGACCAGCTGACCGAAGAGACATACATCGCAAAGGGTACCTTTTACAACCTTTTTGCGAATAAATCCGAGTTCATGTATCTGATGATGATACACGAACGCAGCCGCGCCAAGAGTAAACTCCTTTCATATCTGGACAGTTCCGGAAAACTGACAAAGGATTCCCTGTGCGACTACCTGAAGTGGCTGTCTACAGAGAATCCCAATGTTTTTGCATATCTGACCACGGCTGAAAAGAAACGTCTCGTCTCTGCCTGGTCTGACAGATACCTGGAAAATGAGGATAACGACAGTGAAACCATGCACATGCTCATATCCCTGTTAAAATCTCCCGCAATCAATCCCGACTGGGAACTTGCCTGCAACTACATGAAACTCATAGCGGTAAGCCTTACCGCAAAAAATATTTTTATCAAAGAAAACTTTAATGCCATGATCGATTCCCTGATCATGCAGATCGCCGGCATGCTTTGTGCCTGACCTCCCCCTGCAGTAATCTGACAGCACACAAACAGAAGCAGATGGATTGCTCCGGTCACTCATACGGTCTACTGCAATTTCTCCTTATCCCTGCGTTTATTCACCGTTGGATGCATTTTGTTGATCTTAGCATAACAGGGGCATGTCTCATCATGGTCATTGATGATACCGCAGGCCTGCAGATGTGAGTATATGGTAATCTCACCCACATACTTAAATCCCCGCTTCTTTAGATCTTTGCTTATCTGTTTGGACAACCCGTTGCTTACCGGGATCTTCCCGTCCGGCTTACAGTGCCCGTGATACAGGATCACCTTGTTGCCGGAGTAAGCCCATATGTACTCACAAAAACTTCCGAATTCCTCCCGTACTTTCCGAAAACATCCGGCATTGTTTATCACGGCAGCGATCTTTCGCGGTGAGCGGATCATATCCTCTGTATTCATGATCCTGTCGATATCCGTCCCGTCATACTCCGCTACCTTGTCAAAATCAAAATCGTCAAAGCATGCCCTGAACACTTCACGCTTCTTAAGCATCAGATCCCAGGACAGTCCGCACTGCATACACTCAAGCATCAGATGTTCAAACATCTTCCTGTCATCATGTACGGGAATCCCCCACTCTGTGTCATGGTACACTTTATTCCGTTCGTTGATATCAGCCCAGCCGCAAAATCCCATAAACAGCATCTCCCTATAAGTTCCGATAGCCTACACACAAAATTCAACCGTTCCATTCTCGATCCGGTATACTGCTCCCACCACTTTGAGCCCCTCCGCCTCGTCCTTCTGGATCTCCAGGCTGGATTCTATGATGCGCACGCTCTGCCTTACGTTTAAGACTGCCGCTCTGTAATCATCCGTTTCCTGCCCGATCGCCTTTTTGATCTCGTCGGTAATATACTTTATATAACCATCCGGATCGTGATGGATCGCCGCCGTCACCGCACCGCACCGGGTATGCCCCAGCACAACGATCAGTTTTGTGCCCAGATGCCCTGCGGCATATTCAATGCTGCCCAACTGGTGATCATCTATCACATTTCCGGCCACCCGTATCGTAAAGAGATCCCCCATTGCCGCATGAAAGATCCTCTCCGGGATCACCCTGGAATCCGAGCAGCCGATAATGATCGCATAAGGTTCCTGTCCGTTCTTCGCAAAATGCTCCAACGTATCCGGTGATATATCCGCATGGAATGTATCAACGGAAACATACTGCTCATTTCCTTTTTTCAGCCGCTCGATCGCTTCTTCTGCCGTGATCATACGCATTCCCTCCTTTGCTTACAAACCTGTTTACATCGAAAACAATCCATCAAAGTTTTGTGGTCCACTTGGAACAGTCCCATACCTGTGTCGCCAGATTGCTGTAAAACTCCGGCTCATGGCATACCATAAGTATACTGCCTCTATACTCTTTCAGCGCCCGCAGCAGTTCATTTTTTGCATCTGCATCCAGATGATTGGTAGGCTCGTCCAGTACCAGCAGGTTAGACTCCCGGTTGATCAGTTTGCAGAGCCTTACTTTCGCCTGTTCCCCGCCCGAGAGCACCTTGCACCTGCTCTCGATATGCTTGGTGGTCAGACCGCACTTTGCCAGCGCGGAGCGCACTTCATACTGTGTAAAACCCGGAAATGCATCCCAGATCTCCTGCAGGCAGGTCGTCTCAATTCCGGCCGGCATCTCCTGTTCAAAATAGCCGATCTCCAGATTTTCCCCCAGTTCCACTGTACCTTTCAGTGCCGGGATCAGCCCCAGGATGCTTTTTAACAGTGTCGTCTTGCCGATCCCGTTCGCGCCGGTCAGCACGATACACATCCCCCGCTCCATGCTGATATTCAACGGCGCAGAAAGCGGCGCGTCATATCCGATCACCAGATCCTTTGTTTCAAACAGTATCTTTCCCGGTGTGCGCGCCGTCTTAAAATGAAACTCCGGCTTGGGTTTTTCCTGTATCTTTTCAATAATGTCCATATTGTCCAACTTCTTCTGTCTGGACATCGCCATATTCCTGGTCGCCACCCTTGCCTTGTTGCGCGCCACAAAATCCTTCAACTCCGCGATCTCCTGCTGCTGCCTGTTATACGCTGCTTCCCGCTGGGCTTTCTTTGCAGCATATACCTCTGTAAATTTATCATAATCCCCCACATAGCGGTCCAGGCTGTGATAATTGCCGTCCATGTGGTAAACGATATTGATCACGCTGTTCAGGAACGGAATATCATGAGAGATCAAGATAAACGCGTTTTCATAATCCTGCAGGTACTTTTTCAGCCAGTCGATATGCTCCGCGTCCAGATAGTTGGTCGGCTCATCCAAAAGCAGGATATACGGTT
>JAFUUX010000107.1 GCA_017471325.1 Lachnospiraceae bacterium | reverse complement strand
GGAGCATCCGCAGAATGTCAACATGGGAAGAAGTGTGGCGCTTCACGGGGAAAACCCGCTGCAGAAGATGTCGGACGAAAAAGTCTGGAAAAAGTTTAAGGAATGGCAGAAGGATTATGTAAAACTGATGGATGCCTACATCAACGACCAGACAGCGGAAAACCGGCACAAACTTAAAAAAATGGGAAATACAATGCAGAATTATGCAAAACTGGTGAAGTTGCGGGGCGGTTTTGAGGATCGTTGGGATCATTCGCAGGAGATTTATTCCTTTGCGGCAGTTACCAGGGATATGGATAAGTCATTGGATAAAGTGAGCGGGCCGGAACTGAAAAAAGTCTTCCATGAGCGCATGACGGACTGGTCCGATCTGGGCGCGGTCGGCGAATGGGGTGCCAGTCTGGTGTTTTCCGGCGGCAAATGGGTGGCAAACAATCTGGGTGGCGTGCTTTCCACAATGAATGCGGAAAAAAACATCGTGGAACAGATGCAGGAGGCAAAGGGCATCGACAATGTCGCCATCGGATTCCGCTGGGCCGGTCTGCTGGTTTCTGCCTATACCACTGTGAAAGAAGGCTTTATGTCGGCTGTGACCTTCGGGCGCAGAAAAAAAGCCATGGGGATCAAGAAAATGAACAAGGAGCAGCCGGTAGAGCAGCAGGAAAAAGAAAGTGCTGCAAAAGAAGGTGCTGCAAAAGAAGCGGCTGTAAAAGATAATGCCGTAAATGATAACACTGCAATAAAGGAATCTGCGAAAAAAGAAGCTGTAAAAGAAAATGCTGTCATAAACGGCGGCAAAAAGGAAAAAGCGCCGGAGAAGAAAACTGAGGCAAAGCCAGGCGTCAATGCGGCGGCGGAGCAGGTCAGGCCGCCGGAAGATCAGGATCAAAAGCAGATCAACGCCATGGCGAAGCTCTCCAAAAAGAGCAACGCAAAGAAGTCCTGGTCGCATTTGTCAAAATTCGGCTTTGCGGCAGCCGGCCTGGGCTTTACCATTGCCGGATTTTTTGGCATTGCGTGCCTGCCTGTGACCATAGCTGCCGGCGCAGTGGCGTCTGTGGGTGTCGGCGTCAAGTATGCCGTGGATTACTATCGGAATAAGAATACGGCGAAAAAAGCCGTGGATACGCAGGCGAAACTGGAGGAGGAAAACTATAAAGGGCAGCTGGATGATAAAGGCCATAAGATCCGTTACATCGATGCCAAGGTGGCAGAACGCCGGAAGATGCTGATAGAGAAAAGGAGCCGTTTTGAGGGGACAAACCAGAGCCTGAAAGTGCTGGATGAGTATATCGCTGATGATAAAAAACTGAAGGATCGTATCCGCCAGAACATCGCAGCCGAAAACGGAAAGATATCGATCTACTCTTATGCGGATCAGGTAAAGCGGGATTATGCCATGGAGGCATACCGGCATGTTTTCCTGAAAGATCCCGACGGACCGATCGATGAGGAAAACCTGTTAAGTGAAGCGGATGTGAAAAAATACTGCTCACTGAACAAAAAGGATCTGGCGGATACCAAACAGGATGCGAAGGAGGCCAGAAACCGCATCATGTACCGGGATCTGCTGCAGGCAGAGGGGCTTTCCGTGGAAGCGCCCAAAGACGTGCATGAGGCCAAAAAACTTTTTGAAGAAAAGAAAAAAGCAAAGCAGCGGTCGGAAGATAAAAATGCTGTCCAGAATAAAAAGAAACCCGTCCTGCACTAGCAGGGGTCAAAAAAAGCATATCTGCTGCTGCATTGCAGAAAAAATAAATACAGGAGGTGAACATGCAGGAATTTAACGAAGAAGAGATCCTGAAAAGGATCGCGGAAATGGAAGATGGCGAAGAGTCGGTTTCCGAAGTGATGACGCCGGAGAGTTTGAGCGAAGATGCGCCTAAGGATCTGCGCGAACTGGTGGGCATGGCCGGAAAAGTCATCGGGATCGAGTATTCCGGACTGGGGGAAAACGGCTATGACGCTTATGGGGCATACTGTTTCCTGCCGCCGGTGGAGGAGGATGCCTGCCGCATCTTATCCATCGTGGTCACGCTCACGGAGGAGGTGGATGGGATCGGGATCTATGATCTGTATCAGGTCATGAACCGGATCAACGCCAGGATCCTGGGCGGTGCCTTTGTGCTTTCGGACGATGAAAGCACGCTGTATTTCCGCAGGTATGTGTATCTGCCCACGGCGCTGGAGCCGGAGGAATGCATCCGGATGGCGGGGCAGCGGATCTTTGACTCACTGGCGATCGTGGCAGGCAGCATCGATGTGCTGATGGGGCTGATCGAAGCCACGATGAGTTACGAGGAGTGTCTGGCAAGGCTGGGGATCACAGCGGATGAAGATAATATGTGAAATTCCTTACAAATCCATGCGCATCCGCCGGAGGCTTTATAGTCAACGGCAAATTATTTTTGTCGTTGACTATAAATAATTACATTTTTTTAAAAACAGGCACAAATACTTGCACTTTGCTTGCACTTTGTATGCTAGAATGTAAAAGTCAGTTCGGGGAAGAGCGCGCAGACTGGCTAGCATAAGGGATAAAAAAGATTATATAAACCGGCGTAAAGCCGCAAACAAGAAAGGAGTAACAAAATGCCAGATTTAGATTTTTCAAAAATGAAAGACGGCCGGGAAGCCAAAAAGGAGATTCTGAAGGGGTATAAGACGGAAAGCATATACGAAAAACTTCAGATGGTAAGCAGTATCCTGATGCAGAAGACAGGTGTTTCCCTTTTTGGCTTTGGGAAACCATCACCGGAAAGACAAAAAGTCAATGCCACTATAACGTCCGCTTTGGAAAGGTTACAGAAATATTATGGGTCCAAGGAAGATGTGGGCGGCATCAAGACGTTTGATGCAAAAAATGCTGCGGCGAAAGAGATCGCAACAGATATGATCGAACTGCAGAATATCTTTACGGAAGATATGAAAAATGCTGTTGCAGAATATAAAAGAGAGGTTCTTAAGAATGACAAAGATGTGGTAAAGAAATTTAACGGTGATTATAAAAATGCACCGGTCAACAAGGATTACATCTATCGTCATGTGGCGCTGGATCTCCTCGAAGAAGTATGCGAGATGGGAAAGCATATCAATGACAATTATATAAGCAATGTCAACAAAGTAGTGGCGGATCAGACCACCGGTTTTACGATGGAGGATGTTGTGCTGGGAAGCGATGTGACGCATAAAGATCTGATCGGATCTCTGCCGCTCACACCGGATCAGCCTGACCAGCAGCTGGATGTGAATCTGGATATCTTAAAGAAGTTTGCTGTACGCGGAAACAGCGCTGCAACAAAGGTGTATAACGAACTCAAGGGGCTGGATCTGAAAGAGTTTTACACCAGCGCAAACGGACAGGGCTTTCCGGTGCTGGATGCCGAGAAACTGGATAAATTAAGCCGGATGGCGGAGAAGATCGAAAAAGCAACGGCAGACTATCAGGGTAAGATGGGACCTGAGGCACTCTCGCCGGAACTGCGGAAACTGGATACTAAGTATCCGGATTACGCAGATGAATATGCCTTTGCTCTGCGCAGGACGTTTGATCAGTTAAAAATGCTTTCCGGAAAGATCAAGGAAGGCGTGGAGAATGCCAAAAAACATCCGGAACTGATGACGGCACCTGCCATCCTGCGGGGGCATGATGATACTTTCCTGGATACCAACAGCATCTGCGCAAAGGCAGATAAGTTATCTGATGTCATTGAAAAAGGCCGTGGAAAGTCCCCGAACTTCACTGCGGCAATGGATGCGTTTAATGTGATCAAGGACAGCATGACAACTGCGCGCGAAACAACGGATTCCCTGTACGCAGTTGCTGAAGACGGTACATTTGTCCCGGTGCATATCTCTGTAATGAACTCATTGCAGAAGGAATATGAGAAGATCGAAAAGGCGATCGCACAGAACGAAAAAACGATCCTGGATAATCTTGGTCCCGCATTCAAAAAGGAAGCTGAGGCGGCACTGAACGCGTTCAAGAACACACTGAAGAACAATAAAGAGGCGATTGCCAATGCAACGAAGGATGCAGGCAAATATGAAGTGGGTTCACCAGAGAACGGTAGTTATTCGCTGGCGCAGGCACTGGATCCGAATCCTGCGGTGCGTGAGCAGATGAAGCAGGTGCGCGAGGAACGGATCAATGCGAGTTATGCAGAGGCATACCGTAAGATTGAGTTATCCTTAAAGGATCCGAGCAAGAATGCCGCGGAAATCATGCAGATGAGGGTAAATGCCATCGATCGAAGCCGTTTCTTTGCCCTGGATGAAAACCGTGAAAAATATAAGGGATTGCTGAGCAGCCTGTCAAAGGTACAGAACACCTTTATCAATAAATTTAAAAAGGATTATTATGGCGGCTACAAGGAGTTTTCCACCGATGATGACAGGATCAAACTGATCACGGATATGAAAGCGGCACAGAAGGAGATCCAGGAGGCACTGAAGAAAGGAAAGAATATCCCGGAGTACCTGAAGGAGAATATGGGTGCGACATCGGATCTGCTGCAGACACATATCGGCGTGCTGGAGAAAGCCAATATTGCCGGCAAGTTCAATATGGCGGAACTGCTGGATGCAGGAAAGTTCGGCTTCCCGCCGATCGAGCAGGCATATAAGAACGCAAACGGCTATGACCGCTTTGACTGGACGAACACAAACCGGACAAGTGATTATGAGGAGCCGGACTATGCTGCTTATAAAAAGCCGATAGATAAGATCAAGGAAGATCTGGGCAGGTTTGAAGGTCTTGCGGACGGCAGTACGCAGTATACGGATGCACAGAGAAAGTTCATGGAAGATGTCAAGGGCATCCTGTACTCCAAGTTCGATAAGCTGCAGAAATACTACAATTACGAGATGAAAGAGGATTCCAGATTCCAGGTCGGAGACCAGAAAATGCTGGTAGAAGAATATCCTCTGCTGACGAAAGCGGATCAGGATGAACTGCTGCATTCTTTCCAGGATCTGCAGAAGACGATTCAGGACTATGCGAATACGGATGATTTCAAAAAGAGCAATAATCAGGCGTTTAAGTCCTTTATCAGCGGCATGGCAACGCTTTCCAATACGACAGTGCACCGTCTGGGCGCTTTCAGAGCGGATCTGAACATCTCTCTGTTTACGATCCAGGAGGCAATGTCCGGACGCGCGGATACTTCCAGATATAATTTCCGCAACGAATTGGAGCGCTTCACCAGGTTGCATAAGTCGCCGGATCTGGCATACAAGCTGACCAAAGCCGGCGTGCTGATGAAGGAAGAGGATAAGTGGGAGATCAACAAGGATGGCCAGAGAGTAAGAAAGGTCGTAAATAACGCTTCCATCTGGAGCCGTGTTGTGACGGCAGTCGTTACCGGTGGCCGGCGAGCGGCAAAGGATCTGGAGTTTGTCAAAGACTATAATGACCTGACACGCTATCTGGAGATGATGAAGGAGTTTGAGGATAAGTATTTCCGTACTCTGGAGGACGGCTCTTATCCGGACCTGCCCAGAACCGGTGAGAGGGTGCTGGATGGTGATTTTAAAGGCGGCATCAATTCCGTGGAGCGGCTGCAGTATGTTTATGAGCAGATCCAGTACTTATCCATCATGCTGTCTGATAAGTGCAAAAAGTATAATGACGGCAAGAAGCCGGAGGATCAGATCCCGCAGGAATACATTAACGGACTGGATAACCTGCACCATAAGGGCCTGATCTGCCAGACGCTGGTGTGCAATAAGGAGGCGGATTATACCAAGCCGGACTGCATCAACATCATGGAGATGATGCACTCGGATCCGGAAAAGGCAAAGAATATCTGGACGATCCGCCAGAACAAGATCTTCCATGACAGTTACCTGCAGGAGGGACAGACCGGCAGTTACCGTAATCTGGCGCACTTCCAGTATGAGTACAATTCCAATGAAACCTATAACGGGCGTTTCTTCGATATTCCCAAGGTACCGTCCAAAGAAGGTCTGTCGGAAGAACTGGATAAACTGAAACCGCTCCTGGATGGTGCAAGCGAGCAGGCAAAGCAGATCGCGGAGGAGTTGATCGCCCAGGCAAAGGCGGATCCGGATGCTTTCTCCAAGGTAATGCCGACCATCGGTGACATCAATGCGAATATTAAAAAGAATAAGGTTTTGGATGGATCCATTCTGGAGAAAGCAGCTGCCGAAAATGAAAAACTGGGTGGTTATGAATGGTGGAATAATGAGAAAGACCGCGAGATGATCCAAAGTGTATTGAGCGGTATCTCAGGACTGGGCATCAACCATGCTGACGCAAAAGCGCGGGAGGAAGGTAATGTTTCCTACGGGTATGACCTGACCATGAACATGCTTGCCCTTTCCAGAATGTCCGAAAAATTAGGCGTTGACAAGAAGTCGGCGAAGCAGGATGCAAGACTTGTGTCGAAGGCGTACATTGCAAACATCTCGGTGCCGGGTGAGGACAAGACCTACAGAGGCCTTATGGTAGAAACGGTACCGGAAAAGATCCTGTACAATGATCCTTATAAAAAGAGCCTGAATGATAATATAGAGGTATTAGGTCAAAGCGAGGCAAAGGTCATTACCGGTAAAGAGATCCTTCTGAACGGAGAATCCAAGAACCTTACCATGCAGCAGTTTAACAATCCGAAGATGATCAAGGATCTGGCGAACCTGCAGGCGATCTGCTATCTTTGCGGCGCACCGCTGCCGAAGTTTGAGGACATGAAGTTTGCGCAGATCCCCTCGGACGATAAGGGACATTACGAAGCCAGACTGATCCATTTCGAGCCGAAGCCGATGTTCCAGGAAGGAGAGTTTGCAGGGAAGATCAAACTGGAAGATCTGGGAGTGCTCTCGGGAGAACTGGGCAGTACGATCAAAAACCTGTACAGCGCGGATGAGAAGGAGACAAAGAGACGCATCTCGGATTTTGTCAGGGATATCGTCAGCGGATACGGGACAAAAGAGGCGTCTAAGGAAACCATGGATCAGATGACGCGCGTGGTGACGCAGAATGTTACCGAAATGTGTCTCGCCCTGAACAATAAGAAACTCACGTCGGAAGGCGCGCTCCTGGGCAACAGCAAAGCAGATCTCAAGGTACATAATGGTATCAAACACGGGAAACTGCTGATCACGGATGATTTTAAGTCGCTGACGGTAGATAAGCTTTCCTTCAGGAATGGTATTTTCAGTGATGACGCGAACGCAAAGGGGCATAACATCTTTACGGATATCAGCAAGATACCGGAGCGGGCGTATTACTTAAAGAGCAAGATGCAGGGAGGCGGCGGGCTTACCAAGGCGGATAAGGAGGCAAGATGCCGGGACTGCTTCATGCGTGAGATCAGCCGGATGAATCTCGAGGCAGTGATCAAGGATCTGGAGGATAAACATGATGAGTACGCGTTCCACAAGGATTCAAAGGAATATAAGCAGATGTTGACCGCCATCAAAGCGCTCTACAAATTTGAAAAGACCGGTGTATTAGATTATACAAAGGGTACCGGCGGGAAGATCGAGATCGGTTTTCCGGAGGGAACCGATAAAGAGCAGCTCGGTAATTTTAAAGATACCTTTGATGAATTCTATCGTGAATTACAGAACAAAGTGCATACATATGTCTCGGAGAGACAGCCCGGCATCTTTGGCAAGATCCATGACATGGGTAAGCGCCGGCTGGATACGGCTACGGCACTGGAGAATATGCTGGGACCGGTATCGGAGACTCTGGATAACGCAGTCAAAACGGATGTGTCACTGGTAGCGGATGCACTGGATGGCGTGAAACTGGAAGATGAAAAGCGCAAGAAGGTTGATATCGTAAAAGACGATCAGAAGGAAAGGGATGCAAAACGCAGCCGCCGTAACAGCGTTAAGGATGTAAAGCAGTTACAGAAGCAGGAAGATGTAAAGCACGGCGAGAATGACCAGATGGAGAACAACAAGGCGGTAGTACCCGGGAAAGGTCCCAAACATTGACCGGAAGCGGTACAGGCTTTGCACCAAAGCACCGGTGAGATACCGGAAGTTCTTAAAAAGAAAGAGAGGGCAGCGTTTTTCACAAACGCTGCTCTTTCCGTAAAATCATCGAGGAAAAAGGAGCCGGACACAGTCAGATATAAAAAAAGTGCATTTAAGAGAGGAGAAAAAACATGGCGGATTTGATGCTGAATGAGGAACAGAAAGAAAAACTGGAACAGTTGCGCAGGATGATGGGGAACGGGCAGGGCATAGAAAATAAGGAAAGTGAAAAACGGCTGTATCGTCAACTGGAGAATCTGGAGGATGCGAACGGAAAAGAAGTACAGGATACACAGAAGCAGGAGCAGTCCAAAGAGGCGCTGCTGCGTGAACTGAAAGCCTTTATCAGTGGTATGGGCAGCGATCACGCGCTTTATCAATATGCGCTGGATGCCCTGCGTGCCATTGCGCCGGAACTGGCAGCACAGGCCAGGCAGGAGGTGGAAAAAGCCGAGGAACGCAAAGCGGCGGAAATGGAAGAACGCGTGCAGCTGGCAAAGGAGCGCGCAGATGACCATCTGGGCTTTTTAAAGGATGATGACGGCAATGGCATCCCTGATTTTCTGGAGCACGGCGACAAAGACGGAAAGGAAGCAGAGGAAGAGGAAAAAGAAGGCGCGGAAAAACAGGGGGAAGGCCTGCTTTCCAAAATGGGAGATGCGATCAAGGGAATGCTGCAGCCGGAAGATCATGGAAGGGCAGCATTTGCGCAGGCGGGAGCAGAAAAGCCGGAAGGACGCAGAAAAGTGGATCTGAATGAACTGTCCGCGGACACAAAACCGGAGCGCCGGAGTGCTGTACGCCAGGAAAGCAGGAGTGCGGCAGAACAGATGAAAAAGGAAGAAAAAGGAAGGGTTCTTTAAAAGGGGGCTAAAAAACAAAGCGGCTTGCCGAGTGACGAGTTTTATGGTAATATATTAGGCTGTAGACAGTTTGGCACGATGGAGGTTTTGCTTTGGCAGAATATATTTTGAGCTGCTGTTCCGCAGCGGATCTGACGAAAGAACATTTTGCAAAAAGGGATATCCGCTATATCTGTTTTCAGTATGAACTGGGCGGAACGGTATATCCGGATGATCTGGGACAGACCATTCCTTTTGACGTGTTTTACAGGCGCATGGTGAACGGGGAGGATACCAAGACTTCACAGATCAGCACCGGGGATTATGAGGCTTATTTTGAGGGCTTTTTAAAAGAAGGCAGGGATGTGCTGCATCTGGTGCTGTCTTCCGGCATTTCGGGCTCGGTCAATTCCGCAAGACTGGCACAGGAGGCACTTGCGGAGCGCTATCCGGACAGAAAACTGTATGTGGTGGATTCTCTGGCGGCTTCTTCCGGTTTTGGACTGCTGGCGGACCGGCTGGCGGATCTGCGGGATGCCGGCATGGGCATTGATGAGTTGTATGAAAAAGCACTGGAACTGCGGCTGCACGTACACCACTGGTTTTTCTCAACAGACCTGACCTTTTATATCCGCGGCGGGCGGGTATCCAGGACAGCCGGTTTTGTAGGCACGCTGTTAAATATCTGCCCGCTGTTAAATGTAGACTATCTGGGGCGGCTGATCCCCCGGGAAAAGATCCGCAGCAAAAAAAAGGTGATCAGCCGTATCGTGGAAAAGATGGAGGAACATGCCGAAGGCGGACGTGATTATGACGGCAAAGTCTTTATCTCAAATTCAGCATGCTATGAAGATGCAAAAGCCGTGGCAGATTTGATCGAAGAGCGTTTCCCGAAGACCAGGGGCAAGGTGGAGATCTTTTCCATCGGCGGTCTGATCGGTGCCCATACGGGACCGGGGACGGTTGCGTTATTTTTCTGGGGGGATGAAAGGAATAACTGATATGAGCACTGCGGTGGTTACAGACTCAAACAGCGGGATTTTCGGCGATGAGGCCAGGCAGATGGGGATCCATGTGATACCGATGCCGGTGATCATCGATGACCATACCTATTTTGAAAATGAGGATATCACGCACGCGCAGTTTTTTGAGGCGCTGATGGGGAACCGGAATGTCAGTTCTTCCCAGCCCTCGCCGGGCGCGATCATGGATGTGTGGGAACTGGTGCTGGATACAGCGGATGAGTTGATCTATATCCCTATGTCCAGCGGCTTGTCCGGATCGTACCAGTCGGCGCAGATGCTGACGGAGGAGTATGACGGCCGGGTAGCCGTAGCGGATAACCACAGGATTTCCGTAACACAGCGGCAGTCGGTACTGCAGGCCTGCAAACTTGCCCGGGAAGGGGCAACGGCTGCGCAGATCAAGCAGAAACTGGAAGAGGACGCATATAAATCCTGCGTCTATCTTACGGTGGAGACATTGATGTACTTTAAGCGTACCGGACGCGTGACCCCTGCGGCTGCGGCTCTGGGGGATCTGCTGGGGATCAAACCGGTACTGGAGACACACGGGGATAAGTTTGATACTTATCAGAAAATACGCGGCCTGCAGAAGGCAAGGCAGGGCGTGATCGATGCACTGGTCAAGGAAAGAAATACGGTATTTGCGCAGTACAGCGCCGAACAGCTTTTGATCGGCTGCGCAGGATCGTTTTTGGACCGGGATGAGGCGAAGGCCTGGAAAGAGCAGGTGGCGGCGGCCTTTCCCGGAAGCATGGTATATTACGATCCCCTTTCTTTAAGTGTGGCGTGCCATACGGGACCGAACGCTGCGGGGGCGGGGATATCGCTTGCGCCGGAGGTATAGCGGGTATTTGCTGCCGCAGCAGGCGGTTTGGCGTGGGATGATACATAGGACGAAAAGCGGCAGGTACTACGTGCCGCACGATAGAAGGGGTAAGCAAAATGCGTCAGAAAATGGGAAGACGGTATGCATGGGAACTGATCATGCTGACAATACTCATGTCGGTTGGCGTGTGCATTGTGTTCTCAATACACTTCAGACATAATGTCCTGAGCGAATACCAGAAAACGGTATATTCTTCGACAAAGGCCATCGCCAGGCTGATCGATGGCGAGCGTGTCTTAAAGTATGTCGATACGCTGCAAACGGATGAACTCTATGAACGGATCGACGGACGCATGCGCTGGCTGCAGAAGGGGTTTGATCTGCAGTATTTCTATGTGTGCATCCCTACGGAAACAGGGATGATCTATGTCTGGGATACGGAAGGCGCTTTAGGGGAGTCGCTGGGAGAAGAGGAGGAGTACTCCAATTTTGAGACCGCCCAGATGATGAACAAGGAGATCTTCAGACGCGATCCCATCGAATCCCTTTGGGAATATGACGATCCATACTATGGGCCGCTGATCACAGGCGCGTCCCCGATCTTTGACAAGAATGGGGATCCGGTCGCACTGGTCTGCGCGGATATTTCCGTGAAAGAGGTCAAGAAGACCATGTGGCTGGTCATCGTTCAGGTGATCCTTTCGGTGGTAGTCGCATTGTCGGTTGCCAGCATCATCTATTATTTCCGTGTCCGAAAACAACTGATCGAGCCGATCAACCGCCTGACAGAAGCGGCCAGTGAGATCGCGGAGCATCTGGATAAGGAAGACGAGTATTATCATAACAAGATCTATACCGGGGATGAGTTGCAGACGCTTTCGGAATCCTTTGAAAAAATGGATATCCAGTTGCGAAAGATCATGTCTGACAACATCCGCATCACGGCGGAAAAAGAAAGGATGAGCGCGGAACTGAACATGGCGGCATCCATCCAGGACAGCCAGCTGCCGCACCGCTTTCCGGCATTTCCGGACAGGGATGAATTTGAGATTTATGCGGATATGAAACCGGCCAGGGAAGTCGGCGGGGATTTTTATGATTTTTATTTTATCGATGAGTCGCATCTGGCACTGGTCATCGCTGATGTATCGGGCAAGGGCATCCCGGCGGCGCTGTTTATGATGATCTCCCGCGTGCTGGTCAAGAACCGCCTGCAGACCGGGGAAAATCCGGCGGATGTCTTTTTCCATGTAAATAATGAATTGATGGAGAACAATACGGAAAGCCAGTTCCTTACTTTATGGGTGGGGATTCTGGATCTGGTCAGCGGGGAACTGGTCACGGTCAATGCCGGGCATGAGTATCCGATCATGCGCAAAGCGGGTGAAAGATTCTGCCTGATCAGGGATCATCATCATCCGCCGCTGGCATTTATGGAAGAACTCACCTACAGTACGGAAACATATCAGATGCATCCCGGGGATACGCTCTTTGTATATACGGATGGTGTGCCGGAGGCATGTGATGTGGCGGAGGAGATGTATGGCACTGACCGTATCCTGCGCATACTGGATACGAAACCGGATGCATCGCCCAAGAGTATGATCGAAACTGTACTTGCGGATGTACGTAATATCACGAAAGGTGCAGAGCAGTTTGACGACATTACGATGCTGGCACTGAAATATAACGGAACAAAGGCGGCAGAGGGAAATGGCTGAAAAGTTGGATACGCAGGGAAAACGGCTTCGCCTGCCCTGGAAATATGATAAAGATCATATCAACAGCGGCAGGCAGCCGGAACTGGATTTTTTTAAGGCACGGATGATCATGGAACTGGCAGTCGTGCATGTCTTTGTACAGGCTACGCCGGATGAAGTCTTGGACAGGATCGGTATCCCCTATTTTTTTGACAGCATTATGGGGGGGCCTTTTGGCCCGCCCGGTTTTCTTTTTGCCATGGGGATCGGCCTGGCTTACAGCGGCAGGGATGATGCGAAGCATCTGGCGGCGAGGGGGCTTAGGATTTTGTGGATCGGCTTCTGCCTGAATATCTTCCGGGCGTTGCTGCCGTACCTGACAGGCTTTCTGATCACGAAAGACGCCGCATACTATCTGGAGCCTTTGCCGTATCTCATTTTTGGAAATGATATACTGCAGTTTGCCGGACTGGGGATGTTCTTTATGGCACTGCTGCAGTTTTTGAAAGTGCCCAAAGCAGGCCTGCTGCTGATCGGGGCATTGATGAATATCATCGGCACAATGATCAAAGGCTGTGATACCGGCAATATAGCGCTGAACATCCTGCTGGGGCATGTGATCGGCATACGGGAAGATACCGGCGTGCTGAGCGAGTTCCCGCTGCTGCACTGGTTTATCGTCTATGCGGCCGGATATGTGTTTGGGGATTATGACAGGCATCTGGTGGACAAAAAGGCATTTTACCGTTATGTTTCGCCGGTCTGCGGGCTGTTTTCCATCACGGTGGTCGCTATAGAGATGATCACGGGGAGCGGCATGATGGGCGGCGAAGGAGCGAATGTGTTTTACCATGTGAACCCGCTGGATGTCGTCGTCTGCATCAGCATCAGTTTTGGGCTGCTGGGGCTGTTCTGCGCGCTGAAAGATCTTTGGCCGGCATGGCTGATGCGCATTGTGGAGAGTATCAGCCGGAACGTGAACACAGTGTACCTGATCCAGTGGGTGCTCGTGGTCTGGATCATCCAGGTAGGGCTTAGGACGATCACCGGCAGTGCCTACTCGGATCACTATTTCGCAGAGATCCTTCTGGGGATCTGTCTGGGCATCGTTTCGGTACTGCTGGCGGAAGCATGGACGCGATGGAAGAAGAAACGGAAGAAAAAGGCTTAATTGCTCATCACACGGTATCCGTATTTTTGCAGGATGGGCAAAGCCGTCTGACGTTCGGTCTCGTTTTCAAAAGCAATATACAGGGCACCTTCGGCCTGCTCACGGTTATGCGTGATGCCGATATTTTTGATGTTGATGGATCTGGCGGCCAGCAGCGTGGCGATAACGGCGATCTCACCGGTCTCATCCGGGATATCCACAAAGATGCGGTAGTCAGGATCGATGGAGGTGGTCTTGCGGTCATTTAAGGAAGCGCGGTAAGCGCCGGAGTCCTGAAACAGTTCACGGATCTTTTCAAAATGCCCTTCTGACAATATGCTGTCGATATGCTCCAATCCTTCGATATAGTGGCGCAGCAGCGTGCGGATGTTTGCGGTATTGCTGCGGCAGATATTTTCCCACATGGCGGGATCGGCAGAGGCGATGCGGGTGATGTCCCGAAAACCGCCGGCCGCAATGGTCTTCATAAACTGGCTGTTGTTGTCCTCTCTTTCGACCAGTCCTACCAGTTCGGCCGCGATCAGATGCGGCACATGGCTGATGGCCGCCGTGGCATAGTCATGGTACAGCGGATCGGCATGCAGCACCAGGGAATGCAGGCTCGCCACAAGCGCGGTAAAGCGGTCGGTAAAGTCCTGTCTGGTCTTTGGGGACGGTGTCAGGATATAATAAGCGTTTTCGAGGATACGGGCATCCGCGCTCTCATAGCCGGTGGTCTCTTTGCCGGTCATGGGGTGGCCGCCCAGAAACTGCTCTGAGAGTCCGAGCGTGTCGGCAGATTCCTGGATGTCATGCTTGACCGAACCGACATCCGTGATCAGGGTATCCTTGCGCACATAGGGCGCGATGGCCTTAAGGTTTTCGATATTTACGCCGGTGGGCGCGCAGAGCAGTATCACGTCCGCCCTTTCCAGATCGGACAGGAGGCTGTCCGCGATGCCGTCTAAGGTATGATCGTCCAGCGCCGGCATTAGTTTTTCCTTATGCCTTGCATAGGCGGTGATGCGTGCGGAGGGCTGTACCGCGCGGATGGCTTTTGCGATGGAGCCGCCGATCAGGCCAAACCCCAGGAAAAGATAATCTGAAAAAGGATAATGTTCCATGAAAGCGTCCTTTCTGTAATTCAAGATATAATATGTACATAAAGAATATTAGCATGTCCGGCAGAAGAATTGCAAGATAATATTTTATAAGCATATGAACAGATCAATGGAAAAGTGAATTTGCTTCTTGCGCTTTTCGGACAGTTTTTGTATTATGGATTGAGAGAGTAACGGTCCGGATCCCAGGGGGGGCGGAACGGTTATCCGGGGAGAGATCATCAAGTGGAGGAAGTGTAAGCGTTGAAGATTGTTTTTCTCGGTACAGATGCATTTTTAACTACATTTATATCGGTGGCAAAGTCGCATGAGATCGTTGCACTGTATTCCTGCAGCGGCAGTGAAGATTTTTTCAGGGATTCCGAGGTGATCCATTATGCCGTGAAAAGCGGGATCCCGGTGCATTACCATACGATCACGCCGGAGGAAGAAAAAGAGTATATCCGTGACGGCGTGCGCTTGTTTCTGAGTGCCGATTACGGCAGGAAGATACCGATCCTTTCCAAAGCGGAGGGTTTTTTTGGCATCAATATACATGCGTCCCTTCTACCGTTGGGGAGAAGTTATTGTCCGATCGAATGTGCTTTGGAGCGCGGAATGGATCATACAGGCATTACGATCCATAAGTTGTCGGAACATCTGGATCGCGGAGATATCCTGCTGCAGAAAGAGATACCGATCCTTCCGGAAGAGGACAGCGTGGATCTGTACCTGAAATGTGACTGCACTGCCATGGAACTGCTTACAGGATTTTTTGATGATATGGAGAAATGCTGGGCGTCTGCCAGACCGCAGACCAGCCAGTACCCTTACTGGCGCATTCAGCATATCGAAGAGGCAAGGTACACGCATGAACTGACGCTGCAGGAAGCAAAAGCACGCTACCGGATCTATAACCGCATGGTGCGGGTGCGTATCAAAGGCAGGGTATATTTTGTAAAAAGCGTTTATTTCAGCAAAGAAAAACTGACGGTGCCTGAGATCGATCTGGGAGATATCTGGTTATACGCGCTTTCGGACGGACATGTGCGGCTGGGGGTGGTGCAGGCGGCAGATCACCGTGTATGGGATGCCAAAGAGTATCCGTTCCGGTAAACACGGCAGGACACGAGGCATAGATAGATTCATTTTTTGATTTTTTCATTTTTTTAGAACAGGCAGGGGAATAAGATGGCTGCATCGGAACAGCAGGAACAGGGCAACAGCACAGAGAAAAAGCAAAAGTCCAAAAAAGAAAGGAAAAAGAGTCTGCGGACACGTTTTATCCTGATCAATCTGGTCATGTTTATCCTGATCGATATCTGGAGCGCGGTACTGTTTGCGCGCATCACGGCAAGAACGGCCAAAACCAGTTATACGGATAAAGCGCTTTCGTGCGCATGGAGCGTATCACGCCTTCTTAACGGGGACGATGTGGCACGCTATGCGGCGACCATGGAAAAAGATGAAGCGTATGAAGTCTATCTGCAAAAACTGACGGATTTTAAAAACGCTTTTGACCTGCAGTATCTTTATATCTGCGTGCCGGAGGAAGACGGTTATCGCTATATCTGGGATGCGGGGGATCCGGATTCGGAAGAGGGCATCATGGATCTGGGGGATTTTGATGAATATTACGGCGAAGGGGCGGTCTTTATGAAAGCGGCTTTTGCCGAGGACTTCAGTCAGGACATTGGTACCAACAATTCTTTTGAACACAATATGCTGGTGACGTCCCACCCGGTATATGGCTTTGTGGCATCCGCCTTCATCCCGGTCTTTGACTCTGCCGGAAATGCCGTGGCACTGGCGGCAGTGGATGTTTCCATGGAAGGCATCTTTCTGGAGGTTGTGCATGCGCTGGTGATCTTTGTGATCTCCATGGTGCTGATCGTCATCGTGTTCAGTTGGTTTTATTTCCGGCTGATGTCGCAGAAGATCATCCGGCCCATCAAAAAACTGGATGACATGGCGGAGAATTTTGTCGCCAATCAGATGCAGAAGGGCGAGGTGCTGAAGTGCGATATCCGGACCGGGGATGAGATCGAGAGTCTTGGAAATGCTTTTGAGCATATGTCCCAGCAGCTCAAAGAGTACATGGATAATTTTACGGCGGTGACCAAAGAAAAGGAGCGTATCGGCGCGGAACTGGATGTGGCCAGAAAGATCCAGGCGGATATGCTGCCCCGGATCTTTCCGCTGTACCCGGAGCGAAGCGATTTTGACATCTATGCCAGCATGTCGCCGGCCAAGGAGGTGGGCGGGGATTTCTATGATATCTTCCTGATCGATCAGGATCATATCGCGCTGGTGATCGCGGACGTGTCCGGTAAGGGCGTGCCGGCGGCATTGTTCATGGCGATCTCAAAGAGCCTGATCCAGAACCGCACCATGCTGGGGGGGACACCGGATATCATCCTGCAGGATGTCAACGAGCAGCTTTGCCAGGGAAATGACGCGCAGTATTTCGTGACGGTATGGTTTGCGATCCTGGATCTGAACACCGGAGACGGCTTTGCCGTAAACGGCGGGCATGAGCATCCGGTGGTGAAGCGCAAAGACGGCGCATTTGAATATGTGAAATACAAACACAGTGCGCCGATGGGTGTCATGGAAGGGATCCCGTTCCCGATGCATCCGTTCCATCTGGATCGCGGGGATTCCCTCTTTGTATACACCGATGGCGTACCGGAGGCGACCAACGCGAAAGAGGAGTTGTATGGCGAGGAGCGGCTGATCGAGGCGCTCAACGACTTCCGGGGGAGCACCCAGAAGGATCTTTTGGCGCATGTGCGCCGCAGCGTGGATGCTTTTGTCGGTGATGCGCCGCAGTTTGACGATCTGACGATGTTAGGCTTCCGTTTGAATGAGATCGGATAAGGTTCTGCAACCTGACTGCTCAGGCATCGTGCGGGCGTGCCTGCGTTTTCCGGGCAGATATCATAAATCAATAAAGGTGAGGCAGGTTCCGTGCGTAAGTTTGAAAATAATATCGTAATATTCTCTGTCATGCTGTGCTGGGCGTCCGCATACGTTTTTATCAAGGGGCTGCCGGAGGAACTGACGGATTTTGGCTATCTGGCGCTCATGAACGGGATCGCCGCGTTGATCCTGGTGCTTTTGTTTCTTCCGAGGCTTGCAAAACTCACAAAGCAGACGCTGATACACAGCATTGTTTTAGGGCTGCTCATGACGCTGGTGCTGTTGTTTGAAAAAGAGGGGATCGACAGGCTGGCTCCGGCCTCGGCCAGTGTGCTGACGTCACTGGATATCGTCATCGTGCCGGTGGTGATGATGTTTTTGCTGAAAATGCCGACAAGATCGCAGATCATCGCGATCGTCCTGATCTTAACCGGTGTCCTGATCACCAACGGGGTAGATCCCGATGAATTTCCCGTGGCGGGAACGCTGTTTATGCTGGGCGACTGTATCTGCATGTCTTTTTATAATGTGGTATCCAACCGATATACGCAGGAGGACGATCCGATCCTTCTGGCCGTAGTGCAGCTGGTCGTCATGGCCATCGTATCCATGGTGATCTGGAATCTGGAGAGCCCGGGGCAGATCTTTATGCTGGAGTACGACCGCAGTTTCTTATCTTCTCTGTTTGTACTGGCGATCTTCACAAAAGCGTTTGCATATATCATGCTGATGTTTGGAGAGAAATACGGCGATCCGGTGGATGTGGTGCTGATCTTTGCCTTAGAGCCGGTCATTACGCTGATCCTGTCGGTGTTCATTCCGGAGAGTTTTGGCGGCGTGGAGGAGGATTTCAGCCTGCGGGCGCTGGTCGGTGCGGTGGTGATCGTGATCGGCAGCATGATCGGCAATCTGGACTGGAAAGAGGTTTTCCGGCGGCTGAAACGCAGTGAGGTACCGCAATGAGTAAAAAGAAAAACAGAAAAGCGAAGAGCGCGGCGCTAAAAAAAGAATATGCTGCGGAAAAGAACGCAGTCATGAAAAAAGAAGCTGCAGCAGCCAAAGAAGCGGCAGGGAGCGAAACTGTCAAAGCAAAAGACACTGCTGCAAAATACAATGCTGTCAAAGCAAATGAAACTGTCAGAATACAAGAAAGTGCTGCGGAAAAAGAAGCGGCTGCGCAAAATGAAATGGCGGCAGAAGCGGAAAGCAAGGAGAAGGGCGGCAGTGTCATAAAAAGCAAAGCGGCATCCGATCCGGCAAAAGATAATAAGGAACTGTCTTTCGGAAAAGTAAAGCAGTTCATCCTGGTATTTCTGATCTTTATCGTGTTGGGCGCCTGCTTTAAAGTGATGGTTCTGGTGGAGGGGCTCACAGAGGTGCGGCCGGTAAATGCGGTGCCCGTGGTTTCCGGGCTCTGCTTTGGCACGGTGGCGGGATGGGCCTGCGCTTTCGGCAATCTGGCCGCAGATATGTTTGGCACGCTGGAACCGTCTTCGGTGCTGGGATTTGCCGGCAATTTTCTGGCGGCCTATATGCCGTATAAATTATGGTATCTCTATAAAGAGGAAGCGCCGAATGTCCATAGTTTCAAAAACCTGATGCTTTATTTCCGCGTGAGTTTTATCTCGGCACTGGCAGTGGCCTGGATGATCGGGAGCGGACTCTGGCTGGTATTCCGGGTCTGGGTGCCGAAGATCGGGCTGTACATTTTTTTGAATGATATGGTCTTTCCTGTACTGTTTGGCCTGCCGGTATTTATCATACTGACTTCGGATTCCATCCGTCTGCGCTGCGCCGGGCGTCCGAAGGATATCTTAAAGATCTCGCCGGAAGCCAGAAAGGCGCTTACGCATGTATATACCGTTTTGCTCATGTTTGTCGTTGTGATGACCTATTTTGGTGCAGACAGTATGTTGCTGCCTTCGATCCTTTTATCCATACCGCTGCTGATCCTGACGGTAGTGCTGATGCTCTGACCGGATCGGCTGCGCCGGATGTATTTGCCGCGCCGGATCATGGCGTGATTTATGATAACTGTTCAGACACCCGGGGGAACAGTCAGGGTTAATGAAAGAATTCACAAAACAATGCTTGATTATAGGAACCATATTTGTTAAAATAATAACAAATGTGGTTCTTTTTTGTGATGCGTATGTGCAATATGTACAAATACATTAAGTTAATATAGGACCATATTCATAAAAAACAGAAAATCGGAGGGTTACAGTATGAACGTCTACACAACAGACAAGATCAGAAACGTGGTACTCTTGGGGCACAGCGGTGCAGGAAAGACGGCACTGGCAGAGTCGATGGCTTATCTGGCAGGTTTGACCTCGCGTATGGGCAGGACCGAAGATAAGAATACGATCTCTGACTACGGAAAAGAAGAGCAGAAGCGCCAGATTTCCATTTCCACATCCGTGATCCCGCTGGAGTGGGAGGGTGCAAAGATCAATATACTGGATACCCCGGGAATGTTTGATTTTGTGGGCGAAGCTGAGGAAGCGGCGGCAGCGGCGGATGCAGCGGTCATTGTGGTATCCGGCAAGGCCGGCGTGGAAGTCGGCACGGAGCGTGCATGGGATCTTTGCGAGAAGAACAAACTGCCCCGCATGTTTTACGTAACAGATATGGATGTGGACAATGCGTCTTTCCGTAAGGTGGTGGATGATCTGACGGAAAGATACGGCAAGAAGATCGCACCGCTGCACTTCCCGGTACGTGAAAACGAGAAGTTTGTGGGTTATGTCAATGTCATCAGCCGCAAAGCTCAGAAATGGCAGGGCAAGGACGTGGTGGATATGGAACTGCCGGATTACAGTAAAGAGTATCTGGATACCTATCACGATTCCCTGATGGAGGCTGTCGCGGAAACCAGCGAGGATATGATGGAACGGTATTTTGGCGGGGAAAGTTTCTCGGAAGATGAGATCCGCGCGGCGCTGCGCATCAGCGTGAACACCTGTGACATCTTCCCGATCTCTATGGGTTCCAACATTCTCTGCCAGGGTACTTACGCGCTGATGGACGATATCGTAAAACTCATGCCGTCGCCGTTAAACAAGAAAGTGGCCGGGATTTCCTTAAAGAACAACGAGATCTTCCAGGCGGATTATGATTTCTCAAAAGCAAAAAGTGCCTATATCTGGAAGACGATCGTGGATCCGTTCATCGGCAAGTACTCGCTGATCAAGGTGATGAGCGGCGTGCTCAAAGCCGATGACATGATCTACAACAAGGATAAGGATATCGAGGAAAAAGTCAGCAAGCTTTATATCATGACCGGCGGCAAGGTCAGCGAGATCAAGGAACTGCATGCGGGTGATATCGGTGCCATCGCAAAACTGACGGCGGCGCGCACCGGCAATACGCTGTCCACCAAGGCAAATACGATCGAATACGGCAAGACCGAACTGCCGGTACCGTACACTTATATGCGCTACCGCCCGAAGAACAAGGCAGATATCGATAAGCTGGCGCAGTCCCTGCAGAAAATGTCCCATGAGGATCTGACACTGAAGGTAGTGAATGACGGCGAGAACCGCCAGACACTGCTTTACGGCATGGGCGAGCAGCATCTGGAGGTGATCGCTTCCCGCTTAAAAGACGAGTACAAAGTTGAGATCGAGCTGGTGAAGCCCAAGATCGCCTATAAAGAAACGATAAAGAAGAAATCGGATGTGGAATACAAATATAAAAAGCAGTCCGGCGGACACGGTCAGTACGGTCATGTCAAGATGCGCTTTGAACCCAGCGGAAATCTGGATGAAGCGTATGAATTCACCCAGGAGGTGGTGGGCGGCGCCGTGCCGAAGAACTATTTCCCGGCAGTGGAAAAAGGTATGCAGGAATCCGTGCTGCGTGGGCCTTTGGCCGCCTATCCGGTAGTAGGCGTAAAGGGAACGCTGTATGACGGTTCCTATCATCCGGTAGACTCTTCGGAAATGGCATTTAAGATGGCGACCATCCAGGCATTCAAAAAGGGCTTTATGGAAGCCGGGCCGGTACTTCTGGAGCCGATCGCTTCCCTGAAAGTAACGGTGCCGGATAAGTATACCGGTGATGTGATGGGAGATCTGAACAAGCGCCGCGGGCGTGTGCTGGGCATGAATCCGGTAGGCAATGGCAGACAGACGGTGGAAGCGGAGATCCCGATGTCCATGTTGTACGGATACTGCACGGATCTGCGTTCCATGACCGGCGGCCGCGGTGATTATTCCTATACCTTTGTACGCTATGAGCAGGCACCTTCGGATGTGCAGGAGAAAGAAGTGGCAGCCAGGGCAGAAGCAGTGGCAGAGAGCAATAAGGAAGAATAAGCAGAGTAATATTAAAATGGGGATGCAGTTTAAAACTGCATCCCTTTTTTTTTTATCGCATTAGCCACCGAAAGGAATATGCCAGCAAAGCTGACTAAACGGGTTCGATTTGATCATATTGAAGACAGAAGGATATCAGATGATGCGCATATCAATAAACGGCGACTGCACCGATCACATGAGTACCGGACTCCCGGCATAATTCCAGTTCCTTTGCAAGTTCCGTGTACCTGGAAGTGCCGATGACCTCTACGAGCACAGTGCTTTCAGAGACAGACATTTTTTTCAGGGAAACGGGATCGTGATTTATCGATCCGCCAAAATCCACCTTCAGTTCCGGGGCAGTTTTCTTCAGTATATCCGCAATTTTTTCCATATAGGCATTTGCGTTGTCACTGCCTGCGGTGCCTGTCAGATATACGGAACATGCACCGGATTTCCGGGTGCTGATAAGGATGTCCGTGCAGATCATATCGAGGCGTTCTGCCTCTGAAAGAGGGGTTTCCTTTCCATGGAACAGCCTCTCGATCAGTGCGTCGATTCCGGCATATTTCCTGTTTTCTTTAAAATATCCCAGAACACGCAGCTGGAACAGGGATGCTATCTCCTCTTTTGTCTTGATATCCGTCGAAATCACATAGCGGAAAAAGTACCAGCAGATGGTCAGCAATGCGCCAGCAAACAGCCCCAGCAAAGCATATTTGAGACTGAAAACGGGAACGGAGGGCGGTGTTGCTGTATCGGCAGAAACAGGCACGTCTTCAGCAGCCGCGGCATTTTCGGAGACATTGGAAGTTCTGAAATCAGCCAGCACTGTAAAGTAAGACTGCTGGTTTGTGCTTAAATTTACTTTCGTGCGGATCATGGAATTTTCGATATTTATCAATGCATCGATCTGGGACTGCTGACGTGTCAGGATATCCCTGTTCATGGAATTACTGAAAGCAGTATCATTATAAGTGATGGTATGAGGTATGGATTTCTGTACATCAGGAACAGCACTTTCCAGTTTTGCGCTGAGGATATCCATGATGATCCCGCACTGTTCGCGGGATGGGGCGGTTACAATTATGCTTAATATGCTGTTGCCCTTCTTACTGACTGTATACAGATCCGAGACAAAACCTCCCACGGCATCATCCCCGACAGCCTGGGCAATCTCTGAAAGAGTATCATCATCTCCAAGATTCCTGGTGTAGAGTTCAATGATATTATTGATACTGTCAATGCCGGAAATCTCAGGATAGACCACCTTGTAATAATCATCGATCAGATAGGAACTTGTAAGCGTGGGCACGCTGCGAAAATCCAGTTTCATGATGAGTGCATTTTCATTATAATCGAGAAGACTGTCATAGAGCGACCGGTAGGAAAGATAGGATTCCACAGCCAGTTCCGTTTCAGTGATCTCTCTTGCGGACATATTAGTTTTGGCGTCAGTCAGTTTTTTTTCGGCGGCATTTATGCTTTCTTTTGTACCTGGCGTAGTTGCGTTTGCATTTGAAGCAGATCTGATATATCCGATCGCACTTGCGATCAGAAGACCAATGATCATCCAGCACAGAATGACGCGCCACTTTTTCAGGATATGATAAAATGCGTCGATCAGATCGATTTCCCGTTCTTCCCTGTTGTAATCCATATTTCCTCCAGTTTAAAATCCGTTATGGTTTCGTGCTATATAAAGGCAAGTGTCAGAAAATAATTATATTCGGGGGGGTACATATTGTCAAATGTTTTCGTACATGCACATACTTGACAATATTCTATGAAAAAAAGTATAATAAACGGTAGCATTTTTGATCAAGGAGGGATGTTAGAGCATGAAAAGGAATCTGAAGCATGGAAAAGTCGGCCGGTTTGCTGCGGCTGTCGTTTTATCGGCAAGCCTGATGACAGCAGTAAAACCGCTTACATCTGATGCGGCGGGAGCGGCGGATTACGCGGCTGTATTTGATGCAGGTTACTATGCCAATGCAAATCCTGATGTAAATGCGGCTTGCGGCGGCAATGCTGATCTGCTGTTTGCGCATTTTATCAATTATGGTATGGCAGAAGGCCGCCAGGGCAGCGCGGAGTTTAATGTACAGGCATACAGGAATAATTACCCGGATCTGCAGGCAGCATTCGGGAATGATCTGGTTTCCTATTATGTACATTACCAGACGGCAGGAAAGGCAGAAGGACGTGTGGGAACGGTCAAGGCCGCAGCCGCCACCAACACCACAACTACAACTACAACGACTACAACTACATCGGCTGAGGATAAACGGAATATGAGCGATCAGCTGCGCTGGGATATGCAGGCAGCCATCAATAAGTTTCGTACGAGCAATGACCGCGTATCATTAGTGAACACGACCGAGATCATTGACGGGGCGCAGGTCAGGGCGGATGAACTGACGAAAAAGTATGACCGTATCCGTCCGGACGGGCGTAACGGTGACAGTGTGCTGGAAGATAAGAATGTTCCGCGCCACTATTTCCGTGAACTGATCTACAGATCCGGCAGCGGCAGCGTATCCGAGGTGATCAACGAGTGGACCGCAGCGTCCGCAGATGTGCGTAATGTGCTCCTGTATGGCAACTGGAGGATCATCGGTGTAGGCCACAGAGAGGCAAACGGGGTACATTATTGGGCGATCGAATTCAGTGATAATGATAATGTATTAAAACCGGGTTATAGTTCCGAATCCGGCAATTATCTGCGGGAACGCTATAAGACACCGAATGAGACAGAGCAGGATGAAGAGGAAGAATGGCTGAGGCAGTATAAGAAGGATCATCCGGATGATGATGATGATTGATACAGCCAGAACGCAGGTATGTTTCAGAATGATCTTCCCGGTTTTTGTGCAGAGATAGAATATGTTTTTTAAACAGGCTGCCCGGGGCCATACGGTCCCGGGCAGTTAGAGCGAAAAAAGAAAGCGAAAGCGAGGTAAAAGAAAAGCGAAATGGCGGTACCCTATAACCATCGAGAGATTGAGGAAAAATGGAAAAAAATACTGGGAGGAACATCCGGTCAATGCAGATGACGGAAAGAAACCGAAATACTACTGTCTGGACATGTTCCCGTATCCCTCCGGCTCCGGCCTGCATGTGGGTCACTGGAGAGGCTATGTGATCTCGGATGTGTGGAGTCGCTATAAGATGCTGAACGGCTATTACCTGATCCATCCCATGGGATGGGATGCTTTTGGCTTGCCGGCGGAAAACTATGCGATCAAAAACGGTGTGCATCCGTCGGTTTCCACGGCACAGAATGTTGCAAACATCAAGCGCCAGCTGGGACAGATCGCGGCGGTCTATGACTGGGATCGTGAAGTAAATACGACAGATCCGAAGTTCTATAAATGGACGCAGTGGATCTTTGTGCAGATGTTCAAAAAAGGTCTGGCTTACGAAAAAGAGATGCCGATCAACTGGTGCCCTTCCTGCAAGACCGGCCTTGCAAATGAAGAGGTGGTGGACGGCAAATGCGAGCGCTGCCACACGGAAGTGACCAAAAAGAACTTAAAGCAGTGGATGCTCAAGATCACGGCCTATGCGGATCGGCTGCTGGATGATCTGGATAAGTTGGACTGGCCGGAAAAGGTAAAGAAAATGCAGACCGAGTGGATCGGCAGATCCTACGGTGCCGAAGTGGAATTTAAGATCGACGGCAGGGAAGAGGCCATCACGGTTTATACCACCCGCCCGGATACTCTTTACGGCGCTACCTTTATGGTACTGGCACCGGAACACAAGCTGGCGAAGAGTCTGGCGACCGATGAGACCAGGGCTGCGGTAGATGAGTATATCTACAAGGCCTCCACGAAATCCAACGTGGACCGCATGCAGGATAAGGAAAAGACCGGCGTATTCACCGGATCTTATGCGATCAACCCCGTCAACGGGGCAAAGGTGCCGATCTGGCTGTCTGACTATGTCCTGGCGGATTATGGTACCGGCGCCATCATGTGCGTGCCGGCGCATGATGACCGTGACTTTGCTTTTGCAAAGAAGTTTGATCTGCCGATCATCCAGGTCATCGCAAAGGACGGCCGGGAGATCGCAGACATGACAGAGGCTTATACCGATGCCAGCGGCACCATGATCAATTCCGGTGACTGGAACGGTCAGGAATCTGCCGTGCTGAAAAAAGAAGCGCCTGCCATGATCGAAAAGATGGGCTATGGCCGCAAGACCACGAATTACAAGCTGCGTGACTGGGTATTTTCCCGTCAGCGCTACTGGGGCGAGCCCATCCCGATCGTGCACTGTCCGGAATGCGGCTGCGTGCCTGTTCCGGAAGAGGAACTGCCGCTGCTTCTGCCGGATGTGGAGAAGTATGAGCCGACAGGTACCGGCGAATCCCCGCTGGCAGCCATCGACAGTTGGGTAAATACCACCTGCCCGAAGTGCGGCAGGCCGGCAAAGCGGGAAACCAATACCATGCCGCAGTGGGCGGGATCTTCCTGGTATTTCCTGCGCTATGTGGATAATCACAATGATGACGCACTGGTCAGCCGGGAGAAGGCTGATAAATATCTGCCGGTAGATATGTACGTGGGCGGTGTGGAGCACGCGGTGCTGCACCTGCTGTATTCCCGTTTCTACACCAAATTCTTAAAAGATATCGGTGTCGTGGACTTTGACGAGCCGTTTACGCGCCTGTTCAACCAGGGCATGATCTTAAAGAAAGCCGCGGATACGGAAAAATGGGGCGATAAGCCGGTGAAGATGAGCAAGTCCCAGGGCAATGTGGTGTCCCCGGATGAACTGGTGATGGATTATGGCTGCGATTCCCTGCGCATGTACGAACTTTTTGTGGGACCGCCCGAACTGGACAGCGAATGGGATCCGCGCGGCATCGATGGTGTATATCGTTTTCTGGCGCGTTTCTGGACCATGGTGCAGGAGAACAAGGACAGGGAGGTTACTGTTACGCCGGAACTGGAGCGCATCCGCAACAAAATGATCTACGATATCGATCACCGTTTGAACAGTTTCAGTTTAAATACCGTGATCTCCGGCTTTATGGAATATAACAATAAGCTGGTGGAACTCACCAAAGGCAGCGGTGTCGATAAAAAGACGCTGGAGGATGCCGTGGTACTGCTGGCGCCGTTTGCACCGCATATCGCCGAAGAACTCTGGTCGGAATTGGGACATGGAGAAAGCGTATTCAGCGCAAACTGGCCGGTAGCAGATGCTTCCAAGATGATTGAAAACGAGGTGGAGATCGCCGTGCAGATCAACGGCAAGGTAAAGGCAGCCATCAGGATCGATAAGGGCATGGACAAAGACAGCGCCATCGCAGCCGGCAAGGAGGCTCTGGGCAGCAAATTGAGCGGTACGATCGTAAAAGAGATCTATGTACCGGGGAAGATCGTAAATATTGTAGTGAAGGGATAAATGAATGATGAGCGGGAATGATTTTCCCGTATCACGCAGCGAGTTCCGCACGCAGGCGGATTTTGAAGCCGCGATGCGGGACAAGCGAAAGATCCAACTGTTATTGCAGCGGCATGACAGCAAAACGGCGCAGGGGGCGGAGCAGTTGTACCAGGCGCTGAATTCCGGGGAGGTACGCTTTGAGACCGTTCTCGGCGATCGTTTTGATGATGCCGTTTATGAACTGCATAAAAAACTGCGGCAGGAGGACAGGACATCCTCGAAAGGGCAGGGAAAGTCCGCTGCAGCCAAAAACAGCAGTGCAAAAAAGACCGGTGGGAAAAAAAGCCTGGAAGATTATGATCCGGAAATGCAGAAGCAGATTCTTTTCGAGATGCGAAAAGCAGAGAAACGCCGCAGAACCGTGATCCTGTTTTTTGTGTTATTTGCAATCGCAGGTTTTGGATATTATGTTTATTATTACTTTTCGGCGGATAAGGAAAACGGGCGGGGTGACCAGCTTTCCAATCTGGTGGGATCGGATACACTGGTGGGGCTGCGCGATCCGGAGGCTTATGTGGCGCATCTGACGGATGAAGGCGGTAATGAAGTGACGCTGGAGGTTCTGGATCAGTACAAAACTTTATATAATTTAAATCAAGACCTAATCGGCTGGATCAAAATTGACGATACTATTATTGATTACCCTGTCATGCAGGGGGAGGATAATACCTATTATCTGAGCCATAATTTTGACAAAAAAGAGGAAAAAGCGGGGGCTTTGTTCCTGGACTGCAATTGTGACATTATCCGTGGAAATGATAATTTCATCATCTACGGACACCACTTGACCAGTGGAAGAATGTTTTCCAAACTGGGGGAGTACGAGTCGAGGCGCTATTATGAAAAACACCCGTATATCCATTTTGATACGATCTATGAGGAAGGCACATATCAGGTAATGTATGCCTTCCGTTCGCGTGTCTATGATGCGGATGATGTACGGTTTAAATATTATCAGTTCATCGATGCGCAGTCAGAGGAGGAATTTAACTCGTATATGCGCGAGATGTCGGAACAGGCATTTTACGATACCGGCGTCACTGCACGGTACGGAGACAGGCTGCTGACGCTTTCCACCTGCGATTACCAGGAGCAGAACGGGCGGTTTGTGGTAGTAGCTAAAAAAATCCAGTAGTTTTTGCACATCATGTGGTGCTGACAGACGGAGGAGCACACCTATGGCAGATCAAAGAAGGTTATCGGAAGAACAAAAGCGGCGTATGGCAGAAGCACGCAGAAAAGCTGCGCAGCCGCGCGAAAACGGACACGCTGCTTCTGCGCAGCATAAAACAGTGATATCACAGAGCGAAGTGCGCAGTGCGGGAGCAGCCGGCGTACAGACAGGAAGTCATGTGCAAAGTGCAGGAGCAGCCGGCGTACAGACGGGAAGTCATGTGCAAAGTGCAGGCAGCGGCAAAAAAAATGCAGCGGCAGGTTCTCCGGCGAGATCCGATGGGAAGAAAAAGACCGCAGTATCTGCGGCTTCCAATAAAAAACCCGAAAACAGCAGTAATAAAAACGGTTCCAAAATGACCGCAAAAATGAAGCGCACGGTCCGCAGGGCAGTGGCAGGGGTCTGTCTTGCCAGTTCTTTGCTGATCGCTGCCATCCCGTCTGACAGATCCGGTGTTGCAAGTGCTGCTTTAAGATCCGAGATCGGCGATGCTTTTGACATTGTAAATGAGTATAATCCCGGACTGGATTATTCCGGGGATCTGTCCGCATACGGCAAGACATCGCCGGATTCCAACGCACCGAAACTGGACGGCAGCAGCGATCTGTGGTCTTATTCGATCGTTAACGCAGAATACACGGACGGCGAATTTACGGGTGGACAGATGGTCCGTAATTTTAACTATTACATGGACAGTTCCGGTACGGATGATGTAGGCGTGATCTGCGGCTACAACAGCACGGATACGACCAAGGATCTGGTGATCCCGAATGTTATCACCAGATGCTATGATTTCTATACGGATGCGGAACTGCGTGACTACCGCAGGGATAACTATGATATCTACGAATATACCTTATCCTCGATCGGACCGGATGAGCCGGTTTCTGTTTATAATACCAGTTCCGGCACAACAACGACAATGACCTCATCCGCCCTTGCCAGGCTGTTTCCGGAGGTGCAGGAGCTGATCGATGCGTACAACAGCAGCACGGAGGATCCCAAACCCTGGCCCAGCACGGATACCACCTATTACGGGAATAAGATCGATCAGGATATCATCAATGATATGTTCGCCAGCGGCAAATTTACCAGGCTGGGAAATAATAAGCTGGACAACGGCAGTTATGTGCTGACTGCCGTGGATATGTCCAGGCTTTCCTCCGTGGCAGATCCGGACGATCCGTCACATACATTGTCTCCGAAGCCGGATCTGGTCTATGTGGTCACCTATACCGGCGGTGGGAAGAATACCACCATCATGGACAATAATGGATTCTGCTATGCCAAGACAGCGAACGTGGTGGCGATTGGCGAAAATGCCTTCAAAGGCAATACCAATATCGAATCCCTTACGCTCAATGACGGCATTCTGTATATCGGTGACAATGCTTTTAAAGAGTGTTACAGTCTGCGTTCGGTGGGGCTGGACGATGTAAAGTATATCGGCAATAACGTATTCCAGAACTGCACGCAGTTGTCTTCCATCACTTATTCCACGGACACGCAGGTCATCGGCAATGAGGCCTTTAAAGGCTGTTCCTCGATCACCGGTCTGGTGATCCCGGTTTCCACCAGGCAGATCGGATTTGGTGCTTATTCGGACTGCACGAATTTAGGCTCGGTTTCCTTTGCCGGCGGTACCAGGCCGTCCTGCCGGATCGGCGAGTATGCCTTTTTTGATACGCCGCTGCTGCAGAATGTCAGTTTTCCAAAGGAATCCGCGATCGCGCTGGAAAAAGCCTGCTTTGCCTTAAGCAGCTCCGGCAGCGGTTCCCAGTTAAGATCTTTTACTTTCCCGGAAATGCTGGTAACGATACCAAGTACCGAGAAAAAATATGACCTGTATGGAGCTAAGGTGGATCTGAGCACTTCACCGGCTACGGTGACCACCTTAAACGGCACCAGCTTAAAAGACGGGGACAGCGGCTATACGCCTTCCGGGATTGCTTCCAGGATCGATGATTGCAAGTATATTTCCAGGATCGGGGACTATATTCTGGCAAACCGTGATTCTCTGGAATCTGCAGATCTGCATGTGATCGGCAATTCCGGCGTGGAAGAGCATGTGCCGATGAATACCTTTGCAAACTGTACCGGTTTAAAGAAGGTTACTTTTGATGAAGCGCAGGATATGGCGGAATATGATGCAAATCTTTTCCGGGATGTAACGAAAACGGAGCTGTGTGTCTATGGCCCGGCTACTGCCAGCAGCGTGACCGGGTCTGACGGTGAAAAATATGCATGGCCAAGAAGAAGCACCTGGAATGCTTATTCCGGCGCGTCGGATTATGTGCCGTATTGCTATGGCGAGCATTACGAAGTGGGCTATGACGGTTTCCTTTATGATCTAAGCGTAACAGATACACAGGATGAGAGCAGTACAGCTTCTATCATCAATGTGACTTATCTGGGGGATTCCGGCAAATTGCCGGAAATACTGGGTGAGTATGATTCTCTGGATAATCCTTTTACCTTGCCGGAAAATGTTGCAAAACATCCGATTACGGCGCTTCGTGAAGGATGCCTGGACGAACTTAAGAACCATATCATCTATTTTGAAGTGCCGGACGGGACTCTGACAGAACTGGACAGCGGTGTCTTTTCCAACGCCGCTAAACTGGAGGGCGTTATTCTTGGAGATTCCGTGGTAAACATCAATGATGGAGCCTTTTCGAATGCATCGAATCTGGAGCACGTTTATTGGAGTGACCATGGCAATATTGCTTATATCGGTGAGGATGCCTTTAAGACCAATGGTGGGAAATTATACTTTCATACAATAACAGACGATACGAGCATCCCATATTTATATGCGATGTCGGATGACGCGATCATCAATGCTACAGGAACCAATATCTGCTGTGTCACGATGCCGGATCAGGACTATTCCACGGGGCTTAAGATCATCAAAGACCGGAATACCGGAGAAGTGACGCTGATCGATTATCTGCATTATTATGATGATGAACTTTCCGATGATACATACGGAAACCTGCTGAAAAAGGCAGACGCGACCAACCTGACCACAGAAGAACAGAAACTGGTGGATGCCTGCAAGGACATCACGCTTCCGGAGGTAGTGGAATCCATCGATGTCGTGAATTATATCGGTGAAAACAATGCTTCAAACAAAAACCGTAAGAATTGGGTATATCTGGAGGAGGAAGTCAGCCCGGGAAGTATTTCGCCGATCACTAAACGTGATCTGTACAGCAGTTATAAAGGAAGCACCGGTGATGCCCACCCGGGTCTGTTTTCCGCTGCTACGATCGATACCGAGGGTCTTTTATCCGGTGAAAGCGAGGATGATAATAAAGGAAACGATGTGATCACCAGCATAGCCATGCCGGGCGTAAAGAAGATACCGGAATACGCCTTTGAAAGCTGTGAGCAGCTCTTGAAGGCGGATACGGGAGATGCGTGCGAAGAAATCGGGGATCGTGCTTTTAACGATTGTACGAAAATGCAGTCCCTGATCATCGGAAACGGCTGTGATATTATCGGAGACTACATCATTGACGGCTGCGAATCCCTGCCAATCAATGGTATATCAACATCCAATAATGAGAAGTTTACAGCCGAAAATGGCATTTTATATGAAAAACTGACTGACGATCCGACCTACAGCATTGTTACCTGTGTACAGGGCAGAAGCCAGGATATCATCAGTTCTTATGATGATAAGCTTCCGCAGACAGTAAGCATGCGGGATGGTGCTTTCAAAGGTTGTCAGGATATTGCAAGGGTGGATCTGTCGGATTCTTTACTGGAGTCGATACCGGAAGAAGCGTTCGCAGAATGCAATGACCTGTCGGAGGTGCGCCTTCCGGAAAGTGTGACAAATATTGGTTCCGATGCATTCAGTGGAGATGTGGGTGATATTTTAAGCGTTGACATTCCGGCTATCAGGATCAATATCGCGGATGATGCCTTTGATCCTGATTATAAGAGAGTTTATTTTACGACTTATGAGGACAGCATGGCTGTGACTTATGCCAAGAATTACCCACCGAAGGATCCGGATATCGAAGTTACCTATAAGGGTGCGGAATATCGTGTCATTTTTGAAAACGATGACGGCTCGACTTATGACGAACAGAAAGTGCTGCCGGGAGGCACGGTAGTCCCGCCGGATACGGATCCGGTACCTTTAGAGCCGGATCATCAGGGCTATGCCTTCGACAGCTGGGTGCTCAAGTCGCCATCCGGGATCAGCGGGAGCAATATCTATAATAACGTCAATGAAGACCGCATATACCGGGCAACCTTTATTCCGGTGAAGTATACGGTCACCTTCAGGAATGATGACTTTTCGATCCTGAAGGAGTTTAAGGACGTACCGGCCGGAACTTATATCAATTATGAGGAAATCCCTGTTTCGGCGATCACTCCGGAAAAGGAGTTCCTGCGGTGGAATTTTGATCCGTCTACATTTACCATGCCTTCGACCGTATCCTGCAATGTTACGGCCATGGCTTATTATTCGCCCTATGATATCCCTGACGGTTACCATCTGGTAACCTTCCAGAATGATGACGGTTCCGAGTTTACGCATTACAACATTCTGGATGGTGCAAACCTTTGGGATCCGGGACATCCGACGGAATCCTTACGTCATCCGGATATGGGGTATACCTTTGATAAATGGATCTTTACGCCGGATAAGTATTATTTTGGCGCTGCAGTTTCGGAAAATGTGTTGGTGTACGCTATTTTTGAGCGCCTGACACCGACCAAGACGCCAACGCCGAAGGGCGGGACAGGGACAGGGACACCGACACCCACCGGTCCCACACCGACGCCTACCGCATCCGGCAATTCCGCTTCCCAGAACGGGACGGGATACCTGGTAACGGTAGAAAACGGGGCAGGCACCGGCAGATATAAGCCCGGCGATGTGGTGACCATTACCGCGTATGCGGCGACAGAGGGGAAGGTGTTTGACCGCTGGACCACGTCCAATGCGGACATCGGCTTCAGCAATGCGTATTCCGTGGCTACCACCTTTATCATGCCGACGCATGATGTAAAAGTGACCGCTACCTACAAGAGCGCCAATGCGACCCCGACGGCCAGCAACAATGCTGCCAGAGGCACCGGGACGCCGGCACCGACCTCACGGAATCATAACAATAACACCAACAATAATAATATCGGCAGCGCATCCGGTAATAATGCCAATAAGAATACGCCCACACAGTCCGGCGGCAATAACGGAACGGAAGTGCGCATCACCACGGATACGATCGACAACAATAATAAGAATATGGGTTCGGCAAGCGTGGCCGGTTCGACGGACAATTTTGTGGTCAAGGTGACGGATTCCGCCGCAGCTTCGGCGGCAGTGGAACAGGCGCTCAGGAATGCTTACGGTGACCGTTTCCAGGATCTGAAATATGTGGCATTTGATATTTCGCTGTATGATTCCACGGGGACCAGGCTGGTAACGAACGCAAACAATCTGGCGGTTACCATCACACTGCCGATCCCGGATCAGCTGGTTTCCTATGCCGGCAACAACAAGGCCGGCGCAGTGGTAAATAATTCCCTGCAGGATCTGGCCGTGCAGTACACGACCATTGACGGTGTGCCCTGTATGCGCTTTACGGCAACGCATTTCTCGCCGTATACGATCTATGTGGATACGCAGAACATCGTGAAAGGCGTAACGGACATCACGCCCAAGACCGGTGACGGCATAGCGCCGAAGTGGTTTTTGTCGGCCGGCATGCTTTCCTTATCCTGCATCCTGTTCCTTTGGAAGGATAAGAACCCGGTAACGGCAAAAGCAAAGAAAAAATAACATGGGCAGAACGGATGTGAAAGGAGGAATGCCTGCATGAGTAAAACCAAAATGTTTCTATTGCCGGTCGCAGTGGTTGCTTTTGTGCTGCTGATCGGTGGAATCTATCTGGCGCAGGCCTCCTCCGCATCGGAGTTTAACATTGTGGACGGTGTGCTCTACGACTACAATGGCAGTGATGCATCGGTAGAGATCCCGGGCGGAGTGAAAAAGATTGCTTCCGGCGCCTTTTCGGGAAATCAGAGCCTGCAGCAGGTGAAACTGCCGTCTGCGCTGGAAGAGATCGGTACGGATGCATTTTCCGGCTGTACGGCGCTGAAGACAGTCACGATACCGGATTCGGTACAGAAGATTGACAGTGCGGCGTTTATGGGCTGCAGTTCCTTATCTGCGGTACAGTTAGGTGCCGGCGTGCGTATCCTTGGGAACGGTATGTTTGGGGACTGTGATGCCTTGGAGACCATCCAGCTCAGCAGCAGCAACCAGAATTTCATTTCCAACGGACATGCGCTGTATGGGGCAGGCATGGAGAAACTGTATCAGTACTGCGCAGGCAGTCCTTCGGGCGCCTATACGCTGCCGGGGTCTGTAAAAGAGATCGGCAGTTACAGTTTCTGGGGCTGTGATCATCTGAAAGTCGTGACAATACCGGGAATCACTGAGATTTCCGAGTATGCGTTTACAAACTGCACCGGCCTGATGAGCGTAAAGATGCAGGTGCCTACCAACCGCATCGGCTTAAAAGCGTTTTCCGGCTGCGGTAATCTGGTGCAGGTGATGATCCCGGATTCTGTCAAAGAGATTCACGAAAGCGCATTTGACGGATGCCCCATGGATCTGCATCTGATCTGCAGTCCGTCATCGGCGGCACGGAAATTTGCAGAAGCACATGAGATCCCTGCCGGCACGGAGCCGGTATATCAGATCCGCATCGAAGAAAGCGCATCTGCGGAAACACAGCAGGATACCCCGGCAGCGGTAAATGATCCCGCGCAGCAGACCACGGCGGAAACAGCAGACGTACCTTCGGGATCGTCAACGGTACCCGCCGGTACGGAATCACCGCAGCAGCATGACGGACTGCGCGTAACGGCAGATGGTGTGACTTTGGGAAATGCTGCGGTAGTCTCTGACCGTGCTTATGTGATCGTAGATGGATACAACGTGGTGGATGCATCCCGGACGGTACCGACATCGGCGCCTGCACCTACCCCCACAGCAGCCGCGGATGATGGCAAAAGCATCGCGGATCATGCGCATTATCTGGATCTGACACTGGACAGTTTTACCTTTGACAGCCGGACAGAGCAGATCGGAGACTTTGCTTTTGCAAGAACTTCCCTGACACGCGCAGAACTGCCGGGAGGCTTGAAATCCATCGGGGAAGGCGCGTTTTATCACTGTGATAAACTTTCTGCCGTGACGATCCCAAATACCGTGACAGAGATCGGACGCAATGCATTCAGTTTTACGCCTTGGTACCAGGCCTGGGAAAAAGATGACAAAGCTTCGGACTTTTTGATCGTGGGAGACGGTGTACTGATCGGCTATAAAGGCAGTGAGACATCACCGGCTTTGCCGGCAGGTGTAAAACACGTAGCTGACGGCGTATTTGAATAAAACAGGAGACGGTAACCGAGATATATACAGTTAAACCGGACATAGTCAGATAAAAAAATGTAATTCATAAAAGGAGAAAAAACGTGGCTGAGAAAATTTTAATGAAAACACCGCTGGTGGAGATGGATGGCGACGAGATGACGCGCATCCTCTGGGCAATGATCAAGGAGGAACTGCTGCTTCCCTACATCGACTTAAAGACAGAGTATTATGATCTGGGGCTGAAGCATAGGAATGAAACGGATGATAAGGTGACCATCGATTCCGCGGAAGCGACCAGGAAGTACGGTGTCGCGGTCAAATGCGCGACCATCACACCGAATGCGGCACGCGTCAAAGAATATGACTTAAAGGAGATGTGGAAGAGCCCGAACGGTACGATCCGCGCGGCGCTGGACGGAACGGTATTCCGCACGCCCATCATCGTAAAAGGCATCGAGCCCTGCGTGCGCAACTGGGAAAAGCCGATCACACTGGCAAGGCATGCCTATGGGGATGTCTATAAGAATGTGGAGATCAAGGTACCGGGCGCCGGAAAAGGTTATCTGGTATTTGAAGGCGAGGATGGCAGCGTACAGAAGGAGTTGATCCAGGAGTTTCAGGGGATCGGCATCCTGCAGGGCATCCACAATACGGATAAGTCCATTGAAAGTTTTGCGCGTTCCTGCTTTAATTACGCGCTGGATCTGAAGCAGGATCTGTGGTTTGCTACGAAAGATACCATTTCCAAAAAGTATGACCATAACTTTAAAGACATCTTTCAGGAAATCTTTGATGCGGAATACAAAGAGAAATTTGAAGCAGCAGGCATCACGTATTTTTATACGCTGATCGACGATGCCGTAGCGCGTGTGATGAAGGCCAAGGGCGGCTTTATCTGGGCGTGCAAGAATTATGACGGGGATGTGATGAGTGATATGGTCAGTTCTGCGTTCGGTTCCCTGGCGATGATGACTTCTGTGCTGGTTTCACCGGCCGGCGTATATGAATATGAGGCAGCACACGGCACCGTACAGCGGCATTATTACAAGCATCTGGTCGGAGAAGAGACCTCGACCAATTCCGTGGCGACCATCTTTGCCTGGACAGGTGCGCTGCGCAAGCGCGGGGAACTGGACGGCACCCCCGAACTCTGTGCCTTTGCCGACCGCCTGGAAAAAGCGACCATTGCCACGATCGAGTCCGGCAGGATGACCAGGGATCTGGCAATGATCACTTCCTTAAAAGATGTGCAGGTATTAAACAGCCAGGAGTTTATCCGTCAGATCAGAAAGACACTGGAAACACTATAAAGCGCTGAAAGCGGGGTGGAACGTATGGCCAAATCGGATGATGCCTTTCGCAGTGCGTTACAGGGGAAAAAAATCCCGATCATATCGCTCGACAACAAATGGTATAAATTGATGGCCGGCATCGAGCACACGCCGCAGATGCAGGAGCTGGAGGATCAGTTAAAGTCTTTGCTGAAACGCCAGGGAAAGCTGAATACGGATCTGAAAGCCATGAGTAAACAGAAAGCCGGACTGATGGAGGATATCGTCAGCGTGATGGATGAGGAAGGCGGAAAGAAAAAGCAGGAGGAGTATTCCGCGCAGATCAGCCGGCTGAATGAGCAGATCGACCAGTATCAGGACGAGTTGATGGATCTGCCCAGGGAGATCAATGCCGTAAATTTTGAACTGATGCTTCAGACCATGGATATCTGCTATGATATGATGGCGGAAAATACGGAGCGGATCAACGAGATCGCTGCCTGGATCGCCAATATCCGGATCGAACTGAAAAAGAACATTGTGCGAAAGCAGGAGTGCGAACTGAAAAACCAGCAGGTGTATTCCTATATGCATGATATTTTCGGGGCAGAAGTGATCGATCTCTTTGATATGCAGTACAACCCGGAAACAGAACACGTGGTAAAACCTCAGGGGCAATCATGAAAGAATTATGTACAGCGGAAGAAATGCGTTCTTATGAGGGGTATCTGATGGAAACATTGGGTATCCCGTCTTTGCTTTTGATGGAACGGGCGGCCTCTTATGTGGCGCAGGCGGTATGTGATATGTGCCGTTTCGGGTACAGCCGGAAGGTGCTCATCGTGGCGGGCCGCGGAAATAACGGCGCGGATGGTCTGGCGGCAGCACGCATGCTGTGTGAAAAGAGGGAGTTTTCCGTTTCGGTATACATCGCCGGAAACAGCAGTCACGCCAGCGAGGCATGGCTGGTGCAGGACGGCATTTTAAAGCGCATGGGCATGGTTTATGAAACCGGCCTTGACACTGCGCTTGCCCAAAAACCGGATGTGATCGTGGATGCCCTCTTTGGCATCGGCTTTCACCGGCAGTTATCCGCAGAAGTCGCAGCGCTCGTGGAAAGCATCAATCGATACAGAGCGGAAACGGAAAGTAAGGTCATTTCGGTGGATATCCCCAGCGGACTGCATGCAGACAGCGGACGGGCGCTGCCGGTAGCGGTCCGGGCAGACCGGACGGTCACCTTTGGCTGCCGCAAACGCGGGATGTACTTAAATGAGGGCAGACGGTATTGCGGCGTGGTGCAGTGCGGCGCGATCGGCGTGCAGAGGCCCGGCGGGCATGACATACATGATCTGCTGCCGGAAAGCACGGATCTGGATCGTTTATTGCCTGCGCGGGATCCGCTGGGGCATAAAGGGACTTTTGGCAAAGTGCTCTGCATCACCGGCTCGGAAGAGATGCCGGGGGCAATGCTGCTGAGCGCAAAAGCAGCGCTGGAAGCCGGTGCCGGTATGGTCAAAGTGCTTTCGCCGGGAGCCAACCGGGACCTGTTAATGCAGGAACTGCCGGAGGCTATGTATGTGCCGATGGATCAGCCAAACGAAGCGCGCCTGGCAAAGGAACTCGCCTGGGCGGATACCGTTTTGCTCGGCTGCGGGCTGGGAAAGGAACGGGCGGCGGAATTTTTGCGCACGCGGGCCATGGCGGAGTGTGATAAAAAAATGGTGATCGATGCAGATGGTTTAAACGCGCTGGCGGAGCAGACGGCGTTTTTAAGGGAGCGCAAAAAGCGCGGCCAGGCGACGATCCTGACGCCGCACCCCGGGGAATTCGTGCGGCTGTTTCCACAAGAAGAAAAGGGTGGATGGCAGTCACCGGAGCGTGTGCGGGCGCTGGCGGTGGAGTACGGCGCGGTATTGGCTGCAAAATCCGCAACAACGCTTGTCAGCGACGGTACTTATGTTTATTATAATACTCTGGGCAATGACGGCATGGCAACGGCAGGCAGCGGGGATGTGCTGGCCGGCATTACGGCGGCATTGGCCTGTGTGTGCAAAGATGCCGTTACGGCGGCGCTTTGCGCGGTGCTTCTGCACGCGGCCTGCGGACAGAAGGCTGCAGAGCGTGCCGGCTCTGCACGGGCACTCAGAGCCTCCGGCATGGTAAAGCAGTTACCGGACATGTTGGATCCGGAGGGCCTTCGGGCAGAAGAATGATATAATATGCGTAACTGTCAGAACCCGGGGGAGCTGAACAGTTACGTAAAATGCAGGAAACAGTGAGGATATCATTATGTTACATCGGGAACGCGTCTTTGCGAATGTGAATCTGGACAACATCAGTTATAATATCCGGCAGATCAGAAAGCATCTTCCCAAGCGGACCAAGATCATGGCAGTCATCAAAGCGGACGGATATGGACACGGGGCGGTGCGCATCGCGCAGGAGCTGTCTACCGTGGACAGCATCTGGGGATATGCCGTAGCGACCATCGATGAAGCGCTGGAGATCATAGAACAGGGGATCGGAAAGCCGGTGCTGATCCTGGGGTACAGTTTCCCGCTGACCATCCCGCTGGCAGTGGAGTATGGCATTCGGGTGACGCTGTTTGATATGGAAAGCGCAAAACTGCTGTCTGAGACGGCAAAGCGTTTTCATAAAAAAGCCCATGTGCATATCAAACTGGATACCGGCATGGGCCGGATCGGCATTACGCCGGATGAAGCGGGACTGGCTTTTGTCAAAGAGGTTTCTACATTGGCGGGCATAGAGATCGAGGGTGTCTTTACGCATTTTGCCAGGGCGGACGAGAGGGATAAGACAGCAGCAAATGAACAGTTTGCAAAATACCGGCATTTCCTGGAACTTCTGGAAAGGGAAGGGATCCATATCCCGTTAAAGCATTGTGCAAACAGCGCAGGGATCATGGAGTTTCCGGATACCCATCTGGATCTGGTGCGTTCCGGCATCATTACCTATGGGCTGCTGCCCTCGGACGAAGTGGATCCGCTGCAGATCAGGCTGCGGCCGGCCATGGAGATCAAAAGCAGCGTGATCTATGTAAAAACCGTACCGGCAGGCACGCCGATCAGTTATGGCGGTACGTTTAGGACGGAACGGGAAAGCAGGATCGCGACGGTATCTGTGGGATATGCGGACGGGTATCCGCGCTGTTTATCCGGCAAAGGCCAGGTATTGATCCGCGGACAGCGTTTTCCCGTGGTAGGGCGTGTATGCATGGACCAGATGATGATCGATGTAACGGATGCAAAAACAGAAGTCGCGGTAGGGGATACCGTGACACTGGTCGGCAGGGACGGTGATGAGATGATCACCATGGATGATTTTGCCGCGTTATCCGGACGGATCAATTACGAGGCCGTATGTGATATCGGAAAGCGCGTGCCCAGGAATTATATCCGCAACGATGAGAATGCGGAATAGGTGAAATGTATAAAAAGCGCAAGCACGGAAAATGTACAAAATGTACAATAGAAACAGCGGAGGGGGAACGGTAAAAAAGATGGATGAAGAAAACGGCAGGGACAATTTTCTGGAACGCCTGTTTAAGAAAAAAAGACAATCATCGGAGGATGGCGCCGCGGAACAGGAGATCATTGCCATCGTAAATGAGGGACAGGAAAACGGGACCATAGAGCCGCAGGAAGCGGAAATGATCGCCAATATCTTTGAACTCTCGGATAAAGAAGCCGGCGATATCATGACCAACCGCGGGCATATCGTGGCTTTTGACGATGAGATGAAACTCAAAGATGCGGTCAGAGAGATCTTAAATAATAATTTTTCAAGATATCCGGTATATCATGATGATTTAGACCACATCATCGGCATCCTGCACTTAAAGGATGCGGTGCGCCTGCGGGATGAGGCACCCAAACAGAATCCTACGCTTGCGGAACTGGGCGGTTCCCTGCGGGAAGCGGTATTTGTCCCGGAGACCAAGACGGTCAATGCGCTGTTTAAGCAGATGCAGTCCGGCAATACGCAGATGGTCATTGTGGTGGATGAATACGGACAGACCTCCGGACTGGTGGCCATGGAGGATATCCTGGAGGAGATCGTCGGCAATATCCGGGATGAATATGATGAGGAAAACGACCGTATCGTAGCCAGTGAGGGCGGAGAAACCTATCTGATCGAGGGTCTGACAAAACTGGAAGATCTGCGTGAGCGCCTGGATATCGATTTTGGGGAAACGGAATTTGAGACCATCAACGGATACCTGATCGCCATGATGGAGCACATTCCCGAGGAGGGGGATCATTTTGAAACGGATATCGGCGGCTATCATTTCAAGGTAGAGGATGTCAAAGATAAAATGATCACATCGATCTCTGTAGTGAAGCATACGGCTGAGAAAAAATCTGGTGATGACAATTAACATAACTTGCCTTTTTCCACAAGATATGGTATCATTTATAAAGTTATGTGCTTTACGGGATATGAGCAGAAATAAATTATTTAAGGAGAAACTATATGTCCGGACATTCAAAATTTGCAAACATCAAGCATAAGAAGGAAAAAAATGACGCAGCCAAGGGAAAGGTGTTTACGATCCTGGGGCGTGAAATCGCAGTGGCAGTAAAAGAAGGCGGGCCGGATCCGGCAAACAATTACCGCCTGGCAACGGTCATTGCCAAGGCCAAGGCAGCCAATATGCCAAATGACACCATCGACCGCGGCATTAAGAAGGCTTCGGGTGATCTGGGCAGCGTAAATTATGAACATGTCACCTATGAGGGCTATGGTCCCGGGGGGACTGCGATCATCGTGGAAGCGCTGACCGACAATAAAAACCGGACGGCGGCAAATGTGCGCAGCGCCTTTACCAAAGGCGGCGGCAGTATCGGCACGCAGGGCTGCGTTTCGTTCATGTTTGATACCAAAGGCCAGATCATCATTGACCGTGAGGAGTGTGAACTGGATGGCGACAGCATGATGGAAAAAGCGCTGGATGCCGGGGCGGAGGACTTTTCCGAGGAAGAGGATTCTTTTGAGATCCTGACAGCACCGGATGATCTGGAAACGGTACAGAAAGCCTTAGAGGCGGAAGGCATCGCCATGGTGAGTGCGGAAGTGACACGTCTGCCGCAGAATTATGTGGAACTCAAAGACGAAGAGGCGATCAAATGTCTGACCAGGATCCTTGATCTGCTGGATGAGGACGATGATGTACAAAATGTTTATACAAACTGGGATGAATGATTTATGAGCGACAGATTAGCGATCGTAGTACCCTGTTATAATGAGGAAGAGGTATTGCCCATTTCCATACCGGAACTTCTGAAGGTCTTGGAAGATCTGGCGGGCAAGCAGAAAATTGACCGGGACAGTTATCTTTTATTTGTAAACGATGGCAGCCGGGATCGAACCTGGGAACTGCTGGAAGAAGCGCACAGGAAAGATGCCCGGGTATGCGCCGTAAAACTGGCGAAAAACTGCGGGCATCAGTCCGCGCTGATCGCTGGTCTTATGACAGTGCGGGAGAATGCGGATATGACCGTGTCGATCGATGCGGATCTGCAGGATGATGTGTCCGTGATCGAGGACATGGTGGATGCATACCACAATGGCTGCGAGATCGTTTACGGTATCCGTGGCAGCCGCAAATCGGATTCCTTCTTCAAACGGACCACGGCGCAGGGCTTTTACAAATTCCTGGCAGCCCTGGGGGTAAAGACGGTTTACAATCATGCGGATTTCAGGCTGATGTCATCCAAGGCATTGGCGGAACTGGCGCAGTACCATGAGACAAATCTGTATCTGCGCGGTCTGATCCCGTTACTCGGTTTAAAGACCGGTGAAGTTTTTTATGAACGTAAGGAACGGCTGGCCGGGGAATCCAAGTATCCTTTTAAGAAGATGCTGGCATTGGCGATGAACGGTATTACTTCCTTTTCCGTACAGCCGATACGTCTGGTGTTTCAGGTGGGATTGTTTGTATTGCTGATCTGTTTATGCGCGGCCGTTTACGCTTTTGTTTCCTATTTGAGCGGCAGCGTGGAGCATGGCTGGACGTCCATTATCCTTTCCATCTGGTTTTTGGGCGGTGTACAGTTGCTCGCGATCGGTGTGATCGGGGAGTATATCGGCAAGATCTATAATGAGGTAAAGCACAGGCCGTTGTATCATATTGAAACGGTGCTACAGTCGGATACGGAATAAGGATCATCAGCTTTTGACAAAACCGGCTTGATTTAGAGGAATATAAAATGGGCTTTTTCAAAAAGAAGGAAATAGAGATTTCTTTGCAGCCTGCACAGAGTGATGCAGAAAAGGAAGCGGAAAAAATAAAAGTTCTGGAGGCCTCTTTGGAATTTTTAAATCAGCCGAAAAAAGAGGCTGGGAAATCACCGGTTTCTATGGTCGGGGAACATATTCCGCAGCCGTTGCAAAACAAAACCGAAACACAAAATGATCTTCAGGATGATCATAAAAAAGTTATAGAAAAAAAAGGTACGGGCATTGCAGCAAATCCGGTCGCACCGGCTATCCAGCCGCCGGAGGGCATCCGGCATCCCGGAAATGGCAGGAACACAGAAAAAAAAGAAAGCGATCAGGCAAAGGACGATGCACCAGTTCCGACATCGAATGCAAAACAGTGGGGCCGGCGGATGGATTATCGGACTGCTGTGGTGAAGTCCGGGGGAACTTCCACAACATTAAGTCCTGTTGCGGCAAGTAATATTCCGCCGACGCCGTATATGCCAGGGACTTCAAAAACAGGTCTTCATTCCGCGGGGGGGACTGCACAGCAGCCCGCAGCACCCCCGGAACAAAAAACTGCGGTGATACAGGCCGCAGAACTGAAAAAAACAGACAGTTTTACACGGGCAGATGCCGAGGTACGGAATCCCGTTGAAATGCCGGTGAGTGAACCGCCGAAGCCAGCAGTTGTGCCGACGGCCCGGGATGTAAAAAAAGAGGCGGCCGCACCGATCAGGAATCCGCTTCCGGTACCAAAAAAACATGTAGCAAAAGAAATGGATTTTGATCTTCAACCGATCAGTACGCTCATGCACTTTGACGTAGTGGATATGAGCGGGATCGATTATTTTGATATCAATTGAGCGTCTGCACGTATGGGGCAGGTGTTTTGTGACAGGAGGCAGATATTTTGGCAGTGTCCGGCACAGGACGGAAACGCAGTACGACGGGAACGTCCGGCAGAAAGAAAACGACAACAACACGCGCTGCTTCGGGCAGCAGAAGGAAAAGCGGCAGTACAGCAAAGAACAGAAAGGCAAAACAGGCAGAAGCGGAATTTCTGCCGGAGTTGTTTTTATTTATCGCTTTTTGTGTTCTTCTGGTTGTTTTTTTATGTATGATCAATGTGATCAAAGGCGCGTTTGGTCCTGCGGTCAAAAGTTTTATTGTGGGAGTTTTCGGGCTTTTGGGCTATGCGGTTCCTGTTTTGCTGATCTTTTTGATGATCTATCTGGTATTCCTTGCAACAGAGCCTTTACCGGTACGCCAGACGGTTTCTATGGTCTGCATGTTCATTCTTCTGGGCATGCTGATGGCCTTTTTTTCCAAAAATCTGGATATGATCAGCGGCAGCGATGATAAGGCGGCCGATCTTTATAAGATGGGCAGTGGCGGCGGTGTATTATTCGGTTTTCCGGCGTTGTTGTTCTTTGATATTTTCGGACCGGGAGGTTCTATATTTATCGCGATCCTGCTCTTTATCATCGCATTGCTTGTGTTTGCCGGCAGAGGGTTCATCGGCCGGATGGCGGAATGGTTTCGCAATATGGGAGACCGCTTTGGAGAGATGCATTACCGTGAACCTGCGGAAGCACCCGAAGAAGATGAATATTATGATGACGAGGAGGCCATGGCCGTAGACGCAGCCCGGGAAGAGGAACGCAGACGGCGTAAGGAAGCGCACCGCCAGCAGGTAATGGAAGAACGCCGTGCGGCAGCGCGCAAAAAGGCAAGGCGGCAGCGTGAACTCGCTGCGCAGCAGGAGGAAAAGCGCCAGCGGAAAGTGGATGAACAGAAAAGACGCCGGGAAGCAGAGGAACGGGAAGAGGAGGAGCGGATCCTGCGCAGTTCTTCCAAAAACCGGAAGCAGTTAAATCCGATCGCTCTGGATCCCGGTATTCCGACCAGGCACAAACTGGATGATATGCATGAGATCACGCTGTATCCGGAGAAACAGCCGGCACCGGCGGGGCAGGAGGGGCAGATCCCCCGCGTAATGCATGACACGCAGGAGATCAGCGAGATCCGGGAAATCCGCGGGAGCCGGGAGTCAAGGCCGGAAGCGGATGCCGTGACCTATATGGAAGATGCAAAGACGGCGCCGTTCAAAGAGATCGTCGCCCGGACGGAGCCTGTACAGCAGGCAGACGCGCCGATGCAGGAGGCAGCGTATGCATCCGGGGGCATGGAAGCGGCGTCTGTGCCGGAGGAAGTACTGTATGCTGCCGAAACGGTTCTTACGGAAGCAGGTGCATATCCATCAGAGACCACCGCACCGGACGCTGATTTTGAGGAGATCCGGATCGAGGTGCCGGAAGATATGCTGCGGTCGGCAAGTGCGGCACCTGCGCCGCAGGAGGAAATCGTAACAGCACCTGCGGCTGCCGCCAAAGAAGACGATGATGATGACTGGCATGTGGTGGAACAGGCCGTGCATACAGCGGATACGGAATGGATCGAGATCGGGCCGGTGGATGTGGAGCATCAGTCCGGACATGCACAGCCCAGGGAAGAACTTTCCGCCAGACCGGCGGTTTCCCAGATCGACATTACCGGCATGCCGGAGCCGGTAACGGAGCGGACGCATCAGGCAAACCAGGCACAAAATACGGCGCAGGCGGCAAATGAAACAGTGCCGTCCGCTGCTTTTGTAACACCGGGACAGCAGATCCCCGTCAGGAAAAAGGCTGTCTATGAAAAACCGCCGATCACTTTGCTGGATGAGAAAAAAAAGAAGGGCGGCGGTGACAGTGACCAGTATCTGAAAGAGACCGCGCTATTGCTGCAGCAGACCTTAAAATCCTTCGGTGTCACGGCCACGGTCACGGATATCTGCCAGGGACCGTCCGTGACCAGGTTTGAACTGCAGCTTGGAGAGGGCATCAAGGTCAATAAGATCGTCAATCTGGCGGATGACCTGAAATTAAACCTGGCGGCGCAGGATATCCGTATCGAGGCGCCGATCCCCGGAAAGGCGGCTGTCGGTATCGAGATCCCGAATAAGGAAAGGCTGCCTGTCAGCATACGGGAACTGATCGAATCCCAGGAGTTCAAAAAGGCGGATTCCAAACTGACTTACGTGGTCGGCAAAGACATCAGCGGTCATACTATCGTATCCGATATCGCAAAGATGCCGCACTTATTGGTGGCCGGTTCCACGGGGTCCGGCAAGTCCGTGTTTACAAACTCTATTATTTTGAGTATTCTATATGAAGCGGATCCGGATGAAGTGAAACTGATCCTGATCGATCCGAAGGTAGTTGAGTTTTCGGTATATAACGGGATACCGCATCTGCTTCTGCCGGTGGTGACGGATCCGAGAAAAGCAAATGCGGCACTTGCCTGGGCTGTGGCGGAAATGTCCAGGCGTTATAAAGTGTTTGCCGAGCATAATGTGCGCGGCATCAAGGCATATAACGAACTGGTGGATGAGGGGAAGATACCGGCTGCGGACGGACAGCCGCCGGAGCGGCTTCCACAGATTGTGATCGTTGTAGACGAGTTGGCCGACCTGATGATGGTGGCTTCCAAGGATGTGGAGGATTCCATCTGCCGTATCGCGCAGCTCGCCAGGGCAGCGGGCATCCATCTGATCATAGCGACGCAGCGTCCCAGCGTGGATGTCATTACCGGTCTGATCAAAGCCAATATGCCCAGCCGTGTGGCTCTGAAGGTTTCCAGCGGCGTGGATTCCAGGACCATATTGGATTCCGTGGGTGCAGAGCGCTTGCTGGGCTATGGCGATATGCTCTTTTATCCGCAGGGATACAGCAAGCCGCTGCGTGTGCAGGGTGCTTTTGTATCCGACGGTGAAGTACAGCGTGTGACGGAATACTTAAAGAGCATTGCAGACGGAAATGTCTATGACGAAGAGGTACTGAACAAGATTTCGGATATGAGCGGCGACGGGGAAGCAGCCGGAAAAGAAGCCGCTTCCGAGGAGGCCGGTGATGACCTGGATTCGTATTTTGATGACGCCTGCCGCTTTGTGGTAGAAAAAGAAAAAGCTTCCAGCGGCATGCTGCAGCGGGTATTCAAAGTCGGATACAACCGTGCGGCACGTATCGTGGATCAGATGGAGGCAAACGGCGTGGTCGGGCCGGAGGAAGGCACCAAACCGCGCAAAGTATTGATGAACGCCGCGCAGCTGGAACAGTTTATCCAGGAGCGGCATGCGAAAAAATAAAAAACGGCAGTTTATTTTGTTCGCGAATATACAAGATCACATCAATTGGAGGGTGCAGCGATATGAAAAGTGATATCGAGATCGCGCAGGAAGCAGAATTATATCCGATCACAAAGATTGCAGAACAGATCGGCCTTACGGAGGAGGATCTGGAGTGTTACGGAAAATATAAGGCAAAAATATCCGATGACTGTATCCGCCGTTTAAAACAGCAGCCGGATGGCAAACTGATCCTGGTCACAGCCATCAATCCGACACCGGCCGGCGAAGGCAAGACAACAATCAGCGTAGGGCTTTCCCAGGCCATGGCAAAGATCGGCAAAAAGGCGGTACTGGCACTCAGAGAGCCGTCTTTGGGACCCTGCTTTGGCGTAAAGGGCGGGGCGGCCGGCGGCGGGTACGCGCAGGTCGTTCCCATGGAGGATATCAATCTGCATTTTACAGGGGATTTCCATGCCATCACTTCAGCAAACAATCTGCTGGCAGCGCTTCTGGATAATCATATCCAGCAGGGAAATGCCCTTCGCATCGACAGCAGGCAGATCGTCTGGAAACGCTGTCTGGATATGAATGACCGTGTGCTGCGCAATGTGGTGGTCGGGCTGGGTACCAGGAGTGACGGTTTTGTGCGGGAGGATCATTTTGTGATCACCGTCGCCAGCGAGATCATGGCGATCCTTTGTCTGGCAGAGGATATGGCGGATCTGAAGGCCAGGCTGGGACGCATCATCGCAGCTTACGATCTTGACGGAAAGCCGGTGACCGCAGCGGATCTGCAAGCGGTGGGACCGATGGCAGCCTTACTCAAAGATGCCTTAAAACCCAATCTGGTGCAGACATTGGAGCATACGCCCGTATTGATCCACGGCGGTCCTTTTGCCAATATCGCGCATGGCTGCAACAGCGTGATGGCGACACGCACAGCCATGAAGCTTGGCGATTATGTCATTACGGAAGCCGGTTTTGGCGCTGATCTGGGTGCGGAGAAATTTTTGGATATCAAGTGCCGCATGGCAGGGCTTGCACCTTCGGCGGCGGTGCTGGTGGCAACGATCCGCGCGCTGAAATATAATGGCGGGGTGCCGGTTGCGGACTTAAAAACAGAAAATATCGAAGCCCTGAAAAAAGGCAGCGTCAATCTGAAACGGCACATTGCCAATCTGAAAAAATACGGCCTGCCGATCGCAGTAACGATCAACCGTTTCGCCGAGGATACCGAAGAAGAGATCCGGACGTTATCGGAAATCTGCGCGCAGGAAGGTGTTTCGTTTGCCGTATCCGAGGTGTTTACGAAGGGCGGGGACGGCGCAGTGGAACTCGCAAAACTGGTGACAGAACTGTGTGAACAGGAAAGCCATTTCGCGCCTGTTTATCCGGATGAACTGTCCTTAAAAGAAAAGATAGAAACGATCGCTGCAAAGATCTACGGTGCAAAGGATGTGGAATACAGCGCCGCGGCGGAAAAAGAACTGCGCCGCCTCACGGAACTGGGCTTTGGAAATGTACCGGTCTGCATTGCAAAAACGCAGTATTCCCTTTCGGATGAGCCGAAAGCATTGGGCGCGCCGGAGGGCTTTACCTTCCATATCCGGGAGGTGTATATCTCTGCAGGGGCCGGTTTTCTGGTAGCTTTATCCGGCAGCATCCTGGCGATGCCTGGTCTGCCCAAGGAGCCGGCGGCTTATCGCATCGATGTCAGTGATGACGGCCATATTACCGGTCTGTCATAACACTCGGCCGGAAAGCATACAGGAGGAGACATGATCTGTCCGAATTGCGGAGAAGAGATCGCGGATGATCTGCTATACTGCAGCAAATGCGGTGAGGAAGTCAAGCTCATCCCCGATTTTGAACCTGAGATAGAAAATGAGATCAGCGGAACCTTATCCGATCTGGAGGTTTCGGCTGTGGTAGAGTCTTTGGGAAAAAACACGCAGGCAGAGGAAGAGGCTTCTGCTGCGGATGCGCTTGCCGCAACAAATGAACTGCCGGACATGGAGACGCTGCGGGAAACGCTGCTCTCACAGGCGGATATGGATCCGGAATTTCTGGAGGACGCGCCCGACGGGGATGAGGAAGACTATCTGGATGAATTTGATGAAGAATACGACGGCGATTTTTTAGATGAACTGGAAGATTTTGAAAATGAAGAGGATGTGATGCATCAGATCGCGTTGGCGATCCGTGAAAGCCGTTTCCGTTGGCTGTATTTTCTGCTGGGACTGATCGTATTTGCAGGTCTGGGCCTGGTGATCTTTTACTTAAGCCAGCATGTTTATGAAGACAATTCCAGTGTGCATCAGGCAGCGCTTGCAAGGGACGCGGCAGCGCACGGGAATTACGTGGAAGCCATCGAGCACATGGAAAAGGCACTGCTTCTGGATGACAGTGATACCTCACTGAAATTTACCCTGGTGGACTATTATTTTGAAACGGATGAGGATGAAAAAGCATTACTGATGCTGTGGGAGATCATCTACGCGGATGACCTGAATTCCATTCAGGCATACCGCCGGCTGATCAATTATTACGCGGAGTTAAAGGATTATGCGCAGATCGAGGATATTTTATCCAAATGTAACGATCCTTCCATACTGGCGCAATTTACGGAGTATCTGGCGGAAGCGCCCGAACTCAGCGATGAACCGGGGACTTATGACCAGGTGGTATGGTTAAAACTTTCCTCGATCACAAACGGAACGATTTACTATACGCTGGACGGGAGCGAGCCTACGCTGGAGAGTGAGGTGTATACGTCGCCGATCTACATGGAACTGGGCATCTATGAGATCAATGCCATGTTTGTGAACAATTACGGGATACAGTCGGATGTGACCACCGGCGTGTATACGATCGATATCCGCAAGCCGGATGCGCCGATCGTCACACCGGAGAGCGGTGAATATAAGGAACCGGAGCTGATCGTGGCAGAAGGGATCAAATTCGGAACCGTATATTATACCACGGATGGAAAAGCGCCCACAAACGAAAGCATCGAATATCTGGGACCGATCCCCATGCCGCTCGGACACAGCCATTTTATCTTTGTTTCCTACAGTCAGGAAGGGGTATGCGGCGAGATCCGGGATATCGAATATGACCTTTCCCTGGAAAGTGATATTGAAATACAGGATATCATCAACAACTTAAAACAATATAATCTAAACAGCGGAAAAACCATTGATCTGACAGGGCATCTGCCGGGAAATACCTCGCGTTACAGTTACAGTGTAGGTGCGGCGCTGAAACTGGAGGATACCATTTACTATCTGATCACCGAAAATGTGATCGATTCTGCGGAATCATCGATGAAGACAGGCGCATTCTATCTGGCAGATATCAAAGACGGCAGTCTGTATAAGGCGATACGCGACGAAGAGGATATGACGTTTTCCAAAGGCGCGGAGATCCCGCCGGAAGCCTATGCGATCCCGGATCCGATCATCCTGATGGATGATCTGCCGCCGGCGCAGTAAAGAACTGCCGCAGGTCCGCTGCAGCGGGAATATACAGGAATACATAACCATACGGTTTCTGAACAGAGAATTTCTGAACGGAAAGATTTCAAGGAAAGGAGGCCGCCATGGCCTGGTGTCCGAAATGCCGGTATGAATATGTAGATGGTGTAAAAGAGTGCCCCAGATGTCATATGGCATTGGTGGAGTCTTTGCAGCAGGAAACGGATGACGTTTCCTTGACGGCGGAATTGCCGCCGAAAGACGATCCGGTACGTGCCGCCATGCCGATGCGGGAGCAGGGCAGGCCTTATGTTTATGCCAAACCATACCAGAGCCAGTCGCAGAAAGCGGTGGAGGCCAGAAATTCCGGCCTGGCTATGCTGATCCTGGGAGGTGTCTTTCTGCTGTTTGTCATTTTATGGGCATTCGACACGCTTCCGATCAAAATGCCCATCGTGCAGCGTTTCAGCATGTGCGGGATCCTGGGGATCTTTGCTTTGGCCATGGTGATATTCGGCGCATTTTCCATGCGCTCGTTTAGGAGATTAACTGTTTTTGCCGAGGAAGAGGACAGGCGTACCGCGGAAATCTTAAAATGGGCGGATACGCTGGAGCGCGAGAAGATCGACCAGGTTTTTGCCGGGCAGGAGTTAGAGGAAGGCATGCTTTATTATGCCAGGACCGAGGTGATCCGCAAATTGGTAACGGATCGTTTTATGAATCTGGCACCCGAATATATTGAAGAAATGTGCGAGCAGATCTATCAAAAACTGTACGAGGCACCCAATGCTTAAAACAGATATCCTTTGTGTCGGAAAGATCAGGGAAGAGGCTGTGCGTTCCATGATCGCGGAATATGCCAAACGGCTGGGCGCGTTTACAACACTGCGGATCATTGAAGTAAAGGATGAAAAAACACCGGAGCAGTGTTCGGAAACCGAAAAAGAGATGATCCTGCGTATGGAAGGTGACCGGCTGGCGGAGCATCTGGAGCGGCGTGCCAAAAAGATCCTGCTGGCGGTAGAGGGAAAGCAGTTATCTTCCGAAGATTTTGCGGCATATATCAAAGAGCAGCAGGATCTTTCGGTCAGCCATCTGCAGTTTCTGATCGGCGGCTCGTTAGGGCTGGATGCGCGGTTAAAAGAGCAGGCGGATATGAAATTGTCTTTTTCCAAAATGACATTTCCGCATCAGCTCATGCGTCTGATCCTGCTGGAACAGATCTACCGCGCGCATAAGATATTGCGGGGCGAACCCTATCATAAATGATCAGGAAAGTTCCCGCAAGCCTTTGGGATAAAGGTTTTTCAGACGGCCGCCGGCTACACGCACACCGCCGAGCGCGGCACCCATACAGCAGGTGGCAGCATGGCCTTTGGAAAAACCGTCAGGGGCGGGCAGTTCCGCACCGCACAGATACTGCCACAGCGCAGGATCGTCCGGAGCCAGATCCAGGGTCTGCGGCAGTTCCATCCCGTAAGCACTGAAAAACTGATGATGCGGCTGGTAACGTTTTTTCTTTTCATCCCATTCCGCGGCAGTGACGCCCAGGCAGCTTAAGCCCTTTTTTGACAGACGGGGCAATGCAAAGGGCAGGACGATGATGCGGCCGCGCAGGGAATACAAAGGAAAGGCATCCGCAGGCAGGCCGTACAGTTCCGTAAACGCAGCGGCTTCCTGTTTGGAGCATTTTGCAAGCGGCGGCTTCCGCTGTGATACGGCAGCTGCCAAAGTATCCCCCGGTTTTTTCAGATACGCCATAAACTGGCCTTCCCCGGGGAAGAGATGCGGATAGCAGCGGAAGGCGGAAGGGGCGCAGGGCATCGCCTGATCCTGCACGATCGCAGGAACGGTGTCCGGCTGCAGGCAAAGTTCATGAAGCAGATACTGCAGCTGTTCCTCGTCTTCTTCGGGCGCATAGGTACAGGTGGAGTATATGAGCCGGCCGCCGGGACGTAAGCAGGAGACGGCAGAGCGCAGGATCTCTTTTTGGCGCTGCGCGCAGTGCTGCACGTTTTCCATAGACCATTCCTGTATGCTTTCCGGATATTTGCGGAACATGCCTTCGCCGGAGCAGGGGGCATCCACCACCACCAGATCAAAGGATTCCGGATACAGCACGGCCAGGTCTTCGGGTTCTGCCTTGGTGACACAGACATTCCGGTACCCCATGCGCTCTATGTTGCCAAGGAGGATACGGTTTCTGGCGGGATGCGGCTCATTGGCAACGACAAAACCGCTGCCGCCATCCACCGCGCGTGCCAGTTGGGAGGTCTTTCCGCCGGGGGCGGCGCAGAGATCCAGAATGCGCAGGTCTTTGGAAAGCGCTACACCGGCCAGCACCAGTTGGGCAGCGGGATCCTGGGAATAGATGAGCCCCGCGTGGTGCAGGGGATGATGGCCGATCCCGTTGGCCGTGGTCAGAAAAATACCGCTGCCGGCAAGTTCTTCCGCCGGAAGCAGTTCTGCATGCGCTTTCTGCCATGCCAGGAAACGCTGCGGATCCATGCGGGCGGTATTCAGATGAAGGGCCTTTACCGGTGGTGTGGCAAACGAAGCCAGATAGTCCCCGGCGGAATCCTGCAGCAGTGTTTGCATGCGCTGTATAAAGAGTTCGGGTAATTGCATGATCGATGTCCTGTTGATTTCGTAATATTTGTTATAACAGTGTTTACTATAGCATAAAAAAGAAGGAGATGACAAGTATGCGGATGTATGATCTGTTGGAAAAGAAGAAACACGGCGGAGCGCTTTCAGGCGAGGAGATCCGTTTTATGATAGATGGCTATACCAAAGGAACGATCCCGGATTATCAGATGTCCGCGATGACGATGGCCATTTATTTTCAGGGGATGACCGATCAGGAAACCGGAGATCTGACACTGGCGATGCGGGACAGCGGCGCCGCGCTGGACCTTTCCGGGATCAAAGGCATCAAAGTCGATAAACATTCCACCGGCGGTGTCGGGGATAAGGTGAGCCTGGCGCTGGCACCGCTGGTTTCTTCCGTGGGTGTGAAGGTGGCCAAAATGAGTGGGCGCGGACTGGGGCACACCGGCGGCACCATTGACAAACTGGAGAGCATCCCGGGGTTTTCCACGGAACTGACCATGGAGCAGTTTATCCGGCAGGTGGACGGGATCGGCATGGCCATCATGGGACAGACTGCGGAACTGGCGCCTGCGGATAAAAAACTGTATGCGCTGCGGGATGTGACCGCTACCGTAGACCAGCTTTCCCTGATCGCGAGTTCTGTCATGAGCAAGAAACTGGCAGCCGGCGCGGATGCGATCGTGCTGGATGTCAAGTGCGGCAGCGGTGCTTTTATGCGGGATTTTGACGGTGCGCAGGCATTGGCAAAAGAAATGGTAAAGATCGGTAAGCATGCCGGCAGGAAAACCTGGGCTTACATCACGGACATGGATCAGCCGCTCGGCTATGCAGTCGGCAATGCCATCGAAGTGATCGAGGCGCTGGATACACTGCGCGGGGGCGGGCCTGCGGATTTCCGCAAACTGATCCTGACGCTGGGCGCCAGGATGACGGTACTGGGCGGTGTGGCTGCGGATTTTGACAGCGCCTGTGCTTTGCTGGAAAAACAACTGGATTCCGGGAAAGCGCTTCAGCAGATGGCACGTTTTGTACAGGCCCAGGGCGGCGATCCGTCCTATGTGCTGGAGGAGGGAAAGTTAAAGCCGGCAGCCAATACGCTTGCGGTAAAGGCAGACCGGAATGGTTATATCGGCGCCATCGACTGCGCAGAAGTGGGCATGGCATCCCTGCTGCTGGGCGGCGGGCGTGAGAAAAAAGAAGATGTGATCGATACGGCGGTCGGTCTGCGTCTGCATAAAAAATGTACGGATGCGGTGCAGGAGGGTGACGTTCTGGCAGAGTTGTATTATAATGACGGACAGAAAGCAGCGGAGGCGAGGGCGCGCCTGCAGGCAGCGTTTCATATCACGGAAAAAGCACCGGAGGCACATCACATCATCCTGGGTGAGGTAGAAGGATAAATGGCAGCGGAAGACAGAGTGCAAAAGAGCATAGAACTGGACAGTGAGGGACTGCGCTTATTATTCGGCGCCGGGGACAAATATCTGCGTAAACTGGAAGACGAACTGTTTGTGGATATCACGGACCGGGATGGCGCTGTGCATATCCTGGGGAGTGAGAAAAATGTCAACCGCGCGATCCGGCTCATCCGGGATCTGACAGAGATCGCAAAGAATGAGCACAGCCTGGAAGCGCATAAAGTGGAATACGGTCTGGAACTGGCAAAAGAAGACCGTTCCGAAATGCTTTTGGAACTGGATCAGGATATGATCTGCCGCACGATCAGCGGAAAAACGATCCGCCCCAAAACGGCGGGACAGAAGGCGTATGTCGATGCGATCCGAAACGATATGGTGGTATTCGGGACCGGACCTGCCGGTACCGGAAAAACCTACCTGGCGATGGCGATGGCAATTACGGCCTTTAAGCAGGAGGAAGTCGGACGTATCATACTTACGCGTCCGGCCATTGAAGCCGGGGAAAAACTGGGCT
>JAFUUX010000106.1 GCA_017471325.1 Lachnospiraceae bacterium | reverse complement strand
GCAGGGCAGCGGCTTTGGCCAGACAGCGCAGAGCGGCAGTTTTGGATCGGCACCGCAGGGCAGCGGCTTTGGCCAGACAGCGCAGAGCGGCAGTTTTGGTCAGGCACCCCAGAACAGCGGCTTTGGATCGGCACCGCAGGGCGGCGGTTTTGGCAGCACGCCGCAGCAGACAGCAGCACCGAAAAAGAAAGGAAATGGCGGACTGATCGCTGCGATCATAGGTATCATCGTGGTTCTGCTGGGAGCCGGAGTAGCGGTAGCAGGTTTTGCGTTGGGCTGGTTTGGAGGCAAGAAGACCATCGAGCTTTCCGAAAAGAAACTTTCTATCGAAGTAGGTGAGGAAGCGACTGTCGAGATCAAGAATTATGAGGATGATCTGACAAAGGTGACGCTGGAGTATTCTACGGAAGATAAGAAGATCGCGGAGATCGCTTCCGAATATGATGACGCGTTTGTCGTAAAAGGCGTATCAGAAGGCAAGACCACGGTAACCGTCAGCGGAAAGAATTGCGAGCCGGTCTCGATCACGGTAAAGGTCAGCGAAGCAGCAAAGGCAGAGCCGACAGAAGCGCCGAAAGCAACAGAGGCACCGGCGGCTACAGAGAAACCGGAGCCGACCGCGCAGCCGACACAGGCGGCCAGCAGCAATTACACAACGATTAAGGAAGCATACGGGGATGATGAATTCAAGATCTATCTGCCGGATGGTTTCAGTTTTGATTATGAAGAAGAGGATTCCGCAGTCATGTCAGACCGCTCCGGCAATACGATTTACGTATACAGCGAGATGCCGGGAGCACCGTATTATTACCTGCATCCGGAGGAAATGGAGGATGATGCGGAGTATGACTTCAGCGAGTTTCAGTTTGAATCCGTAAAGATCGGTACGGCGCCGAACGGAAATGACCTGTATGCGGCATACAGATATGATCCGAATGATGAATATGGCGACTATGAGGTATACTATATTTACTTCGCATATGAAGACTGGTATGGTACAGAAGATTATATCGTAGTCGAGTTTTCAGCGGATTATGCGGAAGATGATGAAGCATGGTTCGTCGAGATGGCGGAAACGATCTTCGGGCAATGATCGCATCATAGGTATTTCTATATAAAAATACTTTTGTCGTTTGCTATAAAATAGGAAGCAGAAAGACAGGCGCTTACCGGTGCCTGTCTTTCATACTAAGATACTGACAGCGCAGGGAGGAGATCTTATTCCGGGGATCATACGGTCTGCCCGGCAGTAAAGCAGATCAGGAACAGGAGCGACAAGGAACATGAATAAGTCAAAAGTAGAGATTGACCGTATTTTTATCAGTTCTATCGATGCGGCAAAAAAATATGTAGACTACAATGAATGGACCATTGATCAGGATGGGGAGATCTATCAATATATCATACAGTTGTTTGCGCACAATTTTGATGCGACAAATGCGAAGAAAGCGGATTACCATCTGGAAGATTTCATTGCGGGCATCGTGCCGGAGGATGCGGACAGTTTTGAAGCCTTTGTGGACGTGATCACGGAGGAGATGCATGAACTTTTGAAGGAGGCTTACGGGCTTTCGGCAGGCAGTGGCCTGTTTGTGTTTGCAACGGTTGAGGAACAGCCGGTGATCGCTTTTTTCAAACTGAATTATCAGGCAAAGTTTACCTGCGAAAAGGATGAGGAAGGCAAGGTGGTATGGAGAAAAGATGTGCGGCTTTTGCCGTCCCATACGCAGAAGGAATATGATTATTTCTATATCAGCCCGTATGAGCGCAAGGTCTGGATGTCCGATATGCGCTGCATGATCGATGGCGAGAGCGTGGATTATATGGCAGAGAGGATCCTGCAGATCAATCTGAACAAGTCGGAGAAGGAAACGGTGCAGGTGATCCAGGAGGCCGTACTGGATACGATCAGGGAATGCTATCAGGAGGAAGCACCCAAGAAGGTATTTGAATACCGCCAGGCTGTGGCTGAGGAAGCAAAGGAAAACGGCATTGTCAATCCAGTGCGGATACAGGAGACGATCTTTGCGGATAATGAAAAGGCAAAAGAACGTTTTACGGAGCGTTCCGAAGACTTGCAGATCCCGCAGAAACCGCTGTATGTGAGTCCTAAAACGCAGCGTACATTAGCGAAGAAGCAAAAGATCGTCACCAAGAACGGCATTGAGATCCTGGTTCCGGTAGAGTATCTGGAGGATAAAAACGTGTTTGATTATAAGCAGGAAAACGGCATGGTATCCATACGGATCCATGATGTGAACGGTTCTCTGAAATAAGATAACGGATGGTGTTTGCCCGGACAAAAACGGTATCCGGAAGCGCAGCAGTGTGAGGCTTTATCCATGCAAGAGTATGACAAACTGTTAAGACACAACAGGATAGATATCTGCAGCGCCTGCGGGGGAAAGATGAGGCAGGTGCGCTCGGGGGAATTTGTCTGTACGGAGTGCGGGGCAGCGGAACTGGACGATTTCGGACGGATCCGCAAATATATGGAGCAGCATGGCCCGGCTTCCAAGGAGGAACTGTACAGGGTGCTGGGCGTGCGGAAGGAAGTCATCAACGAATATATCCGGCAGCAGCGCCTGGAGCGTGCACCGGGAAAACATCAGGAGGAGGGCAAATGTCTGTTGTGCGGCGCAGCTTTAAAATTTGGCTCGATCTGCGCAAAGTGCAAAGGCACGGCACCAAAAGTCATATACAACGGGGCGGCCGGAGATGGCATGAAGGGTAAAAAGCGTTTTGAGGAAGACTGATCCGTATTATGCAGGATCAGAAAAACCACGGTTTTCAAGTCCGTGGTTTTTGTTTATCCAACGGATCAGATATCTTTAAGATTTTGCCAGTGTCATCTTGCGGGAGGGCATCTGTTTTGGCTGCCTGGGGTTTCCCTGGTGCAGGATGGCACGCCAGCCCGGGGAGAAGAGGTAATATCCGATCATGCATAGCAGCCCGAAGCCAAAGGAGATCGGGAAACTGATCATCACCCAGGTGCCGTCGAAGTAACGGTTGATCAGGGAAGCGACCGGGATGCGTACCGCCCAGAGCATCAGGATATTGACAACGGTGGTATACCGCACGCGGCCGGTGCCGTTGACCATGCACATCATCACATTAAAGATGGCATAGATCCATTGGGAAAACAGCATGACAAACACATAGCGGCTGGCATACATCAGTACCATTTCGTCTTTGTTAAAGATGCGCAGGACGGGCATGCGGATGCCGATCAGCAGCATGCCGAAGACAAAGGTGATGATGCCGTTGGCCAGCGGGATCATGATCCGGCCTTCCCGCAGCCGGTCAAAGCGTTTGGCGCCATAGTTCTGCCCGGAGAAGGTAGTGGCAGCCGAAGAGAGTGCCTGCACGGCGATCCCGGCGAGGCCGTTGATGCGCCCGGCCACGGAAGCGCCTGCCATGAAGACGGAACCCTGGGCATTGACCAGCGTCTGCAGAGCCATGTGCCCAAAGGAGTAAAGCGAGTTGTTTAAGCCGATGGGCAGGCCGATGCCGATGATGCGGCGCAGTTCATCCCTCTGCAGTTTTTTGGGCAGGAAGGTAAAGCCCAGTTCCGGAAATTTCTTTTTGATATAGGCTACGCTGACAAACCAGGACAGATACATGGCTATGCTGGTGGCCAGCGCCGCGCCGCGCACATCCATGCCCATGCCGGCGACAAAGGTCAGATCCAGGATGATATTGGCGATACAGGATACGACCAGAAACCAGAGGGAAGCCTTGCTGTCCCCCAGCCCCCGCAGGATGCCGGCATTCATATTATAGCCGATATTACCCAGCGTGCCGCAGAAAACCAGGCGTGTATAGATCAGTGCCGCGTCCCGTGCATCCGCCGGAACGCCCATGAACTGTAAGATGTAGGGAGTTAAAAACCAGCCCAGCACGCCTACAGGGATGCCGCAGAGAAAGACAAAACTGCTTGCCGTGGCGCAGCAGTCTTTTACCTTCGCGGGTAGTTTTGCACCGATGTACTGGGAGATCAGGATGGAAACACCGGTGCCGATGCCTAAAAAGATGCACAGCAGCACCTCGACCGGCTGGGAACTCGTGCCTACGGCAGCCAGAGAGGTGTGTCCGCAATAATTGCCGATCACCAGGGTATCCACGGTGGTATATAACTGCTGTAAGATATTGCCGATCACGATAGGGATCGCGAAGAGAAAAATATTCCTCATGATCGGGCCGGTGGTCATGTCTATTTTTTTTCTGGCATTCTGCGTGCTCATAAGCGTTCCTTTCATAGGTTCCGGTTATCATATCTGCTTTGCTTTCCGAAATAGTTTATGCAGCAAATACGCTGGGGATTCCATAAATTATCTGTCGGGATCCATGAAAAATCATTGGAAATATGATATACGGACAACGGAAGGCGCCAAGGCGGAGCGGTCATTCACAATAAAAAGTGATGATGTTTTCGGAAGGGATCACATAAAAACCATGGCGGTGCGGGTGGTTCCAGTTATTGTTGTCATAAAGCTGGTAAACGACGACCTCTGCCATCTGGGTATCATTTAACCAGTTCTGCTGCGGGAAATCCATTTCACTGCCGCCTTTCAGCGCTTCTTCACCGTAAGTATCGGTATATTCCCGGATAAAGTCCGGGGAAGCGACCATGGAGAGGATCTCAAAACCGCTGCCCTGCAGAAAAGAAGGCTGTACGTACCAGATCACGTCCCTGGTGCCGGCGGGAATGCGGTCCGGAAAGAAATCATAGTTATGAGGATTGCGTGCTTTTAAGGCGGCGATCTCGCCGCGGTATTCATAAGCCGGATGATAGGGGAGGAACAGGTTAAAGAACATGCCGAACCAGAATACCCCTACAAACAGGATAAGGAGCAGTGTCATCGTGATATCTTCCAGTTTGGCAGCCGTCCGTCCGGCCGGGCGGAGTGGCCGGTCCGGTATGGGCAGTTTCTGTTTTTTTGACCTGGCAGCCTGTTTTTCCCAGGCTTTTTTTGCTTTTTCGTAAGGATAGGGATCGTTGTATTTGGCACGGTCGGAAAAAACGAACGTAACAAGCAGGGTGATCAATAAGACGACCACGGCCAAAATATGGTTTGGGCGGGGGTGCATGATCGCGAAAACCGCGGCCGCCAGGACGATGGGCAGCAGGCAGCAGCAATAGATGATGTATTTACGGTCTCTGTTTTTTACAGACTTAGCCATGATGATATTCCCCTTCAGATCAAAGTAATGTAACTGTTCAGCCACTATATTATAAAAGATATGGCTCAAAAAGCAAACAGTATTTGCGGCAATGCCAGAAGGGCTCTCTGCAGCGGCGCGTCTGTTGCGGCTAAGGGCGTTCCGCAGGCACACGGGCAGAAAAAAAGCCGCTGCCGTATCTGCGGCAGCGGCTCAGATTTGCAGTTGCATGATCCGTTTGGATCAGATTACCCCATCACGACTTCCACGGTATGTGTCTTGCCGTCACCAAAGGCCGGGATCAGGTTGCCTTCGATGGCATTGCCGTCTACGGTCACGCTCTTTACGCCCTTGCAGATATGGGAAGGATTGCTTACCTTGATATCATAAGTGGCGTTCCGGAACTGCCTGGTGGCTTTCAGTCCATCCCATGCGGAAGGAATGGAGGGATCGATGCGCAGGCCGTCAAAGTCTGCCTGCACGCCCAGGATATACTGGGAGATGGCTACCATGTTCCATGCAGCGGTACCGGTCAGCCAGGAGTTCTTGCCCTGTCCGAAGTTCTTACCCGGACGCCCGATATCCGCACCGGCATCCTTGCCGCCGATCATCTGGCCGTATACATAAGGCTCGGTCTTGTGGATGTCGGAGGTCTCTTCGGTAAAGGCGGGCGCGATCTCGGAATAGTACTTGAATGCCTGATCGCCCTGACCTGCATAAGCGGCCGCGCAGATGATCCATGCGTTGTTATGCGTAAAGATGCCGGCATTTTCTTTGTAACCGCCCGGATAGGTGGAGATCTCACCATACTGGATATAATATTTCGTAAAAGCAGGGTTGTTCAGCACCAGACCGAACTTCGTATTCAGGCGCTCATCGATCGCTTTGAGTGTTTTCAGATCTGTGCCCTGTTCCTTGCCGACATCGGACATGATGGCAAAGCCCTGTGGCTCGATGAAGATCTGGCCTTCCTCGCATTCTTTGGAACCCATTTTTTTGCCTTCCGCATCATATGCACGAAGGAACCAGTCGCCGTCCCATGCGGATTCCATCATGTTCTTCTTCATCTTGTCGATTTCAGCCTGTGCTTTTGCGGCTTCTTCGTCCTTGCCCAGATGTTTTAAGATCGCCACATAGTTCGGACCGGTATAGGTGAAGAGTGCAGCCACCATGACGGACTCTGCCACTTTGGAATAGCCGCCTTCTGCGGCAAATTTCGGATTGGTGTAGGTCTGGAAGGATTCACCCGGCGTATCGGAATAGCAGGATAAGTTGATGCAGTCATTCCAGTCGGCACGCATGGCCAGCGGCAGTCCGTGCGGTCCCAGATTGTTTACGATATGATAGAAGGAAACATCCAGATGGCGCAGCATGGTCTCCGCTTTGGACATATCATTGTCATAAGGTACCATCTCATCCAGGATAGACCAGTCGCCGGTTTCTTTGATGTAAGCGGAAACGGAGAGGATGAGCCACAGCGGATCATCAGAAAAGTCACCGCCGATATCCGCGTTGCCCTTTTTGGTCAGCGGCTGATACTGATGATAGCATCCGCCATCCGGGAACTGGGTGGAAGCGATATCGATGATACGCTCTTTTGCGCGATCCGGGATCTGATGTACGAAGCCGAGCACGTCCTGATTGGAATCACGGAAGCCCATGCCGCGGCCGATGCCGGATTCAAAATAGGAAGCGGAGCGGGACAGATTGAAGGTGACCATGCACTGGTACTGGTTCCAGATGTTGACCATGCGGTTGACCTTGTCATCCGGCGTATCCACATTCAGGATACCCAGCAGCTTATCCCAGTATGCTTTCAGAGCCTTCATGCCCTCAGCAAACTTCTCAGGCGTATCAAACTGACCGATCATCGCCTTGGCTTTTACTTTATTGATGGTCTTGCCGTCAGCCTCAAATTTCTGGTCCGCCGGCATCTCCACATAGCCCAGCACGAATACGAGCGTTTTGCTCTCACCCGGTGCCAGGGTGATCTTTTTGTAATGGGAAGCGATCGGTGCCCAGCCGTCTGCAAAAGAATCGGTGGCTTTATCAGCAAGCACGGCTTCCGGATTGTTGAAGCCGTTGTACAGGCCGATAAAGGAATCACGGTCGGTATCATAGCCGTCGATGGAATCATTGACGGAATAGAACGCATAATGGTCGCGGCGGTCGCGGTACTCGGTCTTGTGGTAGATCACGGAACCGTCCACCTCCACACGGCCGGTGGAGAAGTTGCGCTGGAAGTTGTTGGAATCATCCTGCGCATCCCAGAGACACCACTCTGCAAAAGAGAAGAGGGAGAAGGACTTTTCGGAAGCGCCTTCGTTGGTCAGCACTACCTGCTGTACTTCACCGTCGAAATCCTGCGGAACAAAGAAAGTGACAGCAGCGCTTAAGTCATTTTTCTTTCCTTTGATGATGGTATAGCCCATGCCGTGGCGGCATTCATACGCATCCAGTTCTGTTTTTACCGGTGACCAGCCGGGATTCCAGATGGTACCGTTGTCATTGATGTAGAAATAGCGCCCGCCCATATCGATCGGGACATTGTTGTAACGGTAACGGGTGATCCGGCGCAGACGCGCATCTTTATAGAAAGAATACCCTCCGGCCGTGTTGGAAATAAGTGAAAAGAACCCCTGCGTGCCCAGGTAGTTGATCCATGGATATGGAGTCCTGGGAGTTGTGATGACGTATTCTCTGTTCGCATCATCAAAGTAACCGAATTTCATACCTTACTCTCCTTCATCTGTTTTTTATGGGAAAACGCCCATACAAAGAATTATACAAAAAATGCATACAAAATGGAAGAGATTTTATGAAATATTTACGGCAAAAATATAGTAAGCGCAATAAATAATTGCGCTTACTATAACGCTCCGCGAGGATGCGCACGGATTTTGTAAGGAAATATGCCGCTTTCAGCGGCCAAAATCCGGCGCAGTAAACGACAAAACGAAAATAGTTTTGTCGTTT
>JAFUUX010000004.1 GCA_017471325.1 Lachnospiraceae bacterium | reverse complement strand
TCCCACTCATATCTGTTCCCCTTTTATCTTGTAGTTGTATATGTTTTTTAAGTCAACGACAAAAACAATTTGTCTATATTTATAGTAAACGACAAAACTATTTTCGTTTTGTCGTTTACTGCGCCGGATTTTGGCCGCTGATAGCGGCATATTTCCTTACAAAATCCGTGCGCATCCTCGCGGAGCGTTATAGTAAGCGCAATTATTTATTGCGCTTACTATAATAACCATTATACAACAGATCCGGCTTTCCTGTCCAGAAACATAAAAAGCCGGCGGTCAAAACCTCCGGCTTTCAATTTTTCCATCCGGTTATGCTGAAATTACTCCGCTGTACTGCTCTCCCCGGGATTTCCCTCCGGACGCATCTGTCCTTCCGGCCCCATCATCCCGCGCGGGCCGCCAAAGCCTTCCGGACGCCCCATCCCGTTTTGCCCCTCCGGACGCATCTGTCCGCCGTTTTCCGGCATGCCCTCCGGCGGTGCTGCATAGCCGTTCCAGCCATTGACCCCCTCCGGTGCCGTACTGCCATTCTGTCCATTGGCCGGTGCCGCATCTCCATTCTGCGCATCCGTGCCATCCACCGCTGTCTGGCCGTTCCTGCCGCCATGTCCCATCTGGCCTTCCATGCCTCCGAAACCGCCCATGCCGCCGCGTCCGCCCATCATCTGGTTTGTTATGGTATCGGTCTCTTGTCCGTTCTCTATGATCGTTCCGCCGTTGTGCTCCGCCTTGCCGTCATAATCAAAGGCTGACTGCCCGGTGATATCAATAGTGCCGCCGTTGATGATGATATCCCCGTTGGAATCTATGCCGTCCGTATCACCTGCCCCCATGTTGATCGTCACCTCGCCGCCGTTGATCTCCACCAGAGGCGAGAAGGCGCCTGACTTTTGCGCTGCGTTGATGCCGTCATCCGATGCGCTGATATTGACCGTGCCGTCATTGATCTGCACCACCGTACCCTCGATGCCTTCCGCTGCCGCGATCTCGAAGCTGCCGCCATCGATCCTGACAATCGTTACCGCATGGATGGCATCATCTTCCGCCTCGATCACAAAACTGCCGCCCGCAATGTAGACATATCCCACGGTATCATCTTCATCATCTTCCGCGTGCAGGCCGTCATTACAGCTGCTGATCTCGATATTTCCGTCTGCGACCTCGATCGCATCGTGCGCTTCCAGGGCGCTGCCTTCGCAGCCGATCTGCCATGTGCCGCCGGTGACCTTTAATGTGTCCTTACTCGTTATGCCGTTATCCACAGAACTGACAGCCACCGTACCCGTGCCGTTCAGCACCAGATCTTCCTTGGAAAAGATCACGGCATCCGTGTTGGTATCGCCATCTGCCGCAAAACTGCCGCTCACGCTTAACTGATTGTCCTCCGATACGGATGTCACGAACACCTTGTCCGCGCTCTTAACATAAATACAGGGAGCATCCGTATTGCTGATCTTCAGCCCGTCCAACACCAGCTGCACTTTATCTTCACTGCCGGCTTCCACATAGACCGTCACATCACTGGCCTGTCCGCTCAGTACATAAGTACCTTCCGCAGTGATCGTGATATCCTGTCCGCTGCTCACTGTCAGATACTCTGCTCCGGACAGATCCGGGGACTGCTGCAGATCCCTTTTGGTAAACATATCTTCCGTATCGATCACATCCGTTGCCTGCGCCGTGCTGCCGGCATCATTATCACCGGCCTGCGCCTTCAGTGTATTGGTATTCTTTCCGGCATTCGCCGCCTGCGTACTGTCCACCGCGATCTCTGCCGTTTCCATGCTCTCCATGTCACTTGCGGTCTCCATGCCGTTTGCGGCCTCCGCGCCGCCTGTCTGTCCGCATGCGCTCATCATCACTGCCGCCGCCAATATCATCATCACCATACGTTTCTTCATATCCTGTCCCTCCATTTCTTATAATCCCGTTTTATGCTCTGTTTGCCATATCCCCTGATGCTTTCCGCCCTGCAGCGGTTGTGACAGTTTCCTTTACAATGCATCCGCAGCCTCCACCAGCCTGCCCAAACTGATATCCAGATTTCCGTTACAGGTACGCAGTTCGTCCAGCAGTTCCCTGGTGCTTACATTTTCCTTCAAGACAACGCTCAGCGTGATCTTGTACAGGCTGCCCATATTGGTCGTCTTCACTTCATCATAGGTATACTCCCTTAAATACCTGCGGAAGGTATCCTCAAAACGTCCCTCAAAATCCAGGTTTTCCGGAACCGTGATCCGCAGCGTCCTGATGCCCTTATTGTCTGCGCCAAAGTTCACTGCATTCAGCAGCAGATTGATCACGGAAACGATGACGCTGAATACCACTGCGATCCCGATATATCCCATGCCGGTTGCCAGCCCTACCGCCATTGCCAGAAAGATCCCCGTGATCTCCTGCCCGCGCCCCGGTACGGAACGGAACCTGACCAGACTAAAGGCTCCGGCAACTGCCACGCCTGCGCCGATATTGCCGTTCACCAGGATGATCACCAGTTCCACGATGGCCGGAAGCAGGACCAGTGTGGTGATAAAACTTTTGGAATACCGGTTCCGTATCATGTACGCTGCTGCGATGATCAGCCCGCAAAGGAACGCTGTCACGGTCACGATCCCGAAATCACTTCCCGTAAAAGTTCCGTCTGTTAATATGGATGAAAAAATATTGTTAAACATAAGCCGCCACTCCTTTCACTCTTCTTCGTATTTTTGCCTTGCTCCGTGCTGCCGCTGCTGCTGCCGGTGCGTTTCTGATCATCTCCGTATACCCTGCCCCGTATTTGGAAAAGGATGCCGGAAAGATCCGCAGCCTGCTGAGCGTTGCTGCCAGTTCCATCGGCATGGCATTACAGACCTTGATCTCCATCAGATACTGCCCTTTTTGAAGAAGCGGGGCTCCTGCTCCGATCTCCCTCAGATCCCTGCAGTCTGCATTCCATTCGATATTGCTGTCAAAAGTCACCCTGAAATCCGGATCTTCGATCCCTGCCATCGCGATCCTGTCATAACAGATGCTCATGGCCGGTACCAGTTCCCCGTAGAGGCTGATGAATGCTTCGATCTCTTTTGCGATCTGGGATGTCCCGATCTCCGCATCCCTTCCTGCCAGGTAATCGTGCATCTTTTCGTATCTCCCGGAAATGCGCCGCTTATAAACGATCCCCGCGTATTTCTTCTTGATCTCGATAAATGCATTGGTATCATCATCCGTATCCCCATAAGTCCGCAGCCTCAGTTTCTCTTTATACAGCGGTTTTTCGAGGGATGTACGTATCAGGCGGTAGTCCCTGGTATCGTAATAGATATTGTTGATCCTGGACTTTCCAAAAGCATCCACCCGCGCTATGGTATCCATATACTCCATCAGCCCTTCGTACTGCGCCCTGCTGAGCAGATACTTGATCTCCGTCCGCTTAAACACTTCTCTGTATTCACCCACAAGCATCACATCCTTCCAAATGTAACTGTTCAGAACCCCCTGGGTTCTGACCGTTACGCATTTCCGCCATGCATAATCTCGCTTCGCTCGATGGCGGAAATGTCGTTAAACTCGGGCATCCTACGCTACGCTTCGGGAGCCCTCGCGGTACCTTCTGAATAGTTACTTAACTTCTTTTCTTTATTTCTTTTCAAAGCCATATCTGTTTTCTTTATGGTGCTATCATATAGTGTCAAGATTAAACGAAGGTTAAAAACAAAAAAGGCACCGGAAATTTTTTGAAAAATTTTCGATGCCCTGTCACTGTATTTACCGTATTGCTTTTCGTGCTTTTATCCGTCCGCTATTGCAGTTCGATCCGGAACACCGTCTCGCCGTTTTCGGAAAAAGCCCGGATATCCCCGCCATGGTTTCTGGCGATCCGCCTGGCAATGGCCAGACCAAGCCCGTAGCGGTTTTCCTGCCGTCCCCTTGCCTTGTCCCCCCGGTAGAAACGCTCAAAGATCTTCTCCCGCTCTTCCTCCGGGATCGGATCGCCGGTATTGATCACCCGGATGCTGATACCGCCTTTTGTTTTGGAACGTTTCGCCGTCACGCGTACCGTGGTATCCCGGTAACTATGGCGTACTGCATTATCCAGGATCGTTGCTGCCATCTGTTCAATCTCTTCCTTATTGCACTTTAAGCGCAGTCCATCTTCGATCTCTGTTGCAATGGCTGCCCCCTGTTCAAATGCTACCCCTTCATAAGCCAGCGCTGTTTTTTCCAGGATACGCGACAGATCCTCTTCCTTATAGGACGCGGTATCATCCCCGCTCTCCAGTTTGGACAGGTTTAATAATCCCGCGATCAGTCGGCTCATCCGGTCTGCTTCGTAGCGGATATTTTCCAGATACTTTTGCGCATCCGCCTGTACCTGCATCTCATCTGCCGAGGCCATGATCACTGCCAGCGGTGTTTTCAGTTCATGGGAAGCATCCGCGATAAATTCCTTCTGCTTTGCAAAAGCCTCTTCCGCCGGCTTTGTGATCCACGCCGTCAGCAGCCTGGATATCAATGCGATCACTGCTTCCAGGATCACAAACAGCAGAAGGGTTTCCAGCAGAAGTTCCAGCAGTTTTTTGGAAATGTCCTGATCGTTGACGATCACGATGGAATCCATATACCGGTACCGATAGGAATACCTGTCGGTATACAGATTGCCGATATGCAGGCTGTCTGTCTTTTCCGCCTGCAGGATCTCTACCGCCGCCGCCTCTGCATCAAAATCCTCTGAACTGTTTCCATGGCTGTAGATATCGGCAATGGCGCCATTTTCCACTTCCACCGTATACAGTTCATAATCCATGACCATCATGTTTTCCAGGTCACGCGGCCGCAATCCGCGTTCCTCCGGCATCTGCTGCGGCTCTGTTCCCGTCGGTTTTTCCGGTGCCGGCGTTTTTTCCGAGCCCCGGGGAATATCTGATCCCGGCGGCAGAGCCTGCGCATTTTCCGGCATCCCTCCCTGCGGCAGAGCCGGATCGCCCTGCATCTCCATACCGTAGCCCGGAACTGCCCGGTCATTCCTGAAACCGCCCCGGTCTTCCAGAATATTTAAGTTCCGCCGGATCCCCTCTCTCTCCCGCACATAACCGCGCACATTCATAAGTATCAGTACCGTGATCAGGATGGCACTTAAGATGGCAAAGATCGTCAGATTTGTTTTCTTCCTCAATTCCTTCATTATTTTGTATTTATCCTATCACATTCTCATATTACCGCTTATGCGTCATATTCCAATTTATATCCCATATTCCGGATGGTCCTGATCGACACCCTGGAGCCGATGATCTTTAATTTCTTCCGGACAAAGGACATATACGCCTCCAGATTGTTGGACACTGCCTCGGAATCCATGCCCCATACCCTGTCATAGATCATCTCCCTGGAAAGGATACGGTCTGAATTGCTCATGAGGTATTCGATCAGCTGAAACTCTTTATTGTTGACACCGACATCCTCATCACTTTCTTTGCAGCGCAGTTTGGAGGCCTTATAATCCAGGATAATGTCTCCGAATTCCAGCACATTTTCCACTGCTTTACCGATATTTAACTGCGCATTGACACGCGCTGCCAGCTCATCGATATGAAACGGCTTCGGGACATAATCATTCGCCCCGCTGCCAAAGCCCAGAAGCCGGTCTTCCAGTTCCGCTTTTGCCGTCAGCATGATGACCTTTACCTCTTTATCCTGTTTCCGGACCTCTTTCAGGATCTCGATGCCGTTTTTCTTTGGCAGCATGATATCCAGGATGAGCAGGTCGTACATGCCGGATAAAGCATTATCAAGCCCCTCTTCCCCGTCATTGGAAATGTCCACGGTATAGTGATCCCTGGTCAGTCTGTCTGCCACTAATTTTGCTAAAGCTTTTTCATCCTCTACGATCAGTATGCGCACGAATTACCTCCCATGTCTCCGGCCGCTTTCATGAATAATGATACCTGCCGATCTGTTGCCTGTCAGTTGTCTTCCAGAAGAAAATCGAATACTCTTCGGATCTTAATGCCGTCAACAGATGCAGTTGAGTCCGTGCGCATCACGAGCACTACCTTTTCGTAATTGTCCGGCACCAGTTTTAACGGGGCAAGTTCACATTCCCTCGTTTTTTCCGAAGTCATATCCTCTGTTACTTGATAGTAAATCTTTTCATCGTCCTTTGTGGCAATGAAGTCGATCTCCTTAGAATATGCGTATCAGCCAAATATCTCATGATTAATCTCCTGTAAATAACTTTGAAATTTCCTCATTATCATCATCAAAGTGGTCCGTATTGCCTATTACTCCCTTGCCGGCACCAATACGATTGGAGACATCTCTCTTCTTCACCTCATCCGGTTGGATTACAAAATACCTAGGACTGAGGCTATTTATGATACTGTCTATCAATTCCAATCCGTCATCAGTTAAATTATTAATCTGATCGATCACTGTCTGTGCACTCATTTGACCACCCCTAAAATATATATGTGTTCTTTTGGGTTTTGATTTCATAATACGCTTAAAATATATCATAAATCCCCCTTATTCACAAGGTACGTTCCTCTTTTGCTGTCTGCATATATACTATTTTACGGATTTTATCACATAAAATATCGCCTGTCAATCTCCCGAACAAAAGTTCACACTTTGTTCACGGTGACAGGCACCAACGTGTGAAAAGATTGAAATGGTGCGGCGAAATAAAGGGCAGTATAAACTGGATCACGCCGTAACCAAAAAGCAAAAAGTCATACTGAGTTCCTTTGGATTGTCGGAGGCCGATATCAAAGGAGCGGCTGAAGACATAGGAACGTGGACAAGTATGTAAAGATTTTCTATCGGGGACATCTGAAGTTTTTTTCGTCTGATAGTCCCTAATTGTCATAAGTTGATATTCATGTTGTTGTAGCGTAGTTTGTAACTCCTGTATACGGTTTCTGACTTTGCCCGCGGCATCTACAAGAACAGCAATCCTCTCTTTGGGCACTGTAAGTTGTTTTTCGAGTTCCTCTTCATTATCCGCGATTATCAGATGCAACACCTGACTCACCTGCATCTCAAAACGGTTAAATGATCGACTGCCTGCAGATGTATCGTTATTTATTATCTGATTCTTTTTAGCCACAGTCGCACCCCCTCGGATTAATGCATATGGTCATCATTTTTGCCACTTAATTTCTCAAACACCCAATAGGTACGACCATTACTCCGTCACTTCGCTTGTACGCAAACGGCGCAACACCACACAACACCATCATAAAAGCCGGTTCATTCATCTTTTCACAATCAATCCGTTCGTGCAACTTAAGCAAATTGGCCGCTCCTTCCTCGATCAATTTATCTCCACCCAGCTTAATCTCAACCAATCCGTATTTGCCATTTTTCAAATGAACTACCGCGTCACACTCCAGATCACTCTTATCACGATAGTGATATACGCTACCACCTATTGACTCTGCATATACCCTCAGATCTCTTACCGCCATGTTTTCAAAAAACAATCCTGCTGTTGATAGATCATTGATTAGATCGTTCGGCCCTATACCTAAAGCCGCTGCTGCTATTGAAGGATCAACAAAATATCTGGTATCCGAGCTTCTTATAGCAGTCTTCGATCTTAGGTTAGGATTCCATGCCGGCGTATCCTCTATGACAAAAAGCTTCCTGAATGCGGATAAATACGAACGCAAGGTATTCTCGCTAAATGTATCATTATCATCCGTCCGTACATCGCGTAGCAACGAAGCAACTGTTGCTTCTGAAGAAACGCTTCTTGCATATGCCCTCATGACCCGTCTGGCTCTTTCCGGATCTCTTTCAACATCATCAACCCTTGAAATATCAGACTCCACAAGCCCGTCATAATAGTCCGGCGCCTGTGCCAGAGCTATCTTTCTTGATCTGCCGATACCTTTAGGCCAGCCACCTCTGCATATAAAAAAAACTATATCATTTATGCTATGGTCACATGTTCCGCTTATTTCATGTTCTTTCGAGAACAATGCTCGCAATGACACACTTCCATCCGAATCCCCGGATTCAAATAATGTCATTGGTCTCATAAGCAATGATGTTATCCTGCCGATACCTGTATGTGATATTTCAGATGTATCAGGCGGAACCGCTGATCCCGTCAAAATAAACTGACCAAAATCGTCCCTCTTATCAACCTCAAATCTAACCGCATCCCATAGCTTAGGAGCAAGTTGCCATTCGTCTATCAATCTTGGAACATCACCCCGTAACAAAGTTACAGGATCAATTTCAGCCATCTCCAAATATTGTTTTTTCCTGGCCGGATCCTCGATATAGATAGCTGATCTGGCTATAGCAGCTGAGGTGGTAGTTTTCCCGCACCATTTAGCACCTTTTACTAAAACAGCCCCTTTAGCCTCCAACTTTTCCCGTAATAACTGGTCGCATATCCTTTTTAAGTAGATTCCTTCCATATAGTGTCACCCCATCGAATTCATTTAGAATATAGTACCACTAATTGATCAGTTTGGCAAGATATCATTGATTGATTTGGCTCTATATCGTTGAGGCATTTGGCGCCTTTCTGTTGATGGATTTGGCATTTCCACAACAACTTGTATACAATCTACAGATAAAGAACAGATAGACCCAAAGGATAAGCAGTACAGATTATGAAAACGGTGTATTTCCCTGTTTCAACCGGAGGATTATTGTTAACTTCCACCACTTTATACACTCAAACAGCCATTTTGTCTGCCAGTTCCAGTTCCTGTGACAGTTTCTGTGCCTTATTCGGTATCGTTGACGGTGTGATGCCAAGCGCATTCAGGATTACTTTCTGTGTCGCTGTCACTGCGTGATCAAGCCGGTATCTGCCATCTCTGTATAGTTCCTTCCGAGTCTGTCAATACTCTTGATATAGATCAGATCGTCTGGTTTAGTACGCCGAAGCATCCGCTTATATTGAGGTCTGTTAAAATCCTTCCCTGACTGTTTATCAACATAGATGTTCT
>JAFUUX010000105.1 GCA_017471325.1 Lachnospiraceae bacterium | reverse complement strand
CAGATATGACGGATGTGGTATCCCTGATCAACGCGATGCGCATTTCCCAGGCGGATGAGGTGTACAATCTGGCGGCGCAGTCCTTTGTGGCCACCAGTTGGGAACAGCCGATCGCTACCGCCGAGATCGATGCCGTGGGCGTGACCAATATGCTGGAGGCGATCCGGACAGTTAATCCGAAGTGCCGTTTTTATCAGGCTTCGACTTCCGAAATGTTTGGCAAAGTGCAGGCGATCCCGCAGGATGAGAGCACGCCGTTTTATCCGCGCAGCCCGTATGGCGTGGCAAAACTCTACGGTCACTGGATCACCAAGAACTATCGTGAGAGTTTCGGGCTGTTTACCTGCAGCGGTATTTTGTTTAACCATGAAGGCGAGCGCCGCGGGAAAGAGTTTGTGACCAGAAAGATCACGGACACCGTGGCACGTATCAAACTGGGAGCAGCGGAATGTCTGGAACTGGGCAATATGGATGCCAAGCGTGACTGGGGACATTCCAAGGATTATGTACGCGCGATGTGGCTGATGCTGCAGCAGGATGAGCCGGATGATTATGTGGTAGCGACCGGTGAGACGCGTACCGTGCGTGAATTTGCGAAGCTGGCTTTCCATAAAGCCGGTATAGAAGTAGAGTTTTCCGGGGAAGGCGTGGACGAGATCGGTACGGACACGGCGACCGGAAAAGTAGTGGTCAAAGTAAATCCGAAATTCTTCCGTCCGGCGGAAGTGGAACTTTTGATCGGCAATCCGAAAAAAGCAGAAGAAAAACTGGGGTGGAAGCGGGAGATCACCTTTGACCAGATGGTGGAGCGGATGATCGCAACGGATCTGGCGCTGGTGAAGCAGGAGATCAAATATGCAAGCCATTTCTGAAAAGCCGCGAAAAGCATTGGTCATCGGCGCTGCCGGATTTGTGGGAAAGTACCTGATCCGGCATCTGCATGATGATCTGGGGTATGAGGTGGCGGCGACAAAACTGCTGCATGAGCATCTGGAAAATGTGCCGGCGCAGATATATGAGTTGGATATTCTGGATAAAGAGGCCATCGTAGAACTGCTGTTTGCGCTGCGTCCGGATGAGATCTACCATCTGGCGGCGCAGAGTTCTGTCAGCGTGGCCTGGCGGAATCCGCAGCTTACGATCGATGTGAATATCAAGGGCGCAGTGAATCTGATGGATGCACTGCGCGAATTATTCTATAAACCGCGCGTGCTCGTGATCGGCTCCGGTGAGGAATACGGGCACATCCGGCCGGGGGAAACCCCGATCGCGGAGGATACCAGACTGGATCCCGGCAATATTTATGCGGCGACCAAAGCCTGCCAGAATATGATCGGGCGGATCTATGCGGATGCGTATGATCTGGAACTGGTCATGGTGCGTGCTTTTAACCATATCGGACCGGGGCAGGCACCTATTTTTGTGGTTTCTGATTTCTGTAAGCAGGTGGTGGAGATCGAAAAAGGTCTGCGGGAGCCGGTGATGTATGTGGGAAATCTGTCCGCGAAGCGTGATTTTACGGATGTGCGTGATGTGGTGCGTGCCTATGCGCTGCTGTTAAAGCACGGCAGAAAAGGCGAAACCTACAATGTGGGTTCCGGTCATGCGGTAGAGATCCGGGAGATCTTAGACCGGATCATCGCCTGTTCGGAAGCGTCAGTGGAAGTAAAAACGGATCCGGCCAAGATCCGTCCGGTGGATGTGCCGGTGATCGAGGCGGATATCACGAAACTGCATGCGGCGACCGGCTGGCAGCCGCAGATCACTTTGGAACAGACGATAAAGGAAACATTGGCGGATTGGAGAAGGCGGGAGGATTAACGGATATGGAGAAATTATTTGATGCGGAAGGAATGACCAGATCGGAGCGGTATTTTCACACGCCGTCTGCTTTTGCCAGAAAACATCTCTGCTACGTACAGGAGGTGGGACAGTTAAAAAGCTTAAAACCGCATGTGTCTTCACGTGAAAATCTGGAATCCTTTCTGTTCTTTTTTGTCAAAGGCGGCAGCGGCAGCGTTTCCTATGAGGGAAAAGAATACGAACTGAAAAAGGGAGATGCGGTGCTTTTGGACTGCGCAGAGCATTACGAGCACAAAAGCAGTGAGAACGATCCCTGGGAACTGGCGTGGATCCATTTTGACGGCGCCAAGGCGGAAGCGCTTTATCCGCAGTTTAAAAAGCAGAATGAAGGAAGCCCCTGCATCCGACTGGCGGCGCAGGAGCAGAGAGCCGCTGATCTGATCGGGGAACTGCTCAAAATGAAGGGGGAAAACAGCAGCCTTGGGGAGATTTTTGCGGATACGGTCGTCAGCCGGGTGCTGCTGCTATGCATGGAACAGGCCGGCACAAAAGCGGCGGGTACAGCCGAGCGGGATTTTGAAGGTGTGCGCGAGTATCTGAATACGCAGATCCAGTCCACATCAGATGATATGGAAACACTGAAAACTTCCCTGGAGGAAAAATATAATATTTCCTTTGCGGAGGTGAGCACGGCATTTGAAAAGCGCTATGGGATCTCGCTGGAGGATTATGCAAAGAACCGCATGTTCAATAAAGCAAAAGAACTCCTCCGTTTTACGATCAAGCCTGTTGAAGAGATCGTGGAGGAGTCCGGCATTCATAATGCGGATATCTTCCGTGCCCTCTTTCTGGAAAATGAAGAGATGAGCCCGGAAGATTACCGCAAGAAATGGGCGCAGTGGATTAAAGGCTGATTCAGGACAGCAGTGTCTTTTTGCGCTCTTCGAGTTTGGCAGGTGACCAGCGCGCGACCCGCATGCCAAAACCGCGGTTGGTGGCTGCGCTCATCAGATGGAACAGCTGTTTGATATATTCCAGAGTGACTTTGATGGACAGTTTGGATTCGCCGTTTTCGCGGTCATGGAACGCATAAGGCGTTTCCAATACCTTTTTGATCGGACACATCGCCAGGACTTCCACCATGATCTTCCAGCCGATGGGATTTAAGTCGGCGCCTTCCAGCAGTTCACGGCGCACCATGAAGAGGCCGCTGGTGGGATCGGTCACATTGCGCAGGCAGGGTAAGAGGATCTTGCCCATATAGCGCGCGGTACCGGAAACGATCTTGCGGAAGATATCCAGACCGCCGTCACTGCCGCCGGGAATGAAGCGGCTCGGAATGGCCATATCGGCATGTGCCAGCATGGCGGTATACATGTCCAGAAGCACTTCGGGCGGATGCTGCAGATCGGCATCCATGCAGGCCACAAAATCACCCTTGGCCAGCCGAAAGCCTTTGACGACTGCGGTTGCCAGACCTTTTTCATTTTCACGGTGGTGCAGTACGACATGCCTGTTCTCTTTTGCGATTTCTGCGATGACCTGCGGTGTCTCGTCTTTGCTGTCATCCACAAAGATGACCTCGTAGTCGATCCCCGGCAGGGCCCCGTCGATCCGGGAAAGCAGCGGACGGATGTTGTCCTTTTCGTTATAGGTTGGAACAACGATGGAAATCATGAGTTTCTCCTTTTGTTTTTACAAATGATATAAAATGGATTATAATAAATCCGGCTTTTATTATAGCACAGTTTTCGGGATTTGAACACGAAAAGTATTGGTAACTATTCAAAACCCGGGGAGGTTCTGAACATTTACTACATAACTATGAAAGAAGAGAGGAAAGCGATATGAAAGTAACAGCACTGATCCTGGCAGGCGGAAAAGGGGAGCGTTTCTGGCCGCGCAGCCGCAAGCACAATCCGAAGCAGTTTTTATGCCTGACCGGGGATGGAAAGACCATGATCCAGCAGACAGTGGAGCGCATCCTGCCGCTGGTCAATATGGAGGATATCTTTATCTCGACCAATCAGAACTATAAGAAACTGGTACGGGAGCAGCTGCCGGAGATCCCGCAGGAGAATATCTTATGCGAGCCGGTGGGCAGGAATACTGCACCGGGTATCGGCCTGGGAGCCGTGCATATCCGAAAAAAATATGAAGACGCCATCATGCTGGTACTGCCGAGCGATCATCAGATCAAGTATAAGGGCATGTTTTTGAATGTGCTGCGGGATGCGATCCGTGTGGCGGTACAGGGCCGCAATCTGGTAACGCTCGGGATCACGCCGTCGGCACCGGAGACCGGTTATGGTTATATCAGATTCAATCCGGAGGTTACGGTGGAAAACGCATTTGCGGTAGACCGTTTTGTGGAAAAACCGGATGCCGCAAAGGCAAAAGAGTATATTGAATCAGAAGAGTATCTTTGGAATTCCGGCATGTTTGTGTGGAAGGCTTCTTCCATCCTGACATCCATCGGGGAGCATCTCCCGGAGATCTACAATGGTTTAACACGCATCGAGAGTTCGATCGGCACCGAGGATGAAGAGAGCATCTTAAGCGGTGTATTTGATGTGATACCATCCGAATCGATCGATTACGGTGTATTGGAAAAAGAGAAAAATATCTTTGTCCTGCCCGGTACCTTTGGCTGGGATGATGTGGGTTCCTGGCTGTCCGTAGAGCGCATGCGGCCTTTGAATGATTCCGGAAATGTAGTGGCCGGAAATGCCATGACGGTGAATGTGAAAAACTGTATCATCGAGGGTTCCGGGAAACTGATCGCATGTATCGGCCTGCGGGATCTGGTGATCGTGGATACTGACGATGCCACGCTGATCTGCAGCAAGGACAGCACGGCGGATATCAAAAAGATCGTTGAGAATTTAAAGATCTGCAACCGGGAGGAATACCTGTAAGGGCATGTCCGTATTACACGCGATAGAAACTTTTATTTTATGGCTTGGCATATTCCCGTTTTTTATGGGGGTATTGCCATGCCATCTGATCGTGCGTCAGGGGAAAACCTTCGGACAGACTTATCTGTGCGGTTTTTTTACCATGCTGGGGTTATTCCAGATCCCCGCGGTGGTCTTTGTGTTAAAAAGAGGGCGTTTATCCCATCTGATCTTTGTGTTTCTGCTCATGGCGGCATTTCTGTCATTCATGGGATTTGTGCTGGCTACCATCCGGGTGACCAAGACATCCATGGAGGATGCATTTCAGTTTCCGCATCTGAAAAAAAAGAAAAAACAGGAGATCATCCTTTGGGCGGTATTTTGTATCATGCTTGCCCTGCAGTTGTTCATGTCGGTAAGGATGATGACTGCGGACGGGGATGATGCCTATTATGTAGGACAGGCACTTTCGGCAGATGTGACAGACCTGGTCTATTATTTTGATCCGTACACAGGGGCGTACAGTGTGCTGGATTTCCGGCATGCACTGGCGCCGTTTCCGCTGTTTATCGCACTTCTGGCCAGATACAGCGGCCTGCATGTGGCTGTGGTGGCGCATACGGTACTGCCCCTGTTCCTGATCGTGATCAGTTATATGGTCTATATGCAGATCGGACGGCTGCTGCTTAAGAAGGAGCAGGAGCAGTTGCCCATGTTCATGATCCTGATCCTGCTGATCAATACCTTTGGAAATTATTCGCGTTATACCAGGGAAACATTTTTCCTGACCAGAACCTGGCAGGGCAAATCCGTATTGGCAAACCTGGTGATACCGATGGCGTTTCTGGTGCTGCTGGCATTGGCAAGAAGGACGGAAAGTTCCGTGCCGGTACAGGAGAAAGAGGAGCCGCAGGGGATCGCAGGGCTGTTTGTGCTGCTGTGTTTTGTCAATCTGGCCGGTGCGCTCAGCAGCAGTCTGGGGCTGTTGCTCCTGATCGTACTGGAGACATTGCTGCTGCTTTTGACGGCGGTACGCAACCGGCGGCCGGCATTGATCTTAGGAGGCATGCTCAGCATGATTCCCTGTTATTATTTCATTGCCATATATGTATTGGACCGATTGTGACCGGGGAGGTTTCCTTTGCAGATATTGAGTGATCTGTTTACAATCTATGCGCAGTATTCCGGCAGCGGTATCATCATGGTGCTGTATTTTATAGCGCTCATCTACATTGGCCTTTCGGAGAAAGACAGGTCCAACCGCACCATCCTGTTACATGGCAGCATCCTGCTGGTGGTTTTTATCTTCCTGCCCATTTTTTATTACCTGTATGTGACCTTTGTGGATGCGACGACTTACTGGCGTATGTGGTGGCTGGTACCTGTGGGGATCGGGCTGGCCTATGTGGGTGCGCAGCTGATCCGGGAGCATCAGGTGACAGGACTTTTACTGTTTCTGGTGATCCTGTTTCTGGGCGGTGAGTTTATCTATACGGGGGAAGCGAGCGGGGACCGCGGGATTGCGGAGAATGCTTACCAGATCCCGCAGGATGTGATCGATATCGTGGAAGATATCAAGGCAAATGAAGTCGATGAACTGACCTTTGTGGCTTTTCCGCCGGAAATGCTGGTTTATGTGCGGCAGTACGATGCCACGCTGCGTATGCCATACGGGCGGGAGATGCTGGATGAGCGGTGGAATGAAGGAAACGGATTTTATGAACTGATGAGTGCCGAGATGCTGGACTTTCAGGAACTGGCGCTGAAATGCCGCTATAATTCGGTGCGGTTTCTTGTGGTCAATGCACTGAAGCCGAAACTGAATGTCCCGCAGGATTTTGGTTTTGAACTGATGTCCCAGCGTGGTATCTACAGTATCTATGTATTTTGGGGATGAAAGAACCGGGGGGTGGGAGATTGCACGGGTAATCAAAGAAGAGATGCTCCGCATATTATTGAACAATAATAGTATTATTATGAGTAATACGGTCATTTTCATCATATGAGTTATATACTCTTTGACCAGTTTCTCTAATGTGTTTCTCCCACGATTTAATAAATGGTGAATCTGAAAACCAATAAAGGATCTGTTGCGATTCCTGATCATCTGGGTATTCCAATCCAACAATATCCGTGTAAACATATTCCGGTCTCAATATCTCTATCTCGCTCCCTTCATTAAAAACACTTATGCGTAATTCAGGTAACTTATAATCTTCAAACAGCCCTTTCGCGCTTATGTAATTATTTCCATCATTATATTCAATATTCTCCTTCCACTCCTTTATCATTTTGACTTCATGTGATGATACTCTAATCTGTACCCCATGTCAAGGACAAAGTAAAGTTGAGTTGGCATTCATGGTGTCATGACATGTGGGTATGCTCCTTTCTGTTTTCAGTTGCCTTTATCTTCAGCGGAATTATCCGCATTCGATACCTTCTTTCCCAGT
>JAFUUX010000104.1 GCA_017471325.1 Lachnospiraceae bacterium | reverse complement strand
TTTCCATATTTATGATGATCCCCGTTTATTTTTGAGTTTTATTTTTGCTTTTTATTTTTGCTTTTTATTTTTGCTTTTTATTTTTGCTTTTTATTTTTGCTTTTTATTTTTGCTTTTTATTTTTGCTTTTTATTTTTACTTTCTTTTTTAATCCCCGTGCCTGGCGCCGGGAAACCTTCTTTCCATGTACCGGCGCCCGCCTGTTTATGCATAATCCCCACAGTAAAGCACGGGCTGCAGCGGATCGGTCAGTTTCAGGCTCTTTTGCACATCGATCACCCGCTGGTTGGCACTGCCTTTCCAGAGCAGGTTTCCATCAAACTGCTCCTGTTTGAATTCCCCGTCCACCAGCACATCCACATGCTGCATCACCGGATAATGCAGCACATCATCCCAGTCATATCCGGTATACATCCAGATGGTCTTTTCCGGGAAGCTCCGTTTCACTTCCTCTGCCAGTTTCCGCACATCCACACGGTTGCCCGGAAAGAGCGGATCCCCCCCGGAAAACGTCAGTCCGGAAATATAACTTTTCGACAACTGATCAAAAATCTCCTGTTTTGCCGCCTCGTCAAACAGCAATCCACCCTGCGGATCCCAGGTGATCGGATTCTGACACCCTTTGCAGCAATGATTGCAGCCGGCCAGCCAGAGCACTACCCGCAGGCCATCCCCGTTCAGCATATCATCATGGGTAATATTATGGTATCTCATGGTATCTCCTTAAAAACCCTCCGTATCCCGGACCGGTCATCTCACATACTCTTTCTCTCTGCGATCTCTGCCATCTTTGCGTCATTTAAACGGGAATCGCCGTGCACGCGTGAATAGGACAGATAACCGTTCATGCGGTCGATCTTGGTCAGATTACGGCTGCCGCATTTCGGGCAGACATCCATCTCCAGTTCCTCATGCCCGCAGTCATCACAATAGGAAAGACTCAGATTTACGCCCTCGTAAAAACCAAGTTCCATCGCACGCCTTACCAAAGTGCGGACTGCGTCAATATTGTAGTTCACGGGATATTTCACATACTGGATCTTGCCGCCGTTGAGCATCTCCCAAAACCGCCCTTCCAGATCCTGCTTCTGGATCGGCGTGATATCCTCGGTGACATGGCAATGGAAGGAATTGCTCACATATTCACGATCCGATACGCCGTCGATGATGCCGTATTTCTTGCGGAACTGCTTCACCTGCAGACCGCAGAGGCTCTCTGCCGGCGTGCCGTAGATCGCATACAAATTCCCGTCCTGTTCCTTAAACTCCGTGATCTTCTGATTGATATGCTCCATCACTTCCAGAGCAAACTGCCCGTCTTCCACCAGTGACCTGCCGTTATAAAGCATCTGCAGTTCATTCAGAGCCGTAATGCCAAAGGACGCCGTTGCGTATTTTAACAAAGGTTTGATCTTGTCATGCAGTCCCAGATGCCCTCCCAGGAAACCGCCCTCGCAATAAGCCAGAGGATTGGTAGAAGCACGCATCTCCCCCAGATATGCATAAGTCCGGATATGCAGATTGCGGATGAGCTGCAGATAATAATCCAGTGTCTCATAGAAGTCCTTGCTCTCCTGCCTTGCTTTCGCCAGGATCATCGGCAGGTGCAGCGATACCGCGCCGATATTAAAGCGCCCCACAAAGATCGGCTCATCCTGCTCATCCGCCGGATGCATGCCGCCCCGCTCATACCAGGGCGAAAGGAAAGCACGGCAGCCCATGGGCGAAATGACCTTGCCATACTGCTTATACATGCTGGCGATATAGCCCTTGCCGGTCAGCGACAGCCAATCCGGATACATGGTCTTGGCAGAGCATTCCACGCCTGCTTCAAAGACATCCTCCAGTTCCTTCCCCGGTCCATGCAGGTTCTCGTCATATAAGAACACGATCTTCGGGAACAGTACCGGTTTTTTGTGTTCCTCCTTGCCCTGTCCTTTGCGGCGCACGTTCAGCATGCTGATCGTTGCCTGCTTTGCAAAACGCCCCGTGCCAATGCCTGCCGTCACGGTAATGAACGGATAATCACCACGGTTGGAAGCAACGGTATTAAACTTATACTCCCATCCCTGGAAACCCTGCTCAAAATCCCGGATCACATCACGGAATGCTTCCGCCTCCGCAGTCGCCCGGTCTACGCCAAGCGCTGTATATTTATCGATATACTTCTGATAGGACTTCTCCGCATAGGGCTCCAGGATCTTATCCACCTCCGGCACCGTAAAGCCGCCATACTGCTGGGAAGCCGCGCTCAGCACGATATCACCGATCACATCAAACGCAACATCCAGTGTCTTTGGCTCATTGTACCAGATATTGCCCATCTCAAAGCCGCCGCTTAAGACATTTTTCACATCAAAAAGACAGCAGTTCATGGTATCCCGGCGCGCCGACATATCATGCACATAGATATAACCGTCCCTGCAGGCCTGCAGTTCCTCCGTGGTCAGGAAAAACTTCTGATACAGTTCTTTATTTAACTGGTTAAAGATCAGGGAACGCTTCGTGGAAACCAGGGCGGAATCCGTATTCGCATTTTCCTTATCCCCGATGTACATGATGGACTGGCTCTTTTTGTACACATCATCCAGCATGCGTACAAAATCCTGCTTATAATTACGGTAATCACGGTAACTCTTTGCCACGATCGGCTTGACCTCTTCGAGAGCGCTTTCCACGATATTATGCATGACCGGGATCGGGATCTCGTCTGTTTCCATCGCATCTACTTTGTCCACGACAAATTTACAGATCTGCTTTTTCTCTTCATCCGAAAATTTCGTCAGCGCACGGTATGCCGACTTGCCGACAGCATTGATCACCTTCTGTACATTAAATTCTTCCCGCGTATTGTCTTTTTTGACGACCTTCACATTCCGTGCCGGTTTGTACAATGCGCCATAATCCACTTCTTCCATATCTTTCATATCTCCAGATCCCTTCCTCTGCGTCGCCGCCGCTTTATTTTTCATATGATCCCGCGGCCGCCGCGCCACTTTATATTGATATTCAAGCATTAAAATAGCACAATATCTTGTGCATAAGTTATTATAATCAAAATATGGCACATCGTCAATGCACCATATCATAAAAAAGATTACAGAAGCCGCTGTCAAAATTTGTGTATATTTATAGCGGAAGTTCAAAATATCCATACTTTGGATATTTTGAACTTCCGCATATACCGCGCGGTGCAACATGCAGGATTCCATGCATCTGTCTGCGCGGGTATACATATGTTTGGTTATGTCCGGTAACTGTCTATGATCTCCTGCAGGTACTCTCTGTATTTTTTTACTTCATCCGCCGGTGCAGCGATCCGTGCTCCGTCTCCGATCCCGGTCAGCCAGCCATAAAACTGCTTGCTGACGGCTACCGTCACGGTCGCCGAAAAGTGTTCCTCATCCTCTTTGCGTATCATTACATCTTTGCCAAAGCGATCCACCACCACATTGGCCAATGTATTTGAAAAAACGAGTTTCAATCGTTTTTCCTCACCGTCAAACATATTAAAAGCCTTGTTCGCATAAGACACGATGTCAAAGTCACTGAATGCCTCATTCCCCTGCCGGTTCCTGTCCGTCAGTTCCAGATCCTTCATGCGGTCCACACGGTAGTTCCGGATCCCCCTCCGCTGCTCGTCAAACGCGATCATATAATAATTTTCATTATTCCAGGTCAGGTAATACGGGCTCACCTGATACAGTTTGCCGCCGCTTTTTAACTGCCACTGATGTTCCACCGTGTATTCCTGATAATGAAAGGTAATGCTCTTTTTCTTTGCGATCGCACGGTGTATGCAGTCCACGGAATAAAACACTTTCTCATTCGGTGTTTTAACACGGTTGGTCACGTAAACCGAACGCTGCAGTTCGGAGGCTTCATGTTTCCCTGCGAGTTTTTCTATCTTTTTGATCAGTTCCCTTGAACGTTTTGCACTCAGGAAACGGGAAGACTGTACCATATCCACCAGCATCTTTAGTTCTGCCAGTTCAAAATCACGGCTCGCCAGATAATAGCCGCCTTTGCTGCGGTTGCCGTCAAAGCCGATATCATACCCAAAATCTTTAAGGCACTCCATATCACTGTAGATAGTCTTGCGCTCCACCGAGATCTCGTAGCCCGCCAGTTTCTCGATCAGTTCTTTCGTAGAAACCGGATTCTGCTCATCTGCCTCTTCACTTAAGATCTTCAAAATATACAACAGTTTTAATTTCTGCTTTTCCGACCTTGCCATAATACACTCCTTTTATGAAAGATGCGGTATAACTGTCCGATCCCAAGTGGTTCGGACAGTTACGATACGTATACGCCCCGCCTCCCGGAACAGCAGTGTTTTCCAAAGCATCGTGTTCCGGATACAAAAATAAGATTGCCGCACGCAACAATCTTATCTTTTTTCATAATACAGATGTTTATAAAAACGGATATCCATAAAAACAGATATCACTGACCGCGGAATGCAGGCCGTCATGCCTTTGCATCTGCATCCGCCTCGTCTGCACCGTTTTCCTCCGCAGAGATCATCTGCGCATTCTTGCGTTTCCGCGCGCTGAAACCGATCACAAATGCCAGCACGATGACTGCGATAAATACAAAATATACCAGCAGATAGGATAATAACCCGTTTACAAATAAAGTGCCTTCCATGAACGTTTTTCCTTTTTTCTAAAATTTAAAATCTTTTTTCTAAAATTTAAAATGATCTGATGCCTGCCGCATAAATGATATTATATTTTATCACTCCGTCACCACATCGTCAAGAACGGCATTATGATCTGCCGCCTGTGTTGCCAGCGCATCGCAGCGCTCATTCTCCGGATGCCCCGCATGCCCCTTTACCCAGCAGAAAGTCACCCTGTGCTGCTCTTTTGCTTTCAAAAGACGTTTCCACAGATCCACATTCTTGACCGGTTCATTCTGGCCGCGCCGCCAGCCTTTTCTGATCCAGCCCTCGATCCAATGCTGGTTAAAGGCATTGACCAGGTATTGGGAATCGGAATACAGTTCTACTTCACACGGCCTGTTCAGCGCCTCCAGCCCCACGATCGCCGCCATCAGTTCCATGCGGTTATTGGTCGTCTTTTTATATCCTGCGCTGTACTCCCGCTCATGCAGCACGCCTTTGGAATCCGTAAAATGCAGCACCACGCCATAACCGCCCGGCCCGTCCGGGTTGCCTCTTGCTGCACCGTCCGTATAGATCTCTACCTTTGCCATCGCTCTCTCCTATTGCCATTGTCCGGCTTGCAAAAAATGCTCTGCCAGTGCCTCCGCGCTCTGTACGAGCCCTTCCTGATATCCCATGACCGAAAGCAGGCGGATCGCATTGCGCGTTGTGGCCTTCCCCTGCAGCAGTTTGTATGAAAAGATCACATCCCCATCCCGGATCTCCTCCGTAAAATGGAAATTTTCATAACAGTCCTCCAGTAAAGCCGTCAGTTCGATATCATGCGTAGCCGCAGCACAGAAATATCCTGCCGCAGCCATGTGTTTCAGGATTTCCGCAGACGCCGCGATGCGCTCTACCGTATTGGTCCCGCGCAGCACCTCATCCACACAGCACGCGATCCGCGCGCCTTTTTTCTGCCCGGCGTTCAGTATCCTTTGCATCGCACGGATCTCCACCATAAAGTAACTCTCCTGATGCGCCAGGTCATCCCGCAAAGCCATGGATGTGTAGATCCTGTGGAAATCCGTATGAAACTCTTCTGCGCATGCCATATACAGTGTCTGTGCCAGCAACTGGTTCAGCGCCAGCGTCTTCAGGAAAGTTGATTTTCCCGAGGCATTGGAACCTGTCAGCAGCATACAGCCCTTTAGGCGATAACTGTTTTTGACCGGCGCTTCGATCAGCGGGTGGTAAATCTCCGCTGCGGCTTCCACGCCGTCAAATACCGGCCGGCAATGTGCATCCAGCGCCGCTTGAAACGATCCCGCCGCGATCAGCATCTCCAGATATCCCAAAGAGGTATGCACCCTGTCTATTGCTTCCCGGTGTGCCTGCATCTGACGGTACAGATAATAAAAAACGATCATATCGATATGCAGCACCATATTGATATAGTCTGCCACCAGCCCCGCCGGATCCCCGTTGGAAGCATCCGTGTAAAACAAAAAACCTGCGCCATTGGTAAAATGCTTCATTTCTGCCAATGCCGTCTTCAACTGCTCTTTGATCGCTCCGCAGGCCGTAAGTTCCTTCTTTAAAACCGCCCGCCCTGCCTTCAGGTCACCCATGACCAATTTCAGCGTCACGATATATGGCTGCACTTTTTCTTTTGTTTTGAAATACCAGAAGATATTCACTACAACAGGTACGATCAGCGCTACGATCCCGATCTCTGTCTTAAGGAACAAAAGAAAAACTGCCGCCGCCAAAAGCAGCGGTGCCAGAAAATGATACTTAAGCCCCGCTTCACCTTCCAGCGTATACGCAAAATCCAGGTAATCGTACAGAGAATAGCGCTCGTTCTTTCCCATCCCCGCAAACAGCATCTGCAGCGCTTCTCTGTCCGCATCATGCTCCATGAAATAACGGATCTGCGCGTCACGTTCCTTAAGCGCGTCTTCTTCATAAAGCGGTGTACGCAGCGTATGATACAGCACTTCTTCACCAGCCGAGGAATACGTCAGGTTCATTGCCGTAAACAGACGGTCCATTTCAAGATCCGACCAGGTGATATCATCGATTGATGCATCTCCGGCGTGCTTTCTGAAATAGGCCGGAACGCATTCCATGCGCGAGGGGCTGATCCTGCGCTCCTGTAAATGTCCATAGCGTTCCCTGAGTTCCTGTTTTACCCGTGCCAGAAAGCGCCTGCGCTCTGCCAGTCCCAGCAGAAAAAACACAAGGATCACCGCAGCCAGAATGATGATCGGTTGCCACTGCTCCATATCAGTCCATACCTGCCTTAAAATCCGGTCCAAAACTCTCCGGCAGCAGTTCCTCCAGGGTAAACTTACGGTATTTTTCATCAGAAATGCCGACCAGTACGATCATGCTTTCGGGATCACAAAACTCACGCAGCGCCTGGCGGCAGATCCCGCAGGGATACGCCATATTTAAGTGCTCACCGCTTCCCCCCGCGATCGCGATCATCCTAAAGCGCCTCGCCCCCTCACTGACGGCCTTTGCTGCCGCTGTACGTTCTGCACAGATCGTTGCTCCATAAGAGGCATTCTCGATATTGCCGCCTACATATACCCTGCCGTCTTCGGTAAGCAGGGCTGCTCCCACCTGATAATCGGAATACGGGGCATAGGCACATCTGCGTGCCTCCAGGGCCAGACGCATCATCTGCCGTTCGATCTCCGCCATGGACTGCGTGCGCTTCACCAGACCGGTCACCGGCTCCAGTTCCGTGTAGGAATCCACCGCTGCGTAAGAATCCACTACCGTATAGGCTCCGACTGCCGTATTGGACTGCAGCCCCAGTAAGACAGGCAGTTCCGGAAACGCCCGGATCACGCCATCCGCACCATCCACCGTGCCAAAACCATACGCCGCATGGATAAAGCTGACTCCTGCCTCCTTTGCCGCATCCCGGTCCCCCTGGATGTCCCCTACATAAACCGGCGCCTGATAGCCGTTCCGTTCTGCTACCAGTTTGATATTCTCTGCTTTATACAGTCCGGTATCACCGTAACACTCTTTATCCGTGATCACATCCGTGATGCCCAGTTTTTCCATCACCAGTTCGATATACCCCGACTGACAGTTGCTCACAATGCAGACCGGCAGCTGACTGCTCATGCTGCGTATGGTATCCGCCACACCCGCATAACTGATATCCTCCGTATTTTCCGCCAGGGCATGCTCCTCCAGTTCCATGCATTTCTCCAATGCATGGTATCGAACCTGCGGCTTAAGTTCCGGCAGCAGTTCATCCGCGATCACATTCATCGGCTTGCCAAACAGTTTTTTCAGTTCATCAGCCGTGACTTTCCGCTCAATGCTCTCCGCAGCCAGCGCTTCCTCCCATGCCTTTGCCACCAGCGGGGTGGAATCCCACAATGTTCCGTCTACATCCAACAATACCGCATCTGCTTTGATCATTTCCGATCGCCTCCATTCTTGATTCGTTTATTATTGTAAACAAAAAAAAGCGCCATGGCAATCCATTCTTTTCTTTTTTTCCTTTTTTCTTTTTTATAATTTACTTCTATTTGCCCCGGTCATAAAAATATGCTATGATAACATTGTTTTTTCATTATGCAGAGAGCAGGTTGTGAAAGATGCACGATACGGAACGAACAACAGAGATCATACAGGTCAGCGGTCTGGACTATTCCTATCGGAAAAACCATGTACTGGACCACTTGCAGTTTACCCTGCCGCTCGGGGAGAGCATCGCCATTCTCGGTGCCAACGGCAGCGGCAAATCCACGCTGCTCTCCATCCTGGCGGGTGCCAGAAGATGCCCCGGCGCAGTCATGGAATACCAGGGGCACGATCTGTTAAAGGAAACAAAACTTCGAAGCAGTATCATCGGTTATGTTCCGCAAAGCGATCCCCTGATGCCGGATATGAGCGTGCGGGACAATCTGCTGCTCTGGTATCACGGAAAACGCAGTGACTTTGCGGCGGCGCTCTCAGCCCCCAGCATGCAGATGCTGCAGCTGGATGGCTTTCTGAAAAAAAAGGTAAATACGCTTTCCGGCGGCATGCGAAAACGCGTAAGCCTGGCGACCGCCCTGATCAATGCCCCGCAGATCCTGATCATGGACGAGCCGGCCGCCGCACTGGATCTGTGCTATAAGGCCGAGATGCGCGAGTATCTCCGGCAGTTCCACAAAGAAGGGCACACCCTGATCCTGACTACGCATGATGAGGAAGACCTGTCCATCATCTCCGTGCTCTACCTCCTGCGCGGCGGTCAATTACAAAAACAGGACCGCGTTCTGCGCGGTGATGAACTGCTTCGGGAGATTCGGCAATGAGATTATACGCAAGACTGTTTCGTCTGGAATTCAAAAAAAACCTGCGCGTAGTGCCTTTTGTTGCTGTGGGTGCCGTATTGTCCGTTTTTTTCATCGGCCTGCTGGTCATGCTGGCTTCAAAAAGCATGTATCAGAGTGAACACCTGGCCAGAGCTGAGGTCGCGCTGGTAACCAACGATGCCGAAACTGACTATATGAAGCAGGCCATCCGGTATATCAGCAATATGTCTTCCACTTCCCTTTCCCTCGATTTTAAGGTCATGAGTGAAGAAAACGCCATGCGGGCACTAAAACAACATGAAGTGATCGCCGTCATGCTTTTTCCCGATGATGTGATCAACGGGATCCTGTATGGCCGCAATGATCCCATCACTGTATATTTTTCGGAAGATGACAGTCTTTCCGCTGTGTTCTTAAGCGAGTTGACTTGGTCCGGTGCCCGAATGCTTTCCGCTGCACAGGCCGGTACCTATTCTGCTGCCGAACTGTATACCACCCTGGGCGCAGAGGCCGAACTGGGCAAGGCATACAACGACATCGACATCCTGAATTTTAACTATGTACTTTCCAGGGAAAACCTCTATATCACAGAAGAAACCCTGCCGGTCTTTATGACCTATATCGCGTCGGCAGTCATCCTGCTGCTGTTTTTTTCCACTGCCGCTTTTGCGCCTGCCTTAAAAAAAGAAAACACCTCTTTTTATGATGTCTTATTTTCAGGCAAGGCCTATAGCTGCCTCTATCTTCTGACGCGCTTTCTTGCAAACTGGCTGGTCAGCGCTCTGTTGCTGCTGCTCGTCTATCTCCCGCTGGCCCGTTTTGCCGATCCGCCCTTTGACATACAACTCCGTCTGATCCCGGAATGCTTTGCGGATCTGTTCCTGATCTGCGCAGTCACCGCGGCCTTTGCCCTGTTCCTGCATACACTGACCGGCAGTGCGCCTGTCGCGATCCTCTTGCAATTACTCTGCAGCGTACTTATGCTGTTTGCTTCCGGCGGCATACTGCCTCCGGCCTTCCTGCCGTCCGGTCTGCGTGCTTTGGGACAGCATCTGCCCACTGCCATACTATCGGAACAACTTCTGCTGCTTTTGCAGGGCAGCCGTGATATTCTGCTTTTACCGCTGCTTGGCTGGATCGTTTTATTCTTTGCCGCTGCCTGCATCACTTTTCTGATCCGAAAGGGGGCAAAGCGTTTATGAGATTCAGCCGCCTCATTTACATGACCGTCAAGCAATACCTGCTTTCACCGGCATTTTTGCTATTGTTGATCCTGCTGCCCTGCGTGTGCCTGTTCGCCGGACTGCCGCAAAAGGAGCACGATGACCGCATCCGGATCGGGTACTGCTTCTGCGACACGGGATTACAGGATCCCCTCGCAGACAGCGAACTTTCCGAAGATCTGCAGTGGCTGGCGGATGCCCTGCAGAATACCAACAGCCTGTTTTCCTTTTACCGCAGCCCCTCCCCGGATGACCTGCGTGCCGATGTGGCCGGCGGTTCCGCGGAATGCGGCTATCTGATCCCCGCGGATCTGTTTGAAAAACTGCGCAAGGATAAGAAAAAAGAACTGATCGCCCTGCTGACCTCTCCCCATACCACGATGTCTGCGGTGGTCAATGAGCGTTTTTACGCAATCCTATACCCCCGCCTGTCCTGCCGGAAGTTTACGGAATACCTTATCTCCGACAGTGCCGTCAGCAGATACTATCCCGGGATGTTTTCCGAAACAGACGCAGAAAACCTCTACCGGAAATACCTGACAAACGGTTCTACCTTTTCCTTTGAATACAAAAACTCCGTATCCGCTTTCCATTACGGAACCCGCACCGTACTCTCCTCGCCGCTGCGGGGACTGTTTGCGGTCTTTATCCTCCTGGCAGGCTTTACCGGCACGCTTTCCTACTATCAGGCCGCCGAACACCCGCTGTACGCAAACTGGCGCGTGCGTGTGGTACGTATTTTAGTTCCCCTGTTTTTTGCCATGCTATCGTCCTGGGGCTGTCTGTTTTTACTGCCGGATATTCCCGGGCTGACGCATACGCTCCCGGGCTTTTTCCTTGAAGGCCTGCGCCTGCTGCTCTATACTGCCGCCTGCCTGCTTTTTCTGCTGCTTTTATCCACTCTGGTCAAAAGCCGCGGACTGATGTATGCTGTATTTCCGCTGTATCTGATGGGCTGTTTGATCTTCAGTCCCATTTTTATCGACGCCGGCCGCTACCTTCCGTTTTTAAGGACCGTGGCACGCATTTTCCTGCCTACTTGGTATCTGCTGTGATGCAATAGTAAGCGCAATAAATAATTGCGCTTACTATAACGCTCCGCGAGGATGCGCACGGATTTTGTAAGGAAATATGCCGCTTTCAGCGGCCAAAATCCGGCGCAGTAAACGACAAAACGAAAATAGTTTTGTCGTTT
>JAFUUX010000103.1 GCA_017471325.1 Lachnospiraceae bacterium | reverse complement strand
CTGGAACTTTTGGGCAAGGTCGGCATCGACTGCAGGGAAATGGAAGATAAGAAAAGCCGGAAACTGATCTTTGTGAACGAAGAGAGAAAGGTGCGCTTCTTTCTGGCAAAAGCACCGGATGTGCCGACCTATGTGGAATACGGGGTGGCGGATATCGGTGTGGTAGGCAAGGATACGATCCTGGAAGAAGGGCGCAGGGCATTTGAGGTACTGGATCTGGGCTTTGGAAAGTGCCGCATGTGTGTCTGCGGGCCGGAGAGCGCACGGGAAAAACTGGAGCACCATGAGATGATTCGTGTGGCCAGCAAGTATCCGGAGATCGCGCGGGACTATTTTCATAATGTGAAGCACCAGACGGTGGATATCATCAAATTGAACGGTTCGGTGGAACTGGGACCCATCGTGGGGCTGGCAGATGTGATCGTGGATATCGTGGAGACCGGCGGCACGTTAAAGGAAAACGGTCTGGTCGTTCTGGAGGAGGTGTGCCCGCTGTCGGCGCGCATGATCGTCAATCAGGTGAGCATGCGCCTGGAGCATGAGCGGATACGTGCATTGATCGGGAAACTGAAGGATATACTGAATGCTTAATATAAGAGAGGATTTTGAAAATGCGGATCATTGAACTGAATGAGGCAAATAAGACGGAACTGAAAAAGACATTGGAGAAGCGCAGCACCAATCATTTTGCCGAGATCGAGTCGCGGGTGGCAGAGATCATTGCCAATGTGCGGGAAAAGGGGGATGCGGCGCTGTTTGACTATTCAGAGCGCTTTGACCATTATCCGCTGACGCAGGACAATATCCGTGTAACGGAGGATGAGATCGAAGCGGCTGTTGCAGCAGTGGATCCGGAGTTTCTGGTGGTTCTGAAGAAGGCAGCGGAGAACATCCGGCGTTTTCATGAAAAACAGAAGCGTTTGAGCTGGATCGATACGGAGCCGGACGGCACGATCCTGGGACAGAGATTTACGCCGCTGGAGATCGCCGGCGTATATGTGCCGGGCGGCAAAGCGGCATATCCGTCCTCGCTTTTGATGAGCGTGGTGACGGCAAAGGTGGCGGGCGTGGAGCGCATCGTGATGCTGACACCGCCGGGACAGGGCGGAGAGATCAGCAAAGAGACGCTGGCGGCAGCGCGCGTAGCAGGAGTCGATGAGATCTACCGCGTGGGCGGCGCGCAGGCGATCGCGGCGATGGCATATGGCACGGAGAGCATACCGAAGGTACATAAGATCTGCGGCCCAGGCAATATCTATGTGGCGCTGGCAAAGAAGGCAGTCTACGGGCAGGTAAGCATCGATTCCGTGGCGGGACCTTCCGAGATCCTGGTGCTGGCGGATGCGTCGGCGGAGCCCAGATATGTGGCGGCCGATCTGCTTTCCCAGGCGGAGCATGACGAGATGGCATCGGCAATCCTGGTGACGACTTCCGCAAAACTGGCAGAAGAGGTGCGGGATGAGATCGGGCGGATGGTGCCGAAACTGGAAAGAAAAGAGATCATTCAGAAATCCCTGGATAATTTCGGGTTTATTTTTGTAGCGGAAGATATGGATACGGCACTTGCGGCTGTGAACGATATCGCTTCCGAGCATCTGGAGATCATCACCCGGGAACCGTATCAGGTGATGACCAAGGTGCGCAATGCCGGTGCGATCTTTTTGGGACCGTACAGTTCGGAGCCTTTGGGGGATTATTTTGCAGGTCCGAACCATATCCTGCCGACGAACGGCACGGCGAAGTTTTTCTCACCGTTGAATGTGGATGATTTCGTGAAAAAAACGAGCATCATTTCCTATTCCAGGGAGGCGCTCGAGCGTGACGCGGATGATATCATGTTTTTTGCGAACAAAGAAGGCTTAACGGCGCATGCAAATTCGATCGGAGTACGATTTCACAAAGAAAAGGCTTAACGGTACATACGGATCTATACGGTGTCTGCATTCCAAACAAAGAAGGCTTAACAGCGCATGCAGATCCGTACAGTGTGTTTTTACAAAAGAATGAGCGGCAGGGGAGGCAGGTAATGCGGCAGGCAGCGGTAGAACGGAAAACAAAGGAAACGGATATCAGCATCAGGCTGGATCTGGATGGCAGCGGCATTTCAAAGATCGATACAGGGATCGGTTTTTTTGACCACATGCTGAACGGTTTTTCCAGGCATGGTTTTATGGATCTGGAAGTCAGTGTAAAAGGCGATCTGGAGGTAGACGGGCATCATACCGTGGAGGATACCGGTATCGTGCTGGGGCAGGCCTTAAAGGAAGCGGTCGGGGACAAAGCCGGCATGGTACGTTATGGCTCGTTTATCCTTCCGATGGACGATGCACTGATCCTCTGTTCCGTGGATTTCTGCGGCAGACCGTATTTTTCCTATGACCTGCAGATCGCGGAGGAGCGCTGCGGGGCTTTTGAGACCGTCCTGACAAAAGAGTTTTTTTATGCGGTATCCTATTCGGCGGCGATCAACCTGCACTTAAAACAGATATCCGGGGAAAACGGGCACCATATCATCGAAGCGGCATTTAAGGCGTTTGGTAAGGCCGTGGACGCAGCCACAAGGATAGATCCCCGTGTACAGGGCGTACTCAGTACCAAAGGCAATCTGTAATTTTTGATCCGTGCGAAGAGCAAATGAAGGGAACAGATAAAAGCACAGAAGCACCGGTTATTTCAGGGGCAGGAAGATACAGAAAAGGTAACTGTAACTGTCAGAACCCGGGGGGCTGAACAGTTACCGGAAAAGAAAGATGATCCGTGATCAGCGGATGGATATTGGAGTGAAAAACTATGAAAAAGAAATTTACGGCAGCGATCTACCTTTATCAGGGAAAGGCAGTGAAAAGCAGAATGGACCGGACGGCGCTTACAGAGGCGCCGGAGGAACTGGCAAAGGCTTATTCGGATTATTGCGTGGATGAGATCATCGTGTTTGACTTGTCCGAAACGGACGCAGAGCATGATATTTCCATCGGTGTGCTCAAAAAGATCACCGCGGCGGCGGAAGTGCCTGTGATCGCCTGCGGGAATGTGCGGCGCTTTGAAGATGTAAAGAAGATCCTGTATGCAGGCTGCGCCAGGGCAGCGCTGAATTTTTCCAAGAGCAGCAATGTGGAACTGGCGGAGGATGTGGCAAAGCGTTTCGGAAAAGACCGGATCCTGGCCTGCGTGGCAGCGGCATCGGAGATCAGTAACCGCGGCAGCCTGATCCGGGAATACATATCAGAGATCATCATCGTCAACAGTGACGATCATTACGCAGGCGGCGTGGTGACGGAGGTGCTGGCGGAAGCAGAGGTGCCGGTGCTGGTACCCATGCCGGATGCGGCACCGGGGCAGATCGCCGGGCTGCTGGGCAGGGAGAAACTGGCAGGGGTGTTCGGACCGCTGGTGAATGCAAATGCGAAAGAGATCAATTCCATTAAGGCGTTCTGTTCGGAAAGCGGCGTGGATGTCGATGGTTTTGATGCAAAGATCAGTTTTGAAGAACTGACACTGAACGCGGATGGCCTGATCCCGGTAGTAGTGCAGGATTATAAAACAAAGGAAGTTCTGATGCTGGCTTATATGAATGCGCAGGCCTTTGAGAGCACCATTAAGACCGGACGCATGACGTATTATTCCAGAAGCAGAAAGTGCCAGTGGGTAAAGGGGGAAACCAGTGGGCATTACCAGTATGTCAAAGCCTTATATGCGGATTGTGACAGGGATACCCTGCTGGCGCGTGTCAGCCAGATCGGTGCTGCCTGCCATACCGGCAACCGCAGCTGTTTCTTCCAGGAGATCGTCAAAAAGGAGTATATGGATGCAGATCCGATGAAGGTCTTTACGGATGTCTACAATGTGATCCTGGACCGGAAGGAGCATCCAAAGGAGGGATCCTATACCAATTATCTGTTTGATAAGGGCATAGACAAGATCCTGAAGAAAGTAGGAGAGGAATGCACGGAGATCGTGATCGCGGCAAAGAATCCGGACAAAGAGGAGATCAAGTATGAGATCTCGGATTTCCTGTATCATGTAATGGTGCTGATGGCAGAGAGGGGCGTGACCTGGGAGGAGATCACCCGGGAACTCGCGCGGCGGTAAGAGAGATGGATTTTGCAGACAGAAAACTTGCCCTGACGCAGGATGTGCTGATGAAGGTGGAGAAGCCCTCGCGCTATACGGGCGGGGAATTAAACAGTGTCATGAAAGAAGCGGATCAGGTAAAGATCCGCTTTGCCATGTGTTTTCCGGATGTTTATGAGATCGGCATGTCCCATCTGGGCATGCAGATCCTATACGGACTGATGAATTCCTATGAAGATGTATGGTGCGAACGGGTATTTTCCCCATGGACGGATCTGGATGCGCTTCTGCGGGAAAAGAAGATCCCGCTGTTTGCGCTGGAAAGCCAGGAGCCTGTCAGGGATTTTGATTTTCTGGGGATGACGCTGCAGTATGAAATGTGCTATGCCAATATCCTGCAGGTGCTGGATCTGTCGGGGATCCCGTTTTATGCAAAGGACCGCACGCAGACAGATCCCATCGTGATCGGCGGCGG
>JAFUUX010000102.1 GCA_017471325.1 Lachnospiraceae bacterium | reverse complement strand
TTAAAGGAGTCATCGATAGTTAACTGTTCAAAATCGTTTAAGCAAAATCCGGCTTCATATTCTCCAAAATACTGTCCAGTTCATTCGTTGGTTTATTGATCTCCATCCCGTACTCCTCTTTTCATACCATATTTCTTAAGATCCACACGATCTTCCGTTACTTCGATCCCGTCTTCTTCCAGAAGGCGTTTTTGTACACCTGCACCACCGAAAACAAACTCATCGGCCAGTGCCCCTTTTGAGTTCACCACACGATAACACGGGATATGATCAGGATCGGGATTCCGATGCAGCGCATTTCCCACAGCACGGCACATCCTTGGATTCCCGGCCATCTCCGCAATCTGCGCATAAGTGGCAACCTTACCGCGCGGTATCTTTTTTACTGCTTCATAGATCCGCTTCGTCGGCGTATCCGTTACCAGATCATAACTCTCCGCGATCATCCGCTTTACATCCTCATCCGGAACACTGCCGTCCAGGATAATGGTATTCCAGTGATCCTTGTTCTGGTGATATCCTGGGATCACAGCTTTATATTTCTCTCTCCATAAACGCCCCCACTCCGGATCCACCTTTACATTGATCCAAAGCTGCCCTTCCATCTCATAGGTCCAGAGAAATGCTTTCTTACCCGGGCGGGCCCGCACCAGCTGCCAGTTCTGATCATGAAAAGGCGCCTCCTGATAGGTATCCGGAAACGAAAGACCATATGTCAGAATTCCTTTTCTGCTCTGAAAAGCGGACGGCACAGTTTTTGCACTCATACGTATACCTCCATCTCCATTCGATATTATATTTCTTCTCCCGAATGTACATAGGAGAGTTTCTCGCCCATGATTGTTTTCATGATATCAAATGCATCTGTCCCCGTACAATGACAGGTAAAAAATTTGGTGGGATACTTATCCAGTTCCCTCGCGATATTCTCTATTTCCCTGATCTCTTCCTCCCGGTAGGGTGTTTTCTTCATCAGATGAAAACCGCTGATCACAGTATCAGGCGCTTTTCCGTATTTTTCGACATAGGCATCCATTATACTCAGGATCCCGTTATGCGCGCATCCCGACAGCAATACCGACTTTCCGTACTGCCGTATCACAAGATAGTGTTCATGTCTGAAATCATCCCGTATGTATTCATTTCCTTTGCGTACTAAAAGCCTTTTATTTGTAAACGGCAGCTCATGGCTCCTTTTTTGTATCATAAACAGTTCCAGTTCATCATCGATCACGGTATCACCGCTTATAAATCTCACCTGCGGCAGTTTTTCAATATCCGGATCGATGCCTATGTAACGATACCTCTCAGGCGCATCTTTTCCGTCATCGGCAAAATAGGCATCTGTTGCTGCAGCCTGCATATATATGGCCGCTTTATTATTTCTCTTTGTAAACGGCATGATCCCGCCCGAATGATCATAATGTCCGTGGCTCAATATCACGGTATCCACATCGGATAGTTCTATCCCTAATGCTGCGGCATTCCTTAGTGTATCCTCGGAAGGCCCCAGATCCAGCAGCAGCTTATGCTTTTTTGTCTCAACATAAAAAGAAAGCCCGTGAGCGCTTACGCAGTCAGGATTTCCTTCCGTGTTCTCGATCAGATTAACGATCCTCATAATTTTTTCTCCATGTATTCAATCAAGTATCTTTTCGTAGCAGAGAAAATCCTGCTCGTACATATGGCACTCTCCGACGATCGCAAAGCCAAATACAGCATAGGATGCGATCGCCTTTTTGTTATGTTTGTTCACCAGAAAATGAATGCTCCGAAATCCCCTTTCCTTCAGGATCTTCATTCCGTGCTGCAGCATCTGTCTGGCCAGTCCCTTATTCTGCATTTCGGGCAGCACTGCAAGGCGCGCCAGTTCACCTCCGGGAGCCAATTCTTCATCCCAGCATTCCAGCCGGTCAACATCCTCATCTTCTTCCAGAGATATTGCCGCAACGATCCTGTCATCCTCTTTCATAACAAATAACGCATCTCTTGACAGATCGAAATCTATGGTTTCTTCCCCCGGATAGTCCTCTGTCCATGGGCAAAACTCTCTTCCCAGCTGCGCTTTATACAATTTCAGTATTTCCTCTTTATCCTGTTTTGCAGCCATTACGATCTGCATGTTCAATATCCTCTCAGAAACTGTTCATAAATATTTTTACAGTTTTCCCGGTTCCTTACCAGCTCATTCATACTTCAGACACATCTCTTCCATACCGAATTCCCTAAAGCCCGTATCTGCAAATCCGACAGACTCATACAATCCTTTTGCCACCTGATTTCCCGGCGCTACACCGGTATAGATCTCATGCGGATCAAACTTTTCCTTTATGAATGCAAGCCCCAGTTTGAGCGCCTGCCGGCCGTATCCCTTGTGCTGATATCTTTGATCGATCATGAATTTCCAAAGAGTATAATAATGCTTCGTCTCGTAATATCCCATCATGATAAATCCCACGAGCATATCATCTTCATATACGCCAAAAGGCCAGGCTGTTTCAGAATATACATACGCCTGCGCCAGCGATTCCGCATTCGGAGATACAAAACTCTGCTGTTCTTCGTTTACCCGCAGTTCAAGAATATCATCAAGGTTTTCTTTTGTGACCGGTCTTAGATTTACCATCTTCATCTCCTTTTATATACGCAAACGGATTGTTCCTCCGTCCTCACTTCCGGCGGCTAACCGGCAAACGGGTGATCCCTTTGCTTTATCTGTACACTCATTATAGCAGTTTTTTCTCCATATACCCACAGGTAAAAGGAAAGAAATCAAATTTCTCTGCTTTTGTATGCACAAAACCGTAACTCTCATACCACTTTCGCAGGATCGTGTTTTCTTCTACGATCCCGATATTCATCTTTGTGGGAGGACAGGGGGGCGGTCCTTTTGTCCTCATCGACAAGTTTCGAAGACGTTTTTGGTGTTTACACGATGAGGAATGCTTTTTGCACGATCGGGGTACCATTTGAGAAACAAATGCGCTATACTGTCATTACCGCTACAAGAGATTCTGTGAACCGGAACGGATCAGGAGGAAGAGAAAATGGAATTCAAATACGATAGGACACAGCAGAAGATCTTAGGCATTTTTGCAGCAGCATGTACGATTCTTGCAATTCTCGCACTTCTTGCCATCCTTTTTGTGAAAAAATTTTCTGACCGGATGTGGATACTGACCTTCACGGCGATATTTGCGGGTGTGCCGCTCGCAGTGGGTACCTGGGCGCATTACGGAGATAGTCTTTTGTATTTTCGGGAACTGCGCCGGCACGGAATCGAACCGCCACTTCATAAGAATGACGCTGCCGAGATTGAAAAGATCTTGAACAATATGAAGAAGGCAGATTGGTCAGAAAACACTGACTGCCCGAACGCCATCGATACAAAGAGTGCGGTTTTCTGTGCGATCGCATGGGTGTGCGGGATCGCGTTTGTGCTATGGATACTTTGGAAGAACTCGTACTACGCAAACCTTGGTATGGGCAACTGGCTCCCCTTTTTTTACATAGCCGGAGCCGCTCCGGTCAGCGTGTGGGCCGTGTACGGCATCCAATACCGAAAACAAACGAATAATGTGATATACAAAAACGAAGGTGATCCGGATCCGCAAAGAAAGAAACGTCCCGGCCTGATCCGCAGTGCAACAACGATTGTCGTACTAACAGCAGCAACACTGATCTACGGTAATCTTCTGGAACAGGCAGGCAACGTGGTCTACTACAGTAAGCTGCGGGCATTGTACGGAAACTATTATGCAGTTCACAAAGGAGAACGGGTAGATCAGCCCAGAAACCAGGCGCTGCGGAGTGATTGGGAAAAATACATCGGTGTATTCCCCCGTATGATCAGGGCGGGACGGTCTATGTGTATGAAAGAAATGCAGATACTTCCTATCCGTTTATGCACTTTCGTACCGTCTATGATGCAGACTGGGAAGGTACCCGTGCGATGGAACGGTATTGTACGACGCTGGATCTGGCTGGCTGGAAAGCGCGCAGCAATCTGCTGTATACGAAAACAACCGGGAATATGACCTATGTGACCGATCTGCGGGAGTGGGATCAATATGGAAAAAACCAGGTGGTCATAAAGTACTACAGCTATGATGATGAGGGAAATGGCATACTGCCGTAAATCTGCGCCCGTGGTTTTTACACCTGTTTCGAGCGATCCACGACTGCCTTACCGTACCACTTCCGTTTTCCCCAGTAGTACATTACGATCAGCCCACGGATACATTCATCCATCGCGGTACCCGGATAAACGCCGGCTCACCCGGAGTGCCAAATCCCCCCATATGTCACCCTTTAGAACGGATGGCAATTACCGCACGCCGTATATCCCATTCCTTTTAACTCCTCCGGTGTTCCAAAGAATTCCTGCTTATTATGCGCAGCCATCTGTCTTACTGAACCGCATCCCGGCAGATGTACCTTATGCGACCTCGTATTCAGGATATACTCACTCCCTGCCCGATTCGCCGGGGTTACTACCGCCGGCTGTGTATTCACCACCGGAGCCGCTGTATTTACCACCGGCGCAGGGGTAACCTGTGCAGTCCCGGTCTGCCGGCTGGTGCCTGTCGCATAATCGATCTCAATGCACGGCTGTACATTGTAGCACCATACACAGAATTGTAACGCTTTATCTTCTACCGACTCCGCTTCCAGCAATACGCCCCTGGCCACCAACTCATTGTCGGCAAAGTATGGTGTCACACGACCATCCAAGATATATATGCAGCTCCATATTACTTTTGGGGTTGAATCGCAACCAACTATAATATGGCGGCCTATAATAACCGCCATATCATTTATTTCCGTTTTCTAAACTAATATATTAGTATCCATTCATGGAGACACCATACAGGAAGCTTAATATTGTCAAATTCCGGCCTTATCATAACAAATTTCCCATTTTACCATACAACATCAAACGAAACTTCCGGTTCCTGCGTACTATAGTCAACAAATATACTTACATTATAAAAACCATCATGTTCCGGATTCTCTGCAGCCTTTATACCAATAGATATTTCTATACAATCATCATTAACAGACAGTCCTACAACATACCAATTTTCTTTTAAATACTCTAAACTAAATTCGTTCTTTAAACGTATATCCCAATCACTACCGCTATTCTCCTCAAAAAAATTAATAATCTCTTTGTAAATATCGTCATAACATTCTTCCATTATCTGATCGGAATTTTTATAAATGCTCTCCATAGAAGCAAAGACATGATCTATATTATCTTCTCTTACAGTAAATTCATTCACGTTATAGGAAGCATCCGGTTTATCGCCAAAAGAATGATTACCAAACCCACCTAATATATCTATGTAACATGCATCTTTCGAACTTGTGTCCTTCACTAAAATTCCATTTCCAAAATACGGATTTTCAATCCGAACAGCAGATAATGTTTTCTTATTATCATATTTCAAATAATTTAATCTTTTTAGTTCCTTTTCAATCTGTTTCTGCTCTTTTGTTAAAGCAGGACTTTCTTCTTTATCTCCATTAAACAATTTGCTAAAAAATGACATATTTTATATTCCTCCCAATATTGACTCTGCCTTGCTACACTTTTCTATAATAATCGGTATCAATGATTCACAGTCATTTCTTTTATGAAATTGTTGTTATTAGCCGTTCACCCATAGTCGGTCGTACAGCCTTAAATAGGGTATCAAATATTGCCTCAAAAATCCAGCATTTTTTCAGTATTAACCGGCTTTGCCCCATCACTTACTTCTCTTTCAGCATCCTATATGGCCTGATCTTATATGGCCTGAACTTATATGCCAACCTCTGCTTTGCCCGACAAATATTTCATGATCCCGGCCGCCTTTTGATAATACAGTTCCTCTGCATGAAGCATCGCATACTCCGCAGTACAGTTCTGATCCGCCAGTGTAACGATTTCCGTGATGCCATATTCTTTTATTTCCTCATAGCCATCTCCGGTGCATCCGCAGACAGCCACACAGGGGATTCCCGCTTTCTTGGCCCTTAATCCCACCCCCTGTACTGCTTTACCGGAACAACTCTGCCCATCGATCCGGCCTTCTCCGGTAATGATAAGATCCGCTCCTGTTATCAGCCTGTCAAATTCACACAGATCCAGCAATGTTTCAATGCCGGACCAAAGATCCGCTCCAAGAAAAATCCTTAAAGCCGCTCCCATGCCTCCGGCAGCACCTGCTCCCCGAATACGATCCGGATCGATGCCGAATCTGCGCCTTATAACATCACGGTAGTTCTGCATTCCCGCTTCCAGGATCCTTACCATACCCTCGTCTGCCCCCTTTTGCGGTCCAAATATATGACTTGCTCCCATAGGCCCGCACAGCGGATTCGTCACATCGCACATGACTGTAATATGCGCACCTGATGCTTCGGATATCAGGCCGCACATATCGATATCGGTCACTTTAGAAAGATCCAGACCGCATCCGTCCAGCGTCACCCCGTTTCCATCCGAAAACCGGATCCCCATAGCAGTCAGCGCTCCCATGCCTCCGTCATTGGTCGCAGAACCGCCGATCGCTATGACCAGTTCCTTATGCCCTGCCTTTAATGCCGCAAGTATCAATTCCCCGGTTCCATAACTGCTTGTGTATAGAGGATTTCTTTGCTCCCGTGATAGCAAGGTCAGTCCGGATGCCTGTGCCATTTCTATAACGGCGGTACCATCATCAATGCTTCCGTAATAAGCCGTGATCTCATGCATAAGCGGGTCATGGACCCTGACGGGAATCTTCTTTCCGTTCCTGACCGAGAGCACAGCATCCAACGTTCCTTCTCCTCCGTCAGCCAGAGGCAGCGGAACGATCTCACATTCTCCCCAAACATCCTTCGCCGCCTTTGCGAGCAATTCATTGATCTTTCTGCTTGAAAGACTCCCTTTAAACGAGTCCGATGCAAATACTGCCTTCATAACGTTTTCACTTTCTGCATACGATCATTTATAGTAAACGACAAAACTATTTTCGTTTTGTCGTTTACTGCGCCGGATTTTGGCCGCTGAAAGCGGCATATTTCCTTACAAAATCCGTGCGCATCCTCGCGGAGCGTTATAGTAAGCGCAATTATTTATTGCGCTTA
>JAFUUX010000101.1 GCA_017471325.1 Lachnospiraceae bacterium | reverse complement strand
TAAGCGCAATAAATAATTGCGCTTACTATAACGCTCCGCGAGGATGCGCACGGATTTTGTAAGGAAATATGCCGCTTTCAGCGGCCAAAATCCGGCGCAGTAAACGACAAAACGAAAATAGTTTTGTCGTTTACTATAAAGATCCGATCGCCGTTTATTTCCGGTTCAGCGCATAACCAAAGCAGCCGCCTACGATCCCGCCCAGGATGTGGGACAGGTTTGAAATATCATCCTGTACAAAGATACCGTCAAAGATCTCTTTTCCCAAAAAGATCACTGCCACCAGGATAAAAGAGACCGGGATCTCGCCGTCCTTAAAACTTGTAAAGGATGTCATCAGGATAAAGGCGAATACGACACCGCTGGCACCGCACACCGCAATCTGCGGGAACAGGATATAATTGATCAGCGCCGTTACCAGAGCCGTCACCAGTATAACGGAAACCACTTTTTTAGAACTGTATTTCTCCTCCAGCATCGGTCCAAGCAGCAGGATATAAGACATGTTGCCGATGAAATGCTCCCACCCGTTATGCCCCAGCACATGCGTAAAGAAACGGATATAAGTGAGCGGCGACAGCAGGGAAGTATGTCTGGTCATAAACAGCCACTCCGTGATCTTTCCAAGCGAGATATAGCCAAGGATCAGGACTGCCAGGCTGGCAATCGCAAAAGACAGAACAACAGGTGCATTAAATGTAACACGAAATTTTTTCTTCATTTCGGTTCCTCCTCTATTCAATGAAGTTTTGTATCATTTCAAACAATCTCTATATCATACCCGTTGTATAACTAAAACACTGATCACTGCCGGGTCCTGCAACAAACGCATACGAAAACAGATCCTCCCGGTCAATAAAATTATCCGGTCGTGCACGTCCTGCTTTTTGTGCCTCATGTAAAATATATGTATCCGGGATATGCATATCTATACCCATTATCTCGCTTATTTTTTGAACATACACCAATATTTCAGGCCTTATAGGACTTGCCACACCCGGCTGATCATTAACCGTGATAACCGGGAATGATCCATCCGAATCTGTGGTAACTCCAGTTTTGGCCTTATTTTGAAGAGTATTTCGCTGACACCCTAACGCAATAAACAATTTTCCGATATGATTTTCGTAGTTGATTATTTGATCTCTATTACACGAGTTTTTGTAGTCAACAATTCTTTGCACTGTATCTGATGTATTTAATCGAACCCACCATTCTTCCGAATTCTGCTGATAGGCTTTAAAAGTATTGTATAGTGCATCATCAGCTCTCATAAGAACCTGCCCCGGATACGTTTTATATTCCATACCGTCTATGTCAATATAAACCGTCTCTCTGAGATTGCGAAATTTAACTTCAATGTTTTCATTTCCCATCAGATGCATCAGATAGTGTATCGTACCAAACGGATACTTTTTTTTATAATTATTTTCTAAAGTCCGTGGCGCTAATTGTATGTTCGGGTTTAGTTTCGTACCATATCCCAATATGCGATTCAATCTTTCCTGATCAGTCGCAACCACGTGCTGGTCGATACAAACAACATCCGGTCGGCTCACGTACATATCAATATACACCGGATCATAGACAGACTGTACCTCCGGTGTCACCCAAACCTTATTCTTGCTATTGCTGAAACCTGCTATTTTACAATCAAGATAATGCTGCAGAACCATTCCGGACAAAAAACCGTCTATATCATGATGTTGGGGTCAAATGGACCCCGTTTGTTAGTAACAAATATGCGGAATATACTGTAACTGCGTAGCGTATGTGGTATACTGTAAGGGACGAATAACAACAGTTCCTGAGGTGATCCACATGTCATTCCGCTTAAACG
>JAFUUX010000003.1 GCA_017471325.1 Lachnospiraceae bacterium | reverse complement strand
GCAATTTGATCAGTTGCGATTGATAGGCGGGATGACCGCCAAGGTTGATAGGTTTCATAAAACCACCTCCAATCAAGAAATGTGCTCCGTGCGACTATCGCGCGGGCGAAACGTCTTCTTGATTGATTGGCCCGCCTCGCTCCCTTTGCGAGGCAAGAACCAGCGAGGCGGGCCGCACTTGTTGGCGGTTTTGTCAACCCCCTTTTTTGAATAAATATCAGAAATTGGGGGGATTTGAAAAAATGAAATCGAAGGAACTCAGTAAACAGAAGGGCTTAAAGATTCCGAGAGCCTATATATTCCGGTCAGGGGGGTGTGTTTCGGTCTTTGGGATGATCATTTGGAGGAGAACGTATGGTCAGAGTGATATATGTGTGTATTTTTGCAGTACTGATCCTGGTGCTGACATTGTGTGCTCTGTCGGCGCGGCGTTCCCCCAGACAGCCGATCGGCAGAAAAGTCTGTCATTTTTGTTTTTCACTCATCCCGCCGGTTCTTGGGGATATGATCGTGGTCAGCACGGGCGTAAGATCTCTGGCATACCTGGGTGCGTATCTATACTACATCGGCATGGTCATGGTGATGTTTGCCCTGATCGGTTTCACGATCAACTATTGTTCCATCAGGGAAGCAGGGCTCAACGAGAAATACACGGTCCCGGTCTGGGTGTACCTGCTGCTGACGGCAGATACCGTTCAATTACTGTTAAATCCCGTATTTTCCCATGCGTTTACCCTGCAGGAGGTGACGGTGGAAGAGGGTGTATTTTTTCAGATGGTGGCCGGGCCGGGGCAGATCTATCACCGCGTCGTCTGCTACGGCGTGATGATCATGATCGTGGCCGTATTTTCTGCCATGTGCATCAGGATGCCGCAGATCAACCGGGAGCGGTATGCCGTGATCCTGATCAGCCTGCTGGCCGGGATGATATGGCGGACATCCTACATCCTGCGGAACCCGTCCATTGACCGTTCGATGATCGGATTTTCGTTTTTTGGCATCCTGATCTTTTATTTTTCGCTTTATTACAGGCCGGTCCGTCTTTTGGACCGTATGCTGGCGGATATCGTATCGGATATGGACGAGGCGGTCTTTTTGTTTGGACCGGAAAACAGGTGCATATGGATAAACAGATGTGCGCAGGAACTGGTCGGGCAGGAAGTATCGGAGCCGGGGGAGGCAGAGGCGCGGCTGGCGGAACTTTTTGGCAGGCCGGAAGACATGGCGGAGGAAGCCGGGACGGAATGCAGTATCGGTTCCGATGCGGATGCGCGGCATTATCTGGTGCGCAAAGGCATATTTCGCGACAAGAAAGGCAAGGTACTGGGCACCTATATCAGCATCAGGGACGTTACGGAGGAGAAACAGCGGATCAGGCAGGAACTGTATGCGGCAAACCATGACGCGCTGACCGGTCTCTACACCAGGGAATACCTGTTTAAGAAGATCACGGAGCGCCTGCAGCGGCATGAACTGAATGACCATTACGTGGCGTTTATCGATGTGCGTGATTTCAAGATCGTCAATGATGTGTTCGGAAAGGAATTTGGCGATCATGCGCTCAACCAGATCGCGGACTGGATGAGAGGCTATTCGGATGAAAACTGCATCTATGGCCGCATGGGCGGCGACAGTTTTGGCTCCTGCCTGCCCAAGCACATGTTCATCCCGGAACTGATCGAGCGGGATCTGTCAAAATTTACCATAAAAAAGGGCAATGTGGAGCATCACCTGGTGATCCATATCGGCTTTTGCGATATCGGCGCGCAGGATGAGGATGTTTCCATCCTGTTTGACCGGGCGTATATCGCCCTAAAGTCCATCCGCGACGATTTCCGGACGCATGTGGCTTTCTATGACAGCCGCATCCGGGAGAAAGTGCGCTGGAACCAGGAGATTTCCGGGCAGTTGGACGTGGCTATCCGCGAGGGGCAGATCGTACCGTATCTGCAGCCCATCGCCGACAGGGACGGAAAGATCGTGGGGGCGGAGGCACTGGCGAGGTGGATCCACCCGAAATACGGCTTCATGCCGCCGGGGGATTTTATTCCGCTGTTTGAAAGCAACGGCATGATCGCGGAGGTGGACCGGCACATCTGGAGGTCGGCCTGCCGGATCCTTTCGGAGTGGAAAGAGACGCATCCGGAACTGTTTATTTCCATCAATGTGTCGCCGAAGGACTTCTATCTGACTGATGTGCTGTCGGATATCAGCGGCATGGTAAAGGAATACGGCGTCGATCCGGGAAAACTGCGCATCGAGGTGACGGAGAGCAGCATGATGAGTGATTCCGATGGGCGGATGAAGGTGATGGAGGATTTTCGCAGGCTGGGCTTCATCGTGGAGATGGACGATTTCGGCAGCGGCTATTCTTCCCTGAACATGCTCAAAAATATGCCGGTGGATGTGCTGAAGATCGATATGAAATTTCTGGGTTCCAGCCAGGAGGATGTCCGTGCGGATACCATCCTGAAAAACATCATCCGGCTGACAGAAGATCTGGGCATCGTACCGCTCACGGAGGGCGTGGAGACCATCGGGCAGTTTACCCTGCTCTCCCGGATGGGCTGTCTGCTCTTCCAGGGGTATTATTTTTCCAAACCGGTTTCACGCGGGGATTTTGAAGCGCTGCTGCCTGACAAAAAAGAGTGATCCCATATGGAAAATCTGTACCGGGAATGGTATAATGGCGGGACAGGGGGCAGTGATGCCGATCGGGCACCGGATATCGAAAAGTATGTATAACAGAGGAAAAGACAGATGACAAAGCAGGAATATATCGATGGCTTTGAAAAAGCATTGCGTGAACAGCATATTTACGCCGTATACCAGCCGCAGATCAATCATGCCACCGGAAGATGCATCGGGGCGGAGGCACTGATGCGCTGGAAGGATCCGGAGTCCGGGGTGCAGTATCCGTCGGACTTTATCCCGGTGCTGGAGGAGAGCGGGCTGATCTTCCGGGCGGATCTGTATATGTTCGAGCGGGCATGCCTGCTGCAGAAGACATGCATGGAAAAGGGGATCACGCCTCTGCCGATCTCGGTGAACATGTCCCGTTATGACATCATCGGGCATGATTTTCCGCAGGAGATCGAGCAGATCCGCAAAAGGCTGGCTGTGCCGGTGCGCCTGCTGCGCATAGAGATCACGGAAAGTTCGGCCATCGGGGGCATGGACAGGATCAACGAGATATTAAAGCAGCTGCATTCCTATGGCTATGTGGTGGAAATGGATGATTTCGGCAGCGGCTATTCATCCCTGAACGTGCTGAAAGATCTGGATATCGATGTGATCAAGCTGGACATGCGTTTCTTAAGCGGCAATATCGGCGGCCGGGGCGGCATCATCATCAATTCCATGGTGCAGATGAGCAAGTGGCTGCACACGCCGGTGATCGCGGAGGGCGTGGAAACAATGGAGCAGGCGGATTACATGAAGAGCATCGGCTGCAATTACATCCAGGGATATCTGTATTCCAGACCGGTGCCGGAGGAAGAATACTTAAAAATGATCTCGGAGAGGGATCACGAACCGGTAAAAGCGGCCATGAAACTGGTAGAGACCATGGATGCCGGAAAGTTCTGGGATACGGATTCCATGGAAACGCTGATCTTCAGCAATTATGTGGGCGGCGCGGCGATCTTTACTTACCAGAACGGAAAACTGGAGCTGCTGCGCGTCAACGCCAAGTATGTGAAAGAGATCGGCATGAATATTTCCGAAAAGGAGTTCCTGCGCTCCGATCCATGGCGGTATATGAACCTGGAAAACCATAAACTGTATGACAAAACGATACAGAAAGCCATTGCCAGCGGCGAGGAGGAAAGCTGTGAGACCTGGCGTGAGTTCAGTTCTGACTGCTGCGGGGATGACAGGATCTGCATCCGTACCAGCCTGCGCGTGATCGGCAGGGCGGGGGAGCAGTACTTATTCTATGCCATGATCCAGAATGTGACGGCAGAGAAAAAGCGTTATATGGAACTGTTCAGCAGTGAACAGCGTTTCAGGCATGCCAGCGAGCAGGTCAATATCTACGCCTGGGAATACGATATCGCCACAAAGGAGATGCGTCCGTGTTTCCGCTGCATGCGGGATCTGGGACTGCCGCCGCTGGTGCGCAATTATCCGGAGCCTGCCATCGAGGCCGGCATCTTTCCGCCGGACTACGCGGATATGTACCGCGACTGGCACCGCCAGCTGGAAGAGGGTGTGGAGCATCTGGAGGCGGTTATACCGCTGACCGTGGGGCGCGTGCCCTTCCGGGTGCGGTACTCGCTGGAATATGATGAAAATCATAAGCCCTTAAAGGCTTACGGCTCTGCGGCGCTCGTTTGTGAGAATGAATGAGCCGGTCGGGCAAAAAATGCGTAACTGTTCAGACCACTCCGGGTTCTGAACAGTGATAATCTATAAAAAATTGGGCATTTTCTCATAAATACCTTATTTTTTTTGTGACATTTTCCATCTATCCCTTTTTAGAAAAAACAGATAGAATAATATAATGTAAGCGCTTTCAAAGTTTGCAACGGACGCCGATCAGAGTGCCCGTAAAAATAAAACACAGGAGGAAACAAAAATGTTTGGTTTTGGTGCAATGATCCAGAAACTGAAGGCAGATCCGAAAACGATCGTACTGACCGAGGGCGAAGATCCCCGTATCCTTGAGGCGGCGTCCCGTCTGCTGGCGAGCAACTTCTTAACCCCCATCCTTTTGGGCGACGAGGAAGAAGTGGCAAATGCCGCAGAGGAGGCAGGCTACAATATCCGCGGAGCGCAGATCATCAACCCGAAGAACTATGACCGCCTGCAGGAAGTGATCGAAGCATTTTATGAGATCCGTAAAGAAAAAGGCGTGACGATGGAGAAGGCTGCAAAGATGATGGAGCAGCGCAACTATTTCGGTACCATGCTGGTAAAGATGGGCATTGCGGACTGCCTGCTGGGCGGCGCGACCTACTCTACCGCAGATACGGTGCGCCCGGCGCTGCAGATCATCAAGACCAAGCCGCACAACAGCATCGTTTCTTCCTGCTTTATCCTGGTGCGTCCCGGTGCTACCGGTGAGAACGAGGTGCTGGCCATGGCAGACTGCGCGATCAATATCAAGCCGTCCGAGGACGAACTGGTGGAGATCTGCGGTGAGACCATCAACTGCGCGAGGGTGTTCGGCGTAGATCCGAAAGTAGCATTCCTGAGCTATTCCACACTGGGTTCCGGCAAGGGCGACGATGTGGAGAAGATGCGCAACGCTACCCAGAAGGCAAAAGAGGAGTTTCCGGATGTGCCCATCGACGGCGAACTGCAGTTTGACGCGGCGGTTTCCCCGCGTGTGGCAAGGCAGAAGGCACCGGATTCCAAGGTGGCAGGTTATGCAAATACCTTTATTTTCCCGGATATCAATGCCGGCAACATGGGTTACAAGATCGCTCAGAGAATGGGTAATTTTGAAGCATACGGACCGATCCTGCTGGGCCTGAACGCGCAGATCAACGACCTGTCCCGCGGCTGCAACGCGCTGGAAGTATATTCCATGGCGATCATCACGGCGGCGCTTGCGTAAGCACACACCCCATCATATGATAAGGAGACAGAAATGGAACTGAGAACAGCAGCATCCCCCAGGGATGTAAAGCATTATGATACCAAACGTCTGCGCGAGGAATTCCTGATCGAGAAGGTGTTCCATGAGGACGAGATCTATCTGGTGTACAGCCATATCGACCGCATCATCACGGGTTCTGCCGTACCGGTAAAGAAGGCGCTGAAACTGGAAGCCGGCGATGAACTGCGCGCAGAGTATTTCCTGCAGCGCCGTGAAATGGGCGTGATCAATATCGGCGGCGCAGGCACCATCACCATCGATGGCAGGAAATATCATGTGGATCCGCGCAACGGTATGTATATCGGCATGGGCGCAAAGGATATCGTCTTTGAAAGCGATGACGCGGCAGCACCGGCAAAGTTTTACATCAATTCCGCGCCGGCGCATATGACCTACCCCACCGTGCTGATCAAGCGCGAGGGTACGGCCGGTGAAGGCGAGGTAGTCATTAAGGAAGAAAACAAGAAGCATCTGGGTACGGTGGAAGACGCAAACAAGCGTACTATCAATAAATATATCCTGCCGGGACAGGTGGAGAGCTGTCAGTTGGAAATGGGCATGACGCAGCTGGAGCCGGGCAGCGTATGGAATACCATGCCCTGTCACACCCATGACCGCCGCATGGAAGTATATCTGTACTTCGATCTGCCGGAGGATGCTTTCGTAATGCACTATATGGGCGAGCCGCAGGAGACGCGCCATATCGTGATGCGCAATGAGCAGGCGGTGATCAGCCCCAGCTGGTCCATCCATTCCGGCGCAGGTTCCCGCAACTATACCTTTATCTGGGGCATGGTAGGCGAGAACCAGGACTTTGATGACATGGATGATGTCCGCAATCAGGATCTGCTCTGACCGGCAGTATAGGAAGCAAACACCGCAAAGCGGCAGGTCAGGATATATAAATGATAAAAATTTAAAGGAGGATACAACACAATGGGAGTAATGGAAAAATTTCGCCTTGACGGCAAAGTAGCATGGATCACAGGCGCGTCTTACGGTCTGGGCATGGCTTATGCAAAGGCATATGCCGAGGCAGGCGCAAAGGTGGTTTTCAATGATGTGAATCCGGAGCACTTTGAGCGTGGTCTGGCAGAATACAAGAAAGCAGGCATCGACGCATACGGCGCTCTTTGCGACGTGACCAAAGAGGATCAGGTAGAGAAGTTTGTAAAGGATGTAGAGGCAAATGTAGGCCCGATCGATATCCTGGTAAACAACGCAGGTATCATCAAGCGTATTCCGATGCACGAGATGGGCTTAAAGGACTGGCAGCTCGTGATCGATATCGACCTGACAGGTCCGTTTATCTGCTCTAAGGCAGTACTGCCTCACATGATGGAGCAGAAGAGCGGCAAGATCATCAACGCATGCTCTATGATGAGCGAGTTTGGCCGTGAGACCGTTTCCGCATATGCGGCAGCAAAGGGCGGTCTGAAGATGCTCACGAGAAACATCTGCTCTGAGTACGGTCAGTACAACATCCAGTGCAACGCGATCGGACCGGGCTATATCGCTACGCCGCAGACCGCGCCGCTGCGTGAGAAACAGGCTGACGGTTCCATGCATCCGTTCGACCGTTTCATCCGTTCCAAGACACCGGCACAGAGATGGGGACATACCGAGGATCTGATGGGTCTGGCAGTATTCCTGGCATCTCCGGCTTCTGATTTCATCAATGGCCAGGTGGTTTATATCGATGGCGGTATTTCCGCATACATCGGCCAGGATCCGAGCAATCTGGACGAGTCCAAGTTTGCAGCGGAAGAGGAAGTAGAAGGCAACATCAAGGTAAAAGACTGATCGGCCGGTTATAAAGAATAAGCGACGACACCCCCGCAACGATCCTGGGGGTGTTGTTTTATCAAAACAAAGGGGTGGGAACTGTTTGCAGAAATCCCCTGAAAACAGGATATCCAGGATAAAGGAGGAAATGAAATGAAGATCGCACTGATCAATGAAAACAGCCAGGCAGCGAAGAATGAGATCATCTACAATGCGCTGAAGAAAGTGGCTGATCAGAAAGGTTATGAAGTAGTGAACTACGGTATGTACGGCGCGGAGGATGCGGCGCAGCTTACCTATGTGCAGAACGGCATTCTGGCAGCAGTGCTGTTAAATTCCGGCGCGGCAGACTTTGTAGTGACCGGCTGCGGTACCGGTGAGGGTGCCATGCTGGCGCTCAACTCTTTCCCGGGCGTGATCTGCGGGCATGTGGCAAATCCGCTGGATGCATATACCTTTGCGCAGATCAATGACGGCAATGCCATCTCGATCCCGTTTGCGCTCGGCTTTGGCTGGGGCGGCGACCTGAATCTGGAATATATCTTTGAGAAACTCTTCAGCGAGCCGTTTGGCGGTGGTTATCCGAAGGAGCGCGTGGTACCGGAGCAGCGCAACAAGAAGATCCTGGACGGTGTGCGCGCACTGGCATTCAAGCCGCTGGCAGAGATCCTGCGCAGCCTGGACCGTGATCTGGTCAAAGGTGCCCTGGCCGGTGAGAAATTTGATGAACTTTTCTTTGCGGATGCAAAGGATGAGGAGCTGAAAGCTCTGGTAAAAGAACTGAAGGCATAAGAACCGGAAGCATAAGCACTGACAGGAACCACGGGAAATATTTTCCGTGGTTTTTTCTGCCCATCCGCCGTGGGAAGGATTGCTTCTGTTTTTTTCCTGGAACATGTCAGGGAGAGGAATAAAAAATTGATGTAATCGTAAAAATCTGTTATAGTGGATGAAATGGCGGCCGGTGCTGCAGCCATGAACAGAAATGGGGAGGGAGATAAAAAATGATCTGTGCGCATTGTGGTAGGGAAGTATCGGATTACAGCGCTGTCTGCGCGTTCTGCGGAAAGAACGTCCTGGGGGATACGCCGCCCGCAGGCATGCCCGGCAGTATGGGGGAGCAGCAGGCGCCGAAGAAGCCGGTGAAAAAGGCAGTGATCCTGATACCGGTCATTGCGGTATTGGCGCTGCTCGCGGTGCTGGTGATCGTAAACGGCGCTTTTGTTCTCAACTGGATCAGGAAAGCGACCATGACACCGGAGCAGTATTGTCAATATGTATTGAAAAAGAATTTTGCGGAAGATACCTTATGGTCTGATCTGTATGATATGTATGTTTATCAGAGGCTGCAGACAAGGTATCATGCAGGCTATTCCGGAGAACTGGCACTGCAGCTTTCCGATGACGCGATAGACCTGCTGCAGGACAAAACGGGTTCTGCATCCCTGGAGGCGCTGGGAGATCTGAGATTTCATTACGCGCAGCGGTTAAAAGAGGATCAATTTGCGCTGGAAGCAGGCCTGCATGCCGGAAAAAACGACATCCTGTCCGCGGAACTGATCTATGACGGGGAGGAGCAGATCCTTTACGGCATCGTCCCCGAACTCAACAAAGACTATGCGAAGATAGATCTGGAGGCGGTGTATGGGAAAGACGGGATGAAGGAATTTGAGCAGCTGTATGAGTTCACGGACCGGCTGATGGAGATCTATCCCGCGCCGGAAGAAGCACAAAAGATGCAGGAACGCTATCTGAATGCCGTGATAGATGAGATCGGTAATGTGAAGGAGCGCAATGAGAAACGGACTGTGGACGGGATCACGCAGTCTTTCACCGTGCTTACGGTGCAGCTCGACGAGGAGCAGCTGGGGCGTATGATCACGGCGGTGTGTGATGAGGCGCTGCAGGATGAGACACTGAAGAATATGGTGACGGAACTGGCGGAGGCCGGAAAAGCCGCCGGAGCGAATGCGGATGGTGAAGAGGCCTGGGAAAAGATCGAAGAGGAACTGGAACAGTTCATGGAAAATGCGGAGGAACTGGACTTTGCCGGGGCAGAGTATGCCATGGAACTGTATGTTTCCGGAACGGGAAAAGTGCAGGGCATAGACTTTACCATGGAAAATGAGGATGAGGATGAAACAGGCAGGGCATACTTTGTCTATGTCAGAAAGGGAAAAGAGATTGCTGTGGAGGGGATCTGCGGAAGCAGTGACAGCCACAGGGAAACGGAACTGGCTCTGAGCGGAAAAGGAACGCTGGAAAAGGGCTGGATGAACGGGGACTTTAACCTGGAGGGAAACTTCTTTGATGTGGATTTCCGCCTGGAAAATGTGGATATCGCCGGGCTGCGGCAGGGACATATCGGCGGGGATCTGGTAGTGGAACTGAAACAGTTCAAGGCGATCCTGTCAAATCTGGGGCTGAAAGAACTGAAAGACCAGGCCTTTACGGTCAGTCTGGATATGTCGGAAAAGAGCAGCCTGCTGGAACTGCGGCTGGCAGAAGGGGAGGAGCCGTATGCGGCAGTCTCTCTGAACAGCCAAAGCGGCAGTGCGGACGATATCAGCATTCCGGAGGATTCCAAATGCGTATCTGTCACGGATGAGGATGAGATGCAGGAATATGTGGCTAACTGCGATCTGGATGTGCTCAAAGAGATACTGGAGGATGCGGGACTGGCAGATATCCTGGGGGCATCCGCAGACGCGGCCGGCAGTATCGGGGGCACGTCCGGTTATATCAACCAAAGCAGGATCAGTGCGGATATCCAGCTGGCAGACAGCATACAGATTGCGGTATTGACAGCGGTATATGATCCGGACGTTGTGATCAATGGAAGTTATAATACTGCATTCGCGGATCTGACGTCACAGACAGATATCACGCAGCTGAAGAAAGGGGATAATGTGATCATGGACGCGGCTGCCGAGATACTGGGCGTGGAGGAGCTGCAGGAGTTGAGCGGCAGCATCCATTCGCCCGGCGCGACGGGGCGTATCCTGGTGACGATCACAGGTCCTTCGGATATCGAAGTGATCCTCGAGGGAACAGATGACGGGACGGGTGCGGAGATCGCAGTGAAGTAACAAATGACAATAGGGGGAATATAGGATGAAGATCGCGGTGATCGGTCCCGGTTCCATGGGGCTGTTGTATGGGTTCAAACTGGCAGCATGCGCGGATGTGGTGCTCATCGGGAATAACAAAAAAAATCTCGATGAGATCGCCGCACATGGCGTTACCCTGAAAAGGGAGGGGGAAATACTGCATCGGCAGATCCCGGTTCTGCAAAGCGGTGCGGCAAAGGCGCCGGCAGACCTGGTGATCCTGTTTACAAAAGCGTATCAGACGCAGCAGGCGCTGGAAGAAAACCGGGCGCTGACCGGTCCGGATACCGTGCTGCTCACGCTGCAGAATGGCGCGGGGCACGAGGCGGTATTGCGGCAGTTTGTACGGGAGGATCATGTCCTGATCGGCACTACCGCGCAGGGCAGCAGCCGCGAGAATGCCCATACCATTATCCATAGCGGGCTGGGAGATACGGTGATCGGCGCGGTGGTGCCCACGCAGATCGATATGGAAGGCATCAGGGCGGTCTTTGAACAGGCGGGTTTTCCCTGCATCATCAGCGATGATATCCGTTACACCGTCTGGAATAAACTGATGATCAATGCTTCTTCCAGTGCCTTGTCCGGTGTGCTGCAGGTGCGGCAGGGCATTGTGGCAGAAGACGCGCATGCCTGGGAGATCTGCAGGGATCTGATCCGCGAGATCTGCAGGACGGCAGCAGCCGAAGGCTGCATTTTTGACGAGGAGGAACAGGTCCGGCGTCTTGCCGCGCATCTGAAAAATGCGCCGAACGGCTATACCAGCATTTATGCGGATCTGAAAAACGGCCGGAAGACAGAGGCGGAATTCATCACCGGGGCAGTGGTGCGCGCCGCAGAAGCGCATGGCCTGCAGGTGCCGGTACAGAAGACCTTGCTGCACATGATCCTGGCAATGGAAGGAAAGCAGTAGGAGGTATGCCGCGGAATCGTAAGCATTGCTGCAGTCCGGGATTTACCGAAACGCTGCGGCCTGCTGATACTGGTCAGTTTGTTCTTTTTTTGATCGCTTTGTTGATCAGGCTCGTCCTGTCCACATAGTCTTTATTGTTGATTTCGGGTAACTATTCAGAAGGTACCGCGATACCAGTTCTTACTCTGTATAGAGTTGTTGTAAGCAGCAAGCTGCAACAACAACTTCTATGCTTATCGAACGAAGTGAGATTAGCAAGATTGTATACAGAGTAGGGCTCCCGAAGACGATTATTAAATTCAGTTATTAAATTCAATAAACACTCAGAAATAAGTTAATAACGCTCAGAAAATAGTTGACAATATCAAAATATTAGTTTATATTTTGGTGGGAGGTAGGTCATGACAATTTCAGAACAAATAAAAGTACTTTGCGTAAGATGTAAAGTAAGTGAAGCAGAGTTGGCAAGACGACTTGGTACGTCTCCCCAGAACTTCAATTCCAAAATGAAAAGAGAATCATTTTCTATCAAGGATTTAGAGGATATATCAAAAGCACTCAATGTTGAATTCAAACGAGTGTTTATACTTGATAATGGAGAAGAAGTCTGATTTCTTATAGGAGTGTATAACATGAATGTAATTGATTTGTTTGCCGGATGTGGTGGATTAAGTACAGGTTTTGAAATGGCAGGTTATAAAATACCTTTAGCTGTTGAAAAAGATGAATGGGCATCAGAGACTTATAAAAAAAATCATAAAAAAACAAAAGTCGTTACTGCCGACATAACGCAGGTACAGGACTTGGATGAATTGCTTCCAAGGAAGAATATAAAGATTGATGGAATAATCGGAGGTCCCCCATGTCAAGGATTTTCATTGAGTGGACACAGAGATAAGAAAGATCCTCGTAATAGTTTGTTTATGGAGTTTGTAAGATTTGTAAGGCATTTCAAACCCAAATTTTTTGTTATGGAAAATGTTACGGGAATTCTTTCGATGCAAACAAAATCCGGTGAGCTTGTAAAGGATGTTATTCTAAATGAATACGATGCTGCAGGATATAATGTTGAAATTTTTATTTTGAATGCAGCTGAATTTGGAGTTCCGCAAAGCCGAATAAGAGTGTTTTTTATTGGATTAAGGAAAGATATTCCTTACGATAAAGAAAAGCTTGAACCTAAAGGTTTTCTATTTGGTGATGAACAAATTACAATCGAGCAGGCAATCATGGATTTGCCATTAATTTCAGCAGGAGAGGGAGAAGAGGTAGCTGAATACCCAGGGGAACCACAGAATGAATATCAGAGATGGGTTAGAAGTGGTTCAAGCGCAGTTTATAATCATATAGCTATGAGGCATACTGCGAGACTGGTTGAAAGATTTTCGCATATTGAATATGGACAATCGGTTGCCGATGTTGCACAAGAGTATCAACAAAGACAAAGGGGAGCCGCTGATAAGATAAGTGGAAAAGTATACTCACAGAATAATATGAGACCATATCCGAATAAACCATCGCCAACAGTTCCCGCAAGTTTTCAGAGCAATTTTGTACATCCGTACATCAATAGAAATTACACGGCACGAGAAGGTGCTAGATTGCAATCCTTTCCAGACACATATATATTTTGTGGAAAGAGAACAACAATGTCGTGGGAAAAGAATATCTCGCAGTATCAACAAATTGGGAATGCAGTTCCTCCGCTCTTGGCTAAAGGAATAGCAGAAAGTATAACTGAATATTTCAAGAAGAAAAAATAAGTGAACGCCCTATCGACTCATCAGATAGGGCGTTCGTAATTGTATTATATTTTGGTTTTAGATATCATTTCAGCGTACTGTAAAAGTCTGCCCGGTACAGTTATTGTAGGTGGTGTAGCTAATGAACTGATTGCTGTTTTGATTTCCCTATAATATTCGTAGAGAGTATCGCTATCAATGGGTGCACCTTCAGATGCCTGTAATACAAACATCTCATCAAGAGTTGCATCTTGGCGTGCAGCGAGTATATGTTCGTCAGCGATATTTTTATATCCCATCAAAACGTATGCACAAGAGTTGGGTGTAGAACTTTTAAGAGTTTTACTCGAAGATTTTATTTCGCCAAACATAGTAGCATCAAGGTAGGTTTTTACTTCAACTGAAACGGCGGGTATGATGAGTGAAACAGGTTTTTGCTCATCTATGCTGATATTGATTTTCTTGCCAATACAGAAGTCTACATCCTTTTTTATTACATCGATGGAAAGGTCTTCGTTGATTTTTAATCCTGCGTAAATACCCTTGTTGAAAATTGCAAGACGTCCATCTTTAATCTCATTCAGATTATGAAACAGATAAAAACTGATTTCTTCCAAAAATGTTGATTCAAATTTGGATTGAGACTTAATTTTATAATCCGTTGCGAATTTATGCAGTTTTGTCCAGTAATCATTTAGAATTTCGGCAACTTCATCGAATATCTTGCGACCTTTTGTAAGATCTAAACTCTCAATACGGTTGCGCATGGGCAGATAAACTTTATCCCTAAAACTCTTCAATTCCTTTTCACAACCGTTGTAATTACTGCTGATTTTTGTTTCAATGTTGTTCTCATGAACGTGCATACCTTATTCCTCCTTATGATTTTGAAGTAGTAAATAAGCGTCAATGTCAAGAGCGGAGGCAATGTTCTCAATATTGTCGATGGAAATATTCCGGCGCTCTCTTTCTACTGCACTTATGTAAGTTCTATGAAGTCCAGCAAGATCTGCAAGAGCTTCTTGGCTAAGCCCTTTTTCGGTGCGATACATGCGGAGATTCGTAGCAAAAATGTGAATTAAACTCATACCATAACACCTCATTTTAAATTATAAAAAATGTAGACAATAAGTCCACAGACAATATGTCACCATTATGGATTATATCACGCATTAATATTGAGAAATTAGACAAAATCATTTAGATTTATGTACATATGAATTTGAAGATTTTTGATTCTTCTACCCTGTGCTTCACCAAATTCATGGTAGATTTGGTTTCTACAGGCCACTTTGATGCTATATTTTGCGGTTTTTACGTTAACTATAACTTGAAATTTGACATCGTCCTGTGTTAAAATGTACATATGTAATAATAAATATGTACATATGAAAGAGGCGGTGTCAGATGGCAAGAAAATCCTCCTTACCGGAAGAAGTAACCCGTTTTAAACCCTGTAGATGTGCAAGAATACGTAATGATAACGGTGTATACCGTGTTTACAAATACAGTGCTGTCAAACTTGCCGGTGGTGACTGGAGCAGTGACTATGGCTATCTCATCGGTAAGATTGTGCCGGGGGAAGGATTCTTCCCAAACAAGCGTTATCAAAAGGAACTTGCTGCGCAAAACCATAAATCATTTTCTGACGGTATCACAGATGTGGCTTATGGTCAGTATGCCCTTCTCCTCGGGATTACCCGAGACGTTTTGGACAAGCTGAAAGCCTGTTTCCTTCCGGAACGTGCAGCGCAAATTTATTGCTATGCCTTGATCTTGTGTGTAAATGGATTCGTCCATATAGATCAGGTGGATGATTTTTATCAGGAAAGCTTTTTATCTCTTGTGTACAGGAAGTATTCCTTTAAAATGGGATATACAGCACTTTCCAATCTGTTGCACGACCTCGGTTCGCGAGGCGACCCCGTCAGGCTGTTTGAGCAGAGCTTGATTGACAACTGTTCGAAGAACGTTGCGATTGACGGACATGTAGTCCGTTCATGTTCGTTCGAAAACGATCTTGCTGAGCCGGGATATAAACTCAACTTACTGAAAGCTCCGCAAGTTAATGTACTGATTGCTTATGACATTAAAAACAAGATTCCCCTCATGTATCGGACTTATCGAGGATCGAGCGTTGACAAGAAAAGCGTGGAAGATTTTCTTACAAGCCGGTCTTTCAAGGATACAAAATTCATGGTGGATCGAGGCTTTTTCTCCGACACATTCCTTAAGCTGATGAGTAAGGACGGAAACTGCTACATCATTCCACTGGCGGTCAGTAACAAGCATGTAAAACGGATCAAAGAGACGTTACAGTACACCTCCGGAGAGTTTGTATACAAATCCGGCAGAAAAGATACTGCCAGGATCATCTACTACGAAGAACAGATCGATGAAGCTACACGTATTATCGTTTATAAGGATGTAGATGAGAACAACTCCAAACGCAAGAGCTATCAGCAGCTCATGGATATGGGAGAGAACAACTATACCCGGGAGAACTACGATAAATACTGTGAATGGTGGGGCGTTTATTTTCTTCAAACCACCACCAAAGACCCGGCTTCGGTGGTCTATTCTAACTATAAAGGTCGTTGGTCTATTGAGACCTACAACAATTACGTAAAAAAAGATGCAGATTTCAACGACCTGAAGATCCAGGATTACTATGTACAACATGGTTTTGATTTTATCATGTTGGTTACCGGGATTATTCGCGAGAAGTTGAATGAAGCAATTAAGCGAATCAACAAATCGAGTGTGTCAATCTTTGACGTGCTTATAAAAGCCGGACACATGAGGATGGTGAAACGCGAAGAAAAGTGGCAACTGCACAACACTCGAACCAAAGATCTGGCTCTGCTTGAGGCAATGGGTTTTGTTCCTGAAGAATCCTATCCTCTATGAGCCAAATCCTGGCTCATATGTACAGAAACATCAATGACTGTGTTTAGTAGTAAAACAGTAGAGAAACACAGGGATAAGGTGCCTCCAGGACAGAAGCAGATCGGTGGAGAAAGAAAACGATACATGATTAACCGCCTGCAGTGCACGAACGATGGATAGAACGGTTATAAAAGGGCACTGACCATATCATAGAAGTATGCAGTCTATGATTAGCTTGACCGCTCAATATTTGGCTTTAATTATAGTCTTTCCACTATATCGCGTCAATTAAAAAATCTGTGCTATTTTCGCTATTTCAACATGAAAATGCACGTTTTTCAGTCATTATTAAATCCCTACAGCCCATATTTGAACTCATCTATTTGTATATCGTCTTGCCCTCCCGAAAACCTTATAGCAACTATTGTTTTTTTGGCGAAATAGTTTAGACCATGCTGAATATCGTCAAAAATCTGTTCGATATGGAGGAAACAACTATGGCAAGAAGGGCAAGAAACATTTACAAACGAAGAGATGGACGCTGGGAGGGACGTTACATCAAGGAGCGCGTAAATGGCAAGGCAAAATATGCTGCCGTTTATGCAAAGACCTACACGGAGGTGAAGGAAAAACTGGAAAAAGCAAAGGAGGAACAGAAAAAGAAGCAGATACCGGTCTGTAAGGCAGGTTCTGTCACAGATATGGGACAGAAGTGGCTTGCAGAGGTCTCAGCGGATCTGAAGGAAAGTTCCATTGTGAAATACGAGGATCTGCTGCGCTGTTATATATACCCCGGTCTGGGTACTACGGATCTGTCTGATATTACAAATGATCAATTGATGAACTTCGCCACAGACTTAAAAAAAAATGGTGGAAAATCAGAGCAGGGATTGTCAGGATCTACAGTATCGGAAGTAGTATCAGTGATCGCCGGACTGAGAGGATACGCTATACGGCATGGGTATAGCGTGGTATTCACTACGGATTGCGTATCTATACGTCAGAAGCGTGGTGATATAAGGGTATTCAGTATTGAGGAAGAGGGTCGACTTGTGTCATGGCTCCTGTCGCATATGGATGAAACCGCACTCGGCGTTTATACGGCACTCTTTACGGGAATCCGTATCGGTGAACTGTGTGCTATGACTTGGGATTATATTGATATGGATGCGGGAACCATGAGGATCGGACGTACCATGCAGCGTATCCGCAGTAATGCATCCGGCACCAAGAAGACAGAGGTAAAGATCTTTGAACCGAAAAGTGCACATTCACTCCGCACGATTCCTTTGCCGGGCTGTCTTATGCCATTGTTCAAGTCGTATCATGTAGCGGGGGCTTATCTGCTCACAGGGAAGACAGATACGTTTGTGGAGCCGAGGATCATGCATAACCGTTTTAAGAAGATTCTTGACAGTTGCGATATAAAGGATGCAAGTTTCCATGCGTGTCGTCATTCTTTTGCAACACGCTGTATTGAGCTTGGATTTGATGTCAAGAGTCTCTCGGAAATCCTGGGACATTCCAATGTAGCATTTACCATGAACAGGTATGTGCATCCATCTATGGCACATAAGGCAGAGAATATGAATATGCTTAACGATCTGTTTAAGTAAGACAGGACATACTATAAGATCAGCGGAACAAAGATCAGAGGATCCTTGTTCCGCTGATTTTTTATGGGATTCATGGTCAGGAAAGTGGTCCCGCTCGCTGCCAATGCCTATATTCTCTGATATCCGCAGTTATGCTGCAAGGATTGCATACTTCTATGATTTTTGACCATGGTTGGAATGTTTTTTCTAGATTGAAGGGAGTATTCATATGATGAGGACAATCACTGCATATGATATTTGCCATATTGGTGAGAAGTTATATTGTGTATGTAATGAGTTTAATGCACTTGTAAGATATGATTGCTTAAAAAGAAAAAACGAATTTGTTGGACGCATCCCGGACGAGCAACTTTATGCAAAATCATTGTTTTCTAAAATAATTCATTATGACGATAAAATGGTTTTCATTCCTCTCTTTGCCCAAAAAATTTGGATATATGACTATATAAATAATGAATGGCAAGGCATAGAGATTGAAAATCCAGATTGTGGTGATAAGTTTATGCAAGCTGTAGTTTGTGGGAATGTTGTATACATACTGCCATATAAGTATAACAAAATGCTTAAGCTTAATCTTTCAAACTATGAACTTGAATATGTGGAAATTGACGAACCCAAATGTGAGTTAGAGAAAAAAATATATTTTAGATCAGATATTGTTATTAAAAATAATAGAATATATGCTGCATATGGAAGTGGAGATTATGTTTTTGAGTTTGATTTGGTATCTGAAAAATGTAATTGGGTCAGAATTGGAACAGGGTGTAGTGGTTATTCTGGAATCGCTTGGGATGGAAGGAGGTTTTGGCTGGCTTCAAGAACGGAGGAAAAACCTATTAAGGTATATTCTTGGGATAATACTATTTACAATGAAATTGAGGTCGAAGATTACGGGAATGAGTTTGTCAGAGGAATTTTTTATGATGATGGCCATGTTTTCTTAAGAAAAAATACGAGAACGATAGAAATTGATATAAATAGTTTAGAGGTTTCTTCAGAAGACAAGGAGGCATACTTTTTTTTGAAAAAGGATGATATATATAGTGCTCTTACATATAATGGGAAATATGTGTATTACGATGATAGAAAGAAAGAAATAGATTTAAAAGTAAGTGATGAAGATGTAAAAGTATTCTTTAAGAATTATGTAATAAAGGACGATAAGAACTATTTTACAGAAAAAGGGATAGTTCAAGAGAATAGTTTAATTAATTTAGAGGCTTTTTTGATAGGAATATAGACTTGAGAGAATTGCTATATGGATGATGTATACAAGTATGATTCAAAAATTTATGCGACATACGCAGGTTATTATATCAACGACGATACATTAAAAGAATCATCATCAGGTGGAATGGCCAATGTTTTAGCCGAAGAATTCCTTGAACGTCGTTGTGTTGTATATGGTGTGGCATATTCAGATGATTTCTATTTTGCACATTATGCTAGGATCGATCGGGCTGATGATTTGTTTAAGTTGAAAGGGAGTAAGTATTTTAATACAAAAAAAAGTATTCTAGTTGAAGGTGAATTTGTTTCTAAACTGTACCCCAAAGAGTGGACAGTTGAAAGTTGAGCAGACCCGATTTTAGGACAGGCATTTATGGAGTCAGATAAGGCTTAGATGCAGAGAGAATCCACAGTATTGGACAGAGATGAGTTGTAGAATCCCAGGTAG
>JAFUUX010000100.1 GCA_017471325.1 Lachnospiraceae bacterium | reverse complement strand
ACTGGGAAAGAAGGTATCGAATGCGGATAATTCCGCTGAAGATAAAGGCAACTGAAAACAGAAAGGAGCATACCCACATGTCATGACACCATGAATGCCAACTCAACTTTACTTTGTCCTTGACATGGGGTACAGATTACGCACAAAGGAGCTGATATGACGAAGATGAGCGAAGATCAGATTCACGCCAGGAAATAAGAGAAACGCCCTGAAACGGGGCGTTTCCCTATCTGTTCCGGAATAGTGTTTTATCCGTTTCCTTGCCGTTATGACAGTTTCTAACTTTTCTTGGGAGCGGCGCTCTTCTCGTTCTCGACAACTACCCATTCCTGTTCTATCTGTTTCTTTGTATACTTTTCTATTCTCTCCTTCCTTTGCTGCTTCTTCTGTTTCTCCTTCTTCGCATTTTCCTTCTCTGCATTTTCCTTATCCTGAAGAGATTCCTTCTTTTCGCTGTAATCAATAATGGATTCGTTGATGCTTCTGCTGGAATCCAGCCCCTTCGCATGCTCGCTAAAGGTCTTGATGCCGTCTGCAGCCAGTTCTTTTAAAAGCAGTGCCGATTTTTTTCTTTCTGCGCCGCCGCCGATACGCCCCTGGAACAAACCGCTGTGGCTCTTTAAATAATCATCAGAGGCCTTCTTCATCTCCCTTAGGAGATTTCGCACCTCTGCCGGGGAATTCTCTCCGCTCAGCAAGGATGCCTGCACCAGGGTACTGTGCATCTTATCATAACCTGCTTTATCATTTCCTCTGCCTGCCTTGTCGAGGCGATCTAAAAGCTCCTTGCTCCTGCTTGCTATTTCAGCGATGTCAAGCTTTGCGTTGGTTAATCTGTCGATCATGACATTATCCGTATCAAGACGGTTTTCTGCAGACTCCGCTGCCTGTCGGTTTCGTTTCTCGTAATTCTCCTTCTGTTCGGGTGTCATATGGGCATTAAACCCCTTATTCCGGAAATTTCTCTCCCTGGATGCGGCAGTCAGGTAATCGCTGACCAGTTCCATCGCTTCTTTCTCCTTGCCGCTTGCCGGCACTTTACTGTTTGCCATATATCCGCGGCAGGCCGTAAACACCCGTTTCTCTTTTTCAGGATCCAACTGGAAGGAACCCGGCTGCTCCGCGTCCTTGATGCACTCCTGCACAAGATTGACATACCTGTTATCCGTCTTCAGGCTCAATAGCTTATTCCTGGTTTCCGCCATTTCCTTAAGTTTTTCTTCTCTCTTTTCTTCCGTCGGATAGGAAAAGTTGATCTCATTATCCACGAAATAATCACGCACAGCTTCATGGAGTTTTGCAAAGCGGTGGTCCTGCCTCCAGAACCAGTTCTGTCCCATGCCATCGATCAGTTTATCCAGCTGAGAATAACTTTCTACCCTGAACAGGTTTCTCTTCTCATCAGAAAAATAAATTCCCTCGGGCATGTCGGCGATGCCGCTGCCCCGGTAATACTCCTGTGTGGATGCATCAAGATATCCCCACTGGTGTACCTTTTGATCCTGCTTTACATCAAGCTGGGAAAGGTCTGCCCCTTCAAGACCTGCGCTGTGTGGCGTAGTGCCGATGATGACGCGCTTCTGTCCTCTGACTGCCTCGGGAGTAAAACCGATACCTGCTACAAAGTTATCCGCCGCAGTTGTATATATTGTCGTGGCATTTAAGTTTTTTACATCCCTCAGGTCTACATTCTTAAAGGGTACATTAGGACCGGGAACAGGATCCCTCTGCAGCAGATCATAATGCACAAGGTTTGAAAAGCCTTCCAATGCCTCATCCTTACGCACCTCATCCGTTAACCAGGCATTTACCATTTTCACGGTCTCACCGGCCGCCACACCGCCGCGGCTGTGACCTGTGATATTTATGTGGATCGGTTTCATCTTAAATCCGGGCACATCCTTTTTCGCTTTCCATTCATCCATATAAGACTTCAGGTAATTCTGGATGATAGCCGAAGCGGTACCAGAGGTATTCTCTATTTTATAATTTCCGGTGTTCGTCGCTCCCAATTCTCCTTTTTCTGACGACGGACCGGGTATGGATATCCTGGTCTTCTTATTTCCGTCACGCTCCGTGGTCTTCATGCGGTACAGCGAATTTTCGGGCAGTTCCACCCCCATGATATTTTGTACCCTGGGACCGTACTGAGCATTCAGATGCTCATCCAGGGTAGTATCGCCCTCCTCTCTTTGGGCGCTCTTTCCATCCAGCCCGTGATAATCCCTTCTGGCCTCCGAAAAGCCTGAGCCTGCGAAATCCAGTTCCAGCACATGCTCTCCGGCATCCATCTGCCTGCTGCCCCGGCTGTGATGTATGTTAACCTCACGTTCTTTTTCATCACCCATATACAACGCATCCAGATCGTAATATACATCATCTCCGAAAATGTCTTTCATGATATCCCGGTTCAGCCTTTTTATGTCCTTCTTCTCCTGGGATATATTCATCGTATGGGTATCCAGTTCCTTCTGCGTCAGCTGCTGGAGCATATAGGTGCTCTTGTTCCGGACCTCCTTTTTTTCTTCCTCCGTACTTTTATTATGTTCCAGTCCTTTATTCGCCAACATCTGCATCTTCTCTTTACCGCCACTTTTGGCTTTATAGTATGCATTATACCCTTCCTGGCGCATATGCTCCTGAAATTCCTTATCCTTCGGATATTCCGCAGGAGCATGCTGCCTTTGCTGGCAGCCCTCGATCAGAGTCTGCAAGTGCTCATGATCCTCTTTATTTACATCCCTATATATTCTGACAAGACTGGCTGCTGCATCCAGAATATCATTTTTCTCCGACAGGGTATCAAACTCCCCGTTCCGTATGATCCCTATCAGCTCATCACCAATTTCTCTCAGAGCGGGACCTTCTTCCTTATCCACCATCTCATAGATGGCCTCCAGCAGGGGCATATCTTCAACTGTCCAGCCGGACTTCAGTGCATCCTGCTTGAAATCCGCAATCTTCCATTCCAGACACTCCGGCTCGACAGCATCCTTGATCTGCGCCATATAATCGTTGTAATCAGTTTTTGATGTCTCTACATCCTCCGGTGTGAGCGTCACCCCAAAGCGCTTTCTTGTATATTCTGCCCGAAGTTCTTCCTCCCTGGTAAGAATACCTGTTATATTCCTTTTGGTTTTTGCTGATCCCGGCATATCTTTTCCCTCCTTGTGTAAAATTGATCATCTGTTGTGGCGAATGACCGCAGCAACACCGTATCTTACACCTATTATATCACAAAAAGTGCAAGCAATGTGCAAGCGGAATAAGTTATAGCCAACGACAAAAATACTTTTGTCGTTGGCTGTATTTATGAGGTTTTACCGCATCAGGATATGCTGTTGGAGTAACCGGGATGGTATCCGTATTATGCGCTGATGCGGATCGCCTCGTAGCGCTCGCAGTTGATCACCTGCTGCATTGCTTCTATCGGTGTCATACCGATGCAGGAAAGCATCTGACGGAATACTGCTGCGGACTGGCCGGAGCAGAGCTGCACACCTTTGCGTCTTCTGTCGGCATGGAATACATCATGCCGGCTGTTCACATTCCAAAAGATCACATTCGGGATCTCGTAGCCTGCCCGGCGGTATTCGTCACGTATTTTGTCATAGAAAGTCCATTCCCTGTTGCCGCATGCGTCGATCTCCATATCCGAGATCACGAGGATAGACCGCACCATATCTTCTTTCGGTGTGTGGTTTTTTACTGCCAGGTGCAGGACATTTCGGAATGCTGCGTACAGATCGGTGTTCATTTCCCATTTGGATTTTTCGATCGATGACAGTTTTTGCTGCAGGGTTTCACCTTTTACCTGTACGATCTGCGGATGCGCGGAAAAGGTCATGAACAGATTATGATAATCGCCATGGTTATGTTCCGCAAAGTATAATGCAAGACCAATGGAGGTAGCCATGGGCATCCCCGTCATGGAGCCGGATACATCGGCCATTACCAGCGCATTGGTGCCTTCCTCTACATATTCCGGGAGCGCGCGCCACTGTGCTTCCAGTACATCGGTTTCTTTGGCCGGAATCTGTGACATTTCGATGTTCCAGCCGTGATCCAGGTATTTCATTACGATATCATACGGGTACAGGGTTGCAGAGTGTATTTTTTCCTTACCCTCTGCCGCGCGGCAGATATATGACGTAAAGCGGTCTTCGTCATGGCGCATAAACGCATTCCGATAGATCAGCATGGCACGGGAAGGCACCTTACTGTAAGTGATCTCTTCCCATCTGCCGGCGCTCATCAGTGTTTCCACTACGCCGATATGCCTGCGCATGCGGCGTACGATACGTTTGAAGTCATATACGGAATAGCCCAGTTTTTGCGCTGTTAAGATACCCAGCCGGCGGGTTTTTTCCGAACTTGCATCCGCGGTTTTGATCCATTTTGCAAGCAGGGAGATCGCGTGGCCTTCTTCCATATTTTTGCGGTCTTCCTCAAACTGGGCTTTCATGGCCGTCCACATCTCTTTCTCGAGCTGTGTGCCTGTCAACTCATAGAGATCGTCATAGCGGCCATAAACGCCCACCAGATCCAGATTGGAGCGCAGCGCTTCGGGATGATGCTGCGCCATGTAGCGGAGCAGTACACGGAATATCCTGCGTTCGCCCAGGCCGCCGCGCACATCACGGCCATAGAATGCCACTTTGGTAGCAAACAGAGCATCCTCTTTATACGCGTCCGCAAAAAGCCTTTCGATACGTGCCTCTTCTGCCTCGCGCAAAGCGCCGATCGTGCTAAACAGATCCAGACATGCATCGCCCGTGGTATTTAATGCCACTGCGCCGTTTTCCGTATGGGTAAATGCTGCTTCTTTTTTCAGGATCTCCGTAAATTTCATTTTGTTATTCTCCTTCTTTTCATAAAACAGGATGCCCATGACGCTTTGTAACGTTTCAGAACCCGGAGGGTTCTGACAGTTATACATTTCACGCATAATCTCACGATTGCTGTAAGCGTCACTTTTTTATTGCAGGGACCGGAGTCGAACCGGTGACACCAGCCTTAAATGGGAATCTTCGTGTTTGCGGCGAGGATCACTTTATTCTTCATGATCCGTTTTTGTTCTGTGCTCTACCCGCTGAGCTACCCTGCATACTGACAAGATAACAGAAACAGCAAAAGAAATCATTTCAAAAAAGCTGCGAAGATGATAAAATCATGTTATGTCGGATTTTGGGGAATTGATCAAACACATCGATAAGTGCCGTGATTATGTGAGGGATTTCTTTGTCTATGGTTTTAAGAGCCGTGGTGATTTCCCGGGAAAAAGTGCGCGTACCTATGATGATGAACGCCGCCGTATCGTGAGCTGGCTGCCGGAGTATGTGGCGGAGGATTTTACAGAGGGGGGCAGATCCAAAAACATTTCCCTGCGGATCGATCAGAAAAAACTGCATACCAATCCGCTGTACCGTGTCTGGCAGACCGGGAGTTTTACGGATCGGGATCTGTGTCTGCATTTCTTCCTTTTAAAACTTCTGGAAAAGAAGACGGCGGCGTATTCGGCTGCGGAGCTTACTGATCTGCTGATGGAAGTATATGGGTATGAGGCAGATCTGCAGAGTGTACGCAGAAAGTGTAATGAATATGTGGAGGAAGGTCTGCTCCTGGTGCAAAAAGAGGGAAAGACACTGCGCTACCGCAGGGGGATCCGTTACCGGGAACTGCCGCACGCGGAGGAACTGCTCGATCTGATCCGCTGCTTTCAGATGGACCAGCCTCTGGGTGTTGTCGGCGATACGATACTGCATACGCAGAATGACAAAAATGAAGTCTACCGTGTAAAGCATGGATTTCCCGCATTTACACTGGAGGACGAGATCCTTTTGGCGATCCTGGATGCGATCCGGCGGAAACAGAAAGTGCAGGTACGCGTACAGAATAACCGCCGCCTGCCGGAAGAAAGTACCCGGAAAAGCGGCTTCCCGGTACAGATCTTTGTAAGTTCCCGCAGCGGAAGGCGTTTTGTGTGCATGTATACCGAAACGGATACCGTTAGAGCGCGGACATCGGGCACCGCGCATTTTAGCTGTGTGCGTCTGGATCAGATCAAGGAAGTGACCGTTCTGCCGGAAACCGTACCGGAAGATAAGGATCTGGGGCAGATGCTGGCTTCCCTTCAGCCGCATGTCTGGGGGGTTTCTTTTGCACCATGGGTTCCCGGAAGGGGGCAGTTTCAGAAACTGGTCCTGACGATCCATGCGGATGAGAAAACGGAAGCGTATATCATGCAGCGGCTGGTGCGGGAAGGTGAAGGCGGAAATACGGAAAAGATCTCTTCCGACACCATCCGCTATGAAAAGACCGTAAAAGACGTGATGGAGATGTTTCCCTGGATCCGCAGTTTCATCGGCAGGATCGAGAAACTGCAGATCTATGGTACGGACGGGGTGCAGGTGTTTGAGGAAAATGAAACGCTGGAAAAAATGTTCTTTGCGGATCTGCAGAGAATGTATCAGGCGTATGATGTATAGAGGGATTCTGGGGCATTCGGATGGAGAGGCTGTTTTCGGAAATCTATAACCGGTACTTTCAGATCGTCGGCCTTTTGCTGGCGAAAAGGGGAACGATCAGCCCCGGGATGTTAAGGGATACGGTCCAAAAATACGGTTTTGGCGAGAGCATGCTTTTTTTGCTGCCCGGGCTTTCCCAAAACCGCTGGGGGCTTTTTGAGGAAACCGAAGGCGGGCTGCGGTCAAAGATTCCGGGAGGTGTGAGCATGCCGCTGAGCCGGCTGCAGAAGCGCTGGCTGAAAGCGGTTTTGAAGGATCCCCGCGCTTGCCTCTTCCTGGAAGCTGATCAGCAGCGCGCGATAGAGGAAACATTGGCAGATGCGGCCCCGTTATTTCATTATGAGGATTTCCGCTATTTTGACCGTTTTTCGGATGGGGATGATTACACGGATAAAGCCTACCGCAGGCATTTCAGGGTGATAAAAAACGCGATTTACCATAAACAGCTGCTGCGTATCCGCTATGAGGCGCGGGCAGGAAGGATCACAAGGCTCACGGTACGTCCGCGGTATCTGGAGTATTCCGTCAAGAATGACTGTTTCCGCCTGCTGTGTGAGGCGACCGGAAAAAGCCGGATACGGGAATATATCCTGCGTATTTCCCGCATGAAGTCTGTGGAAGTTTCCGGCACGGGGCCGGCGCCGGATACCGTTGGCGACCGTTCTTTGGCAGGTTACGGGATCGGCATCCGGGCACAGTCAGATATTAAAAAAGAACCTTTCACAGAGGAGAAAACGCAGGAAAAGGTCACTCTGGTGATCAGGGATCAGCGCAATGCCGTGGAACGCGTCATGCTGCAGTTTACGGGTTACCGTAAAAACACGCTGCGCCTGGAGGATGACAGTTACCGCTGCGAGATCTTTTATGATAAGGATGATGAAACGGAACTGCTGATCGAAATACTTTCTTTCGGGCCGGCGGTCCGGGTGATCGGAAATGAGCATTTTATCCGGCTGGTGAAGGAACGCCTGCAGAGGCAAAAAGCGCTTGCCGAATGCAGAGGCGGGAGCACATAAATTCCCGGCTATGCAGTATAAGGGAATTTTGTTATAATGCAATAGTAAGCGCAATAAATAATTGCGCTTACTATAACGCTCCGCGAGGATGCGCACGGATTTTGTAAGGAAATATGCCGCTTTCAGCGGCCAAAATCCGGCGCAGTAAACGACAAAACGAAAATAGTTTTGTCGTTT
>JAFUUX010000099.1 GCA_017471325.1 Lachnospiraceae bacterium | reverse complement strand
TAAGCGCAATAAATAATTGCGCTTACTATAACGCTCCGCGAGGATGCGCACGGATTTTGTAAGGAAATATGCCGCTTTCAGCGGCCAAAATCCGGCGCAGTAAACGACAAAACGAAAATAGTTTTGTCGTTTACTATAACGTTATTGAATGCCGCAGGCATAACAGGACAGGAGAATGATGGATAGAGAGATGGTATTGTACGGCGTAAAAGCACTGGAGGAGATGGGAAATATCGCAGCTTTTTATACTGCCAGGAATACGCCTGTCTGGAAATACGGCAGGGACGGGGCACTGGAAAACTGCAGCCTGCTGTTATCAAAACTTGGGATCAGTGCAGGGGATATGGTCATGGCTGAGCAGGAGCATACAAACAAGGTTCGTACAGTCAGCCGAAAGGACGGCGGGGATATGGTGCTTCGCGGCAGTCCCGTCGGAGCGTATGACGGTATGGTCACGGACGAAAAAGGCCTTTTGCTTGCCACGGTGGAGGCAGACTGCGTACCGGTCTATCTGTATGATCCTCTGCGGCAGGCCATTGGCATGGTGCATAGCGGCTGGCGGGGAACGGTGGAGCAGATCGCCCCAAACGCGGTCAGCAGGATGGCGGCGGAATACGGTTCCCGCCCGGAAGATATCGTTGCGGTATTCGGACCCTGCATCTGCGCGGAATGTTATGAGGTGGGAACGGAACTGATCGATATTTTTTCAGCGCAGTACAGTAAAGAGGAATTAAACAGCATCTTCCTGGAGGATCTGTCTTTTGCCCGGCAGGAGAAGGGTGCAAAAGTCCACCTGGACATAAGATCCGCGATCCGGATTTCCCTATTGCAAAGCGGTCTGACAGAGGATAATATAAAGGATGTAGGAAGATGTACCAAAGAATCGCCAGAACTTTGTTCCTGGCGCCGGGATCAGCCGCTGCGCCAGAGCATGCTGACGGGGATCATGATGTTGTAAGAAAAGCGCAGGAGTATATGTACCCAAAGGAGAGCGTATGAAGATCTCAAAACGGAAAAAATTATTGCTGGGACTGGCAGCCTCTACCCTGTTTGGCATAGGTGGATGCACGCCAAAGAGCAATGAGGTGGAAACCGTGTATGGTCCGCCGCAGGCATTTCAGAAGGATGGACCGGATGTCACGGAAAATGAACTGCCGGATGTGTACGGTCCGCCGGTGGAAGACATAGAGCCGACGGAAACCCTGGAAAAGGAAGAACCCGCACCGACGGAAATCCCGGAAAAAGAAGCAGAGCCAACGGAAGCGGAAGCAACGGAAAAAGAGATACCGTCACCGACCGAAGATCAGCCGTCAGAGAAACCGCAGATCACACCGGAAGATAATGAACTGCCGGATGTGTACGGCCCGCCGGTGGATTCTAATATCGTGGAACCGGTGTATGGTCCGCCGCAGGAAGATTCCATAGCGCCGGACATGAATATGCAGCCGGTAGTCTATGGCCCGCCGGAATGGTTTGAAAATCAGGGAAACAAGACAGAGTAAAGGGTATATTTCCATGACGGGGACAGAGATCAAAACCAGAAACCTGGATACGCTTGCGGAATATCAGAAGCAGTTATGCAGGGAGCCAAAACTGCGCCAGTTATTTTTGGAACTGACGCTTAACTGCAATGAGCACTGTTTTCACTGCGGCAGCAGCTGCAGCGAGAACCGGCCGGACGGCCTGCCGCTTGCGGATTATAAGAAACTGCTGCAGGAGGTGAAGCAGAATTTCGGGACAGATCCGCTGATCGCCGTGACCGGCGGGGAACCACTGCTGTATCCCGATTTTTTTCCGTTGATGGAGTATGTGCGGGAGCTTGGTTTTGCCTGGGGCATGACCAGCAACGGTACATTGATCACCAAAGAGGTGGCACATCATTTAAAGACCGCCGGGATGCGCAGCATTTCCTTAAGCATTGACGGTCTGCCCAAAACGCATGATCATTACCGGGGACTGGCGCATGGCTTTGAACTGGCGATGGAGGGCATACAGCACCTGATCGACGAGGATTCTTTTAATATCATGGTCACAACGGTGGTGAACCATGAGAATATCCACGAACTGGATGAGATGTTTGCTTTCTTTGACGGCATCGATATCAACGAATGGCGGCTGACCGGCATCGAGCCCATCGGCCGCGCGGAAAAGGTACCGCAGATGCTGCTTACCGCGGAAGACAACCGCAGGCTGATGCAGTTTATCAAAGAAAAAAGAAAAGCCGGTTATCCTGTGGAGTATTCCTGCTGTCATTTCCTTGGTACGGAATATGAAGCGGAAGTGCGGGACTGGTACTTTTTGTGCAACGCGGGCGTATATGTGGCAGGCGTCCTGATCAACGGGGATGTGACGGCCTGTCTGGATATCCCGCACAATGAAAAATCCATTCAGGGAAACATTTATGACACGCCTTTTACAGAAATCTGGAAGAACCGTTTTGAGATCTTCCGCAGACCGCTTTCGGAACGGAATGCAGTCTGCGCGGCCTGTCCGCAGGAAAAGTGGTGCAGGGGAGGCTCTTACCATAGCTGGGATTACGAAAACGAAAAACCCAAGGTATGCATGAAGGGTATTTTATTTGACTGAAAGGTAACTATTCAGAAGGTACCGCGAGGGCTCCCGAAGCGTAGCGTAGGATGCCCGAGTTTTACGACATTTCCACCATCGAGCGAAGCGAGATTATGCATGGTGGAAATGCGTAACTGTCAGAACCCGGGGGTTCTGACAGTTACACTGAAAGAAGATATGGGATAAGCGTTCTGCATGCAGGACGCTATTATTATGGAGTATGCCAATGTTATACATCATCAGACATGGAAAAACAGATTGGAATATCAGGCATAAACTGCAGGGCAGGACGGATATTCCCCTAAATGAGGAGGGACGCGCAATGGCGGAAAAGGCCCGGGAAGAATACCGGGATACGCATTTTGATATCTGCTATTGTTCCCCTCTGGTACGGGCAAAAGAAACGGCAGAGATCCTGCTGCGCGGAAGGGAAGTGCCGGTCATATATGACGGGCGTCTGATGGAAATGTGCTTTGGCAGTTATGAAGGGATCGAAAACAGTTTTGCGATCCCGGACTGTCCCATCAATGTTTTTTTTAAAGCACCGGAGCAATATACCACGCCGGTGGAAGGCGCAGAGAGCATGGAAGAACTGTTTGCCAGGACCGGCGCTTTTCTGGAAGAGGTGGTGCAGCCGCAGTTGGCGCAGGGAAAGGATGTGCTGATCGTCGGCCATGGCGCCATGAATTCCAGCATTGTCTGTCAGGTGAAAGGCCTGCCGCTCTCGCAGTTTTGGAGTGCGGGGATTGAGAACTGTAAACTGATGCGGCTGTAGGAGCAGATCAGTTCCTTTTCATGCCGAAAAGGAGCTGTCTGCGTTAGGAATGGTCGTCAATAAGAAAAATGGTAACTGTTCAGAATCCCCTGAGTTCTGACAGTTACCTTCTGAATAGTTACGAAAAATGTTCGTTTTTTACATACAGGTATATCCGCCGTCTACGGGGATGATATCGCCTGTTACATAAGTGGAGGCAGGAGATGCCAGGAAGATGGCTGCCGTATCCAGTTCGCCTTCCTTTCCATAGCGTTCCAGCGGGATCATCGTCTTTGCGTTTGCCTGGAAGAAATCGCTGTCTAAGGTTTCCTGCGTAAGCGGTGTATAGAAATAGCCCGGGCAGATCGCGTTGACGGTGATATTATATTTGCCCCATTCCGCAGCCAGTGCCCTGGTCAGGTTTACCACGCCGCCCTTTGCCGCATGGTAGGGAGCGCTGCCGGCGATCTTGTTTCCTACCAGACCGTACATGGATGCGATATTGATGATCCTGCCGTATTTTGCCGGGATCATCGCCTTCTTTGCCGCGGCGCGCGCCACCTTGAAGGTTCCGGTCAGGTCTATGTTGATCTCATTGAAAAACATTTCATCCGGTACATCTTCTGCGGGAGTTACTCCGCCGGTGCCTGCATTGTTGATCACGATATCCAGCCGGCCAAATTGTTCCAGGATCTGGTCGATCGCCGCATCGACTCTTGCGGTGTCTGTAATGTCGCAGGGAACAGCCAGCGTTTTTACACCAAATTCATCAGCAATCTCTGCTGCTACAGCCTTGATCTTTTCTTCACGCCTTGCCAGAGCTACGATCGCTGCCCCCTGGCTTGCCAGCGCCTTTGCCATCTGTACCCCCAGACCTGTGGAGCATCCGGTCACCAATGCCACTTGTCCGTCCAGATTAAAATAGTTCCTCATTGTTGAATGCCTCCTTATCTTTGATGTATTCTTTACATTAATCATTATACTGGTATTATCGAAATGGTCAAATAAAATATTATAGTCAACGACAAAAATAATTTGTCGTTGACTATAAAGCCTCCGGCGGATGAGATCCATGAAAATCCTATATGTGACAGGGATTGCCGGTTGACAATCCGTTTCCTGCGCGGATATACTATGGATATACATGGGGGATGGTATCACGCAGGTGCAGATAAAGCCCCCGGGGAACAGTCAGGGAATGCGGATACCGAAAGAGGTACTTTAAGTAAGATCAGATAAGGGGCTATCATACAATGGGAAGACAATACTGGAAACCGTCAAATATGCTGTATCCTGTGCCGGCAGTGCTGGTAAGCTGCGCGGATGAAGAGGGGCATGCCAATGTGATGACGGCTGCCTGGGCAGGCACAGTCTGTTCCGATCCGGTCATGCTCTCCGTATCCATCCGCAGGGAGCGGTATTCCCACGGGATCATCAAGCGTACCGGGGAATTTGTAGTGAACCTGACAACGGAAAAACTGGCTAAGGTGACGGATTATGTGGGTGTAAAGTCCGGGAGGGATATCGATAAATTTGCACTGCAGGGGGATCTGAAGCTGACCAAAAGCGAGTCCCGTTTCGTAAAGGCGCCCGGCATCGCGGAAAGTCCGGTATGTCTGGAGTGCAGGGTAACGCAGATCCTGGAACTGGGAAGCCATGATATGTTCATCGCGGAAGTACTGAGTACGGATATCGATGAGCAGTATCTGGATGAGAAGGGAAAGTTTGATCTGGCAGCGGCAAAGCTGGTGGCATATTCCCATGGGGAGTATTACGCCCTGGGGGAACTGCTGGGAAAATTCGGCTATTCGGTAAGAAAGAAATGATGTGACCGGAGGCCGTAAATGAGAACAGGACAGCAAAGAAAAGCGGGTGAAAAGAGCAGATCTGCCATGATCGTTTATTTCCTGAAAGGGAGTAAGCGTTTCTTTGCGTTGGGTGTTGTATTTTCCCTGATGGTTGCTTTTCTGGATATGGTCAGCCCAAAGATCGTGCAGTATACAGTGGATTGCATCATCGGAAAGGCAGAGAGCACTTCTGCTTTGGCGGAGGCGCTGATCCTGGCCGGAGGCGGCCGGGAATATCTGCGGTCGCATCTGTACGTGGTTGCGGCGGCAGTCATCGCGATCGCGCTTGCAGGCGGGGTATGCCGGTATCTGTACCGCCTGTTCAATGCCATGGGTGCGGAGAAACTGATCTGCCGCATGCGGGATCAGCTGTTTTCACACATTCAGCATCTGCCGTATGCCTGGCATGGGCAGAATCATACCGGTGACATCATACAGCGCTGCACTTCGGATGTGGAAACGGTAAAGAATTTTTTATCAGAGCAGATGACCACGCTATTCCGCGTGGCAGTGCTGATCGCGCTCGGCATGTATTTTATGCTCGGCATTCATGTCAAAATGGCTCTGGTATCCGGTATCTTTATCCCGGTCATCATTTTATATTCCATCTTTTTCCACAACCGCATCGCGCATTCCTTTCTGCATGCGGATGAAGAGGAAGGCAGGCTTTCCGCGATCGCGCAGGAAAACCTGACCGGTGTACGTGTGGTGCGCGCCTTTGGCCGTGAAAAATTTGAGCGGGAACGGTTCGAGACGCAGAATCACGGATATACGCTGATGTGGATCCGGCTGATGGGCTGGCTCTCGGCGTTCTGGTGTTCCAATGATCTGATCACCGGCCTGCAGATCATGCTGGTAACGGTATTCGGCGCGGTTTTTTGTGTACGGGGACAGATCACGGTGGGAGAATACATCGCCTTTGTTTCCTACAACGGCATGCTGTCCTGGCCCGTGCGTGAGTTGGGGCGTGTGATCTCGGATATGAGCAAAGCGGGCATTTCCATCGACCGTATCCGCTATATCATGAATGCAGCGCCGGAGGAAGAGGCGGGAGAGGCTGTGCCTGCCGGGGATATCGTATTTGACCATGTATCCTTTTCCTATGAAGAAGGTACGGAGGTGCTGAAGGATGTCAGTTTCAGGATACGGGAAGGCAGCACCCTGGGGATCCTGGGCGGTACCGGTTCCGGCAAGTCTACGCTTATGTACCTGCTGGACCGGCTCTATGACCTGCCGGAGGGCTGCGGGCGGATCACGATCGGCGGAAAAGACATACGGACGATGGACCGGAGGGCATTGCGCAGGCAGATCGGCCTGGTGCTGCAGGAGCCGTATCTGTTCTCGCGCAGCCTGGCGGAAAATATCGCCATCACGCAGTCCGGCACGCCGGATATGGAAAAAGTGCATAGGGCGGCGGGCATTGCGGCGCTGGAGGAAACCGTGGCAAAGTTTACAGACGGCTACGATACCTATGTGGGAGAGCGGGGCGTGACCTTATCCGGCGGACAGAAGCAGCGCACCGCCATAGCCCAGGTGCTGCTGGCAGATACGCCGGTCATGGTCTTTGATGACTCCTTATCCGCAGTGGATATGGAAACGGATGCAAAGATCCGCAGAGGCATAAAAGAGAATACGGCAGCAGCCACCGTGGTGCTGATCTCTCACCGGATCACCACGCTGATGCAGGCGGACGGGATCATCGTGCTGGATCACGGGCGCATCGTGGAGCAGGGCAGCCATGAGGCGCTGCTGAAACAGAACGGGCTCTACCGGAAGATTTTTGATATACAGATGCAGGGAGCGGAGTAAAGGCTTGGAACGGGAAAAAGAAAACGGCAGCGGACTTCCCCTTTTCGGGATCCCGAAGATACTGCCGTTTATCAGAAAATACATACCGAGGATCATCGTGATGGTGCTGCTGGGGGTAGGGGCGAGCCTGCTGGATTCGGCCTGGCCGCTGTTTAACCGTTATGCGCTGGATCATTTTGTCGCGGTGGGCAGCCTGGAGGGCCTGGGCACGTTTGTGGCGCTTTACGCGGGGCTGCTGGCGCTGTATGTGGTGGACAACTTTGTCTGTGCATATATGTGCGGACAGGTGGAGATGTCCGTGGACCGGGATCTGCGCAATGCAGCGTTTAACCATTTGCAGGAACTGTCGTTTTCGTATTTTAACCGCAATAATGTAGGCTATATCCATGCGCGGGTGATGAGCGATACCGGAAAGATCGGCATCCTGGTGGCCTGGCGGCTCATGGATATCGTGTGGAACGGCTCGTATATCCTGTGGGTGCTGGTCATGATGTTTATTCTGAACCGGCGCCTGGCGCTGTTTATCGCGGTCCTGGTCCCTGTAGTGGTGGTGTTGGTGAGCTTCTTCCAGAAAAAACTGGTGCAGCTTAACCGCCAGATCCGGGAGATCAATTCTACCATCACCGGTAATTTTAACGAGGGCATTACCGGTGCGCGCTCTATCAAGACGCTGGTGATCGAGGATAAGATCCGGCAGGATTTTGAACGGGACACGGAGCGGATGCGGAAAAAATCAGTACATGCGACGCATTATTCCGCGTTGTTTACGGCATCCGTTACCATGATGTCCTCGGTGGCACTGGCACTGGTGCTGTGGCGCGGCGGGCTGGCCACGGTGGAAAATGTGCTGCAGATCGGTACGCTATCGGTATTTTTATCTTATGCGCTGGGCATGATGGAACCCGTTCAGCATGTGATCGTCACGCTCTCGGAGATGATCTCCGTACAGGTCAATATCGAGCGTCTGACCGCCCTGCTGCAGACAGAGTCGGATGTAACGGATACGCCGGAGGTGGTGGAAAGGTACGGGGATACCTTTCATCCGAAAAAGGAGAACTGGGAGGAACTGCACGGGGATGTGGAATTTCAGGATGTATCTTTCCATTACCCGGATGGTGAGGAATATGTGCTGGAGCATTTTAACCTGAAAGTCCCGCAGGGCACGAATGTGGCGATCGTCGGGGAGACCGGCGCCGGCAAATCCACGCTGGTCAATCTGGTGTGCCGTTTTTTTGAGCCGACAGAAGGTGCGGTGCTGATCGACGGGCGGGATGTCAGGGAACGGTCGCAGCTCTGGCTGCATAGCAGCATCGGATATGTGCTGCAGACACCGCACCTGTTTTCCGGCACCATACGGGAAAACCTGCGCTATGGCAGGCCGGATGCCACGGATGAAGAGATCTGGGAGGCACTGCGGCTCGTTTCCGCAGACGGGATCGTGCGGCGCATGGAGAAGGGACTGGACAGTCAGGCGGGTGAGGGCGGAGGCATGCTTTCCACCGGGGAGAAGCAGCTGCTTTCCTTTGCAAGGGCGCTGCTGGCAGATCCGCGCATCCTGGTGCTGGACGAGGCAACGGCATCGATCGATACCGTGACGGAAAAGGCGATCCAGGAAGCGATCGTGACCGTGACGAAAGACAGGACTTCCTTTGTGATCGCACACCGCCTGTCCACGATCGTGGAGGCGGATATCATCCTGCTGGTGCAGGACGGAAAGATCGTGGAGCAGGGCAGCCATGAGAAGCTGATGAAAAAACGCGGTGCTTACTACCGGCTGTTTACAAGGCAGTATGAGGATCTGGCCTGGAGCAGGGCGTAAAAGCCATGTTGCCGGAGTAGATTTTTTTATTGCAAAATATAAGACAGATAGAATATAATATAGTAAACGACAAAACTATTTTCGTTTTGTCGTTTACTGCGCCGGATTTTGGCCGCTGAAAGCGGCATATTTCCTTACAAAATCCGTGCGCATCCTCGCGGAGCGTTATAGTAAGCGCAATTATTTATTGCGCTT